>CAZMUG010000100.1:0-9421 GCA_964569165.1 uncultured Gaiellales bacterium
GGCGCTGACGAGCGCCGCGATCTCGACCCGCTCGTCCCGGCGGTGTGCGTACTGCGTGTGCCCGGGGCCGAAGCTCACGGCATCGATGCCCCTGGCCGTGAAGTCGGCGACGTTCGTCCACGCCTGCTTCGGCTCGAGCTCGAGGCTCCCGCTCGCGCACAGGGAGCGGACGAGCCGCGAGTCGGTCACGATGCGCCCCGCGTCGGCATGGCTCGTGAGCTCGAGCGTGGCGCCGGCGGGTACGAGCGAGCGCAGGTGCCGCTCCGCGTCCGCAGGGTCGCGGTCGGGCGCGTACCGGAAGTTGAGCGTCGCGCGTGCCTCGCCGGGGATGACGTTGTCGGCGATCCCGGACTCGAGGCGCGTCACGGAGACGACCTCCCGGAACTCGAGACCGCCGACCGCGGCGACGCGGGGCTCGGCGTCGAAGATCGGAATGAGGCCTCGCACTGCCTGCTCGAGCGCGCTCTCCGCCTGCCACGGGCGCGCCGAGTGGCCGCTCCGGCCTTGGAAGTCGAGCCGCGCGACGATGTTGCCGAGGCACCCGGCCTGGAGGCGGAGGTCGGTCGGCTCCAGCAGGATCGCGAGCTCCGTCTCGTGAATGGCACGAGATGCTGCGAAGAGCGCGGGGAGGGGGTTCCGGTCGGCCGGGAGCTCCTCGCGGCCGAACAGAAGAAGCCCGACATCGTGCAGCCACGCGTCGGGCTCACGCTCCCGGACGAGCTCGAGCGCAACGGCGAGCCCGCCTTTCATGTCGCTCGCGCCGAGGCCGTGAACCGTGCCATCCTCCAGCCGGCCCGGGAGGTTGCCCTGGGCCGGGACGGTGTCGTAGTGCCCGGCGAGGACGACGAGGGACGCTGCGGAGCGGTCGGCAGGAACGAAGAAGTACGCTTCGTCGGCCGCCGTCTCGAGACGGAGCCAGTCCGGTACGAGCCCGAGCACGTGCTCCCTGATGACGGCCTCCGCACCGCTCGGGGAGGGAATGTCCACGAGCTCGAGCGTGCGCTCCGCGAGTCGCCGGCCGAGCTCGTCCACGCGTACACACTACGCGGCCGCGCTCCCTGCATAATCCCCGCGTGACCGCGCGCCAGCCCGATCCCGCCCCCGGGGCGGAGCCGGAGCGGGGTTTCGTCGTCGGTGTCTTCCCCAAGGGCGCTGACGGCGACGTCGAGCTCGCCGAGCTCCGCGAGCTCGCCAGGACCGCCGGCGTCAGCCCCGTGGGGGAGCTCGTCCAGTACCGGGGCCGCCCCGATCCGCGCACCTTCGTCGGCAAGGGGAAGCTCCGGGAGCTCGAGGAGGCATACGCCGCCGCGTCCGCGGAGGTGCTGCTCGTCGACGACGAGCTCACGCCGACCCAGCAGCGGGCACTGGAGGACGCGCTGCGCTCGCGCGTCGTCGACCGGACCCAGCTGATCCTGGACATCTTCGCGCAGCACGCGCGCAGCGCAGAGGGAAAGGCGCAGGTCGAGCTGGCCCAGCTCGAGTACAACCTCCCGCGCATGCGGGGCCTGTGGCAGCACCTGGAACGGCTCGGCGGCGGCGTGGGCACGCGAGGCCCCGGCGAGAGCCAGCTCGAGACGGACCGCCGGCTGGCCCGGCGGCGGATCTCGCTCGTCAAGCGGCAGCTCCGCACGCTGGGAGCGCAGCGCCGGACGCGGCGCAAGGAACGGCGCCGGACGCAGGTGCCGACGATCGCGCTCGCCGGGTACACGAACGTCGGGAAGTCCACGCTCCTCAATGCGCTCACCGGTGCGAACGCGTCGGTCGACGACCGGCTGTTCGAGACGCTCGACCCCACGACCCGCGGCTTCGAGCACGACGGCAAGCGGTACCTCCTGACAGACACGGTCGGCTTCATCCGGCGGCTGCCCACCCAGCTCGTCGAGGGCTTCGCTGCGACCCTGGAGGAGACGCTGGTGGCGGACCTCGTGCTGCACGTGGCCGACGCCTCCTTGCCCGAAGGACGTCTGCGCGAGACGATCGGTGCGGTTACGGGCGTGCTCGCGGAGATCGGTGCCGACGACATCCCGGTCGAGCTTGTGCTGAACAAGATCGACCTCCTCGACCCGCTCGGGCGGAGACGGGTCGGCCACCTCTTCCCTCGCGCGCTGCAGGTGTCCGCGAGCACGGGAGAGGGGCTCGAGGCACTGAAGTCACGGATCGCGGAGCTGTTCTCGGATCGATTCGAGGACGTCAACCTGCTCGTGCCCTTCGCGGACGGCGCGGCGCTGGCCGACCTCTACGGGCTGGGGGCGCCGATCGCGGAGCGGCGTGACACGGCCGAGGGCGTGCACGTCCGAGCACGGCTTCCCCGGCAGGAGATCGCGAGGTTCGCCCGATTTCTCGTCGCCGGCGGTGGCGAGATGGAGGCGTCTGCACGATGATCGAGGTGGCCGTACGCCGGCTTCGGGACGACGCCGTCCTGCCTGCGCAGGCGTATGCCGGGGACGCCGGGCTCGACCTCGTCGCCTGCGAGCGAGCGCACCTCGGCCCTGGTGAGCGCGCGGTCGTCCCCACCGGGATCGCCGTCGAGATCCCCGAAGGCTATGCGGGATTCGTCCAGCCACGCTCCGGCCTGGCCGCCCGGCACGGCATCACCATCGTCAACACGCCAGGCCTGATCGACTCGGGCTACCGCGGGGAGATCCGAGTCGTGCTACTCAACACCGACCGAGCGGCGGCATTCGTCGTCGAGCCCGCGATGCGCATCGCCCAGCTCGTCATCGTCCCCGTCGCCTCCGTTCGGCTCGTCGAGGTCCCCGAGCTCGCCACGAGCGAGCGGGGTACGCGCGGGTTCGGGTCGTCGGCGCACTGACCGTGGAGCCCCGGATCCGCGTCTCGGCGATCCTCCGCTGGCGCGGGCGCGTTCTTCTCCTCCGCCACCAGAAGGGCTCTCGCGAGGTGTGGCTGCTTCCCGGCGGCGGCGTGCAGACGGGTGAGAGCCTCGTCCGGGCGCTGCGGCGCGAGCTGTCCGAGGAGACGGGCCTGTTCGGCGACGGGGCGGAGATCCCGCTCGAGGGGCCGGTCGCGATCGTGGAGTCGATCTCGCCGCCGCGCGCGTCGTACCGAAAGCACGTCGTCCACGTCGTGTTCGCCGCCGACGTGACCGGCTCGCTGGAGGACGTCAGCTCCGAGGACGACGCCGTGCGCGGACATCGCGCCTTCAGGATCTCGGAGCTGGACGGGATTCCGATGCACCCCCCGATCCAGCGCTTCCTCCAGCGCTGGCAACCGGGCGATCCGGCGGTGTACCTGGGGGAGATGTGGGTGCCGTGACCGCGTCGAAAGACACGCTCTCGGCGCTATTCGACACCCACGCGTGACGGTTTGCTCGTTACGCTGAAAGCGGGTGGTGGGCCGGGGTGCCCCGTGGACATCCCGCTCTCAGCGGCGCCCGCCGCGCCGCTTGGCCCGCTCCGCCGAGACCCGGAACGCATCGTTCTCGAGCGCATCCGGTAGCTCCGCGAGCACGGGCGGGTCACCTCCCGTGGCGTGCGCGAGCGCGCGGGAGAGCAGCCAGTCCGCAAGCCACGGATTCCGCGGCAGCAGGGGCCCATGGAGGTACGTGCCGATCGCGTTCCGGAGCCGGCAGCCCTCGAAGCCGGAACTGCCGTCGTTCCCGAAGCCGTGGACGACCCGTCCGAGCGGCTCGCCGCCCGGGTCGAGGAGCGTCCTGCCGGCGTGATTCTCGAAGCCCGCGAGCATCCGCTTCTCGCCGGGATCGAGCTCGCACTCGAGGAGCACGTCGCCGATCATCCGCGTGTCGCCGGCCACGGTCTCGTGCGCGAAGAGCCCTGCGCCGGGCAGGAAGGAGCCGTCCCGCGCTCGGTACCCGCGCCCGAGGAGCTGGTACCCCCCGCAGACGGCTAGCAGCGTGACGCCCTTCTCGCACGCGTCCCGGATGGCGTCGGCCTTGGTGACGAGATCGGGCGCGACGAGAGCCTGCTCGCGGTCTTGGCCGCCGCCGACGTAGAGCATGTCGATCGCGGCGGGGTCGAGAGGCTCCTCGCGGCCGATCGGCGTGAGCACGAGCTCGTGTCCCCGGAGTGCGGCTCGCCGTGACAGGACCGCGATGTTGCCGCGGTCCGCGTAGATGTTGAGGTAGTCGGGATAGAGGTGGCCGACGCGAATCCTCACGCGGGTGCGGCCTCCCAGTACGGGCGCACCGCACCGCGCTCGGCGAGGATCCCGCGCAGCGCCAGCATCGCCGTGTAGGTGGGCAGGATCACGAGCTCGACACCCGCGTCCGTCAGGCCAAGGCCCCGGTCGAGCGCCTGCTCGAGCGAGGGGATCACTTCCAGCCGGTCCTCGGGCAGGCCGCCGTACACGAGTCGAAGCCCGAGCTCGGCGGCCCGCCCGCCGGTCGCGACCACGTGCCCCGCGCGAGCGAGGAGCGGCTCGAAGTCCACGTCCCAGATCCAGGAGACGTCCTGGCCGTCGGCGATCTCGTCGTTCAGCGCGAGCACGAGCACGGGGGGGACGCCGGTCTCCAGCGTTCGTACGACCTCGTTCGCCCCGGCCGGGTTCTTGATGAGCAGGAGGACGACGGACTTCCCTCCCGTCGCGATCCGCTCGAATCGCCCGAACGCGGCGTTGAAGCGCTCCAGCCCCGTCCGGACGTCCTCGAGCGACGCGCCGACGGCGAGCGCGAGCGACGCCGCGGCTACGGCGTTGTAGACGTTGTAGAGACCCGGCAGCGCCAGGCGCACGTCGAGCTCGCCCTGCGGCGCGGAGACGCGGAACCGCGACGCGACGAGGCCCTGCAGCTCGATGTCGCACGCGGTGACGTCGAGCGGGGGCCGGCGGTGGCCGCAGGCAGGGCACCGGTAGTCACCGAGGTGCCCGACGTATGCGGCCGCGAACGCGTACGGCGCACCGCAGCGCACGCAGAACTTCGAGTCGGCCGCGTGCTGGAGACGCGGTCGCGCGTGCCGCGGGTCGTCGAGGCCGAACCGGAGCGACCGGGGGCGGTCGGAGGAGAGGTCTGCGACGACCGGGTCATCGGCGTTCACGACGAGCGTGGCTGCCTCCGGGAGTCGCGCGACGGCGTCACGCCAGCGCTCGGCGACGATCTCGAGCTCCCCGTAGCGGTCGAGCTGGTCGCGAAAGAGGTTGCCGAGCAGAACTGCCTTGGGACGCATGCGCTCGAGCGCTTCGGGCAGCGCGCCCTCGTCTACCTCGAAGAGCCCGAAGTCGGCTCCTCGAGCGGAGACGAGGGCCGATGTGATCCCCGAGAGGAGGTTCGCTCCGGCGCGGTTCCAGGCGAGCTCGTGCGTCGTCCCGAGGATCTCCGCGACCATGGCGGTCGTGGTCGTCTTGCCGTTCGTGGCGGAGACGAGCGCGACGCCTCCGCGGAGGCGGGAGGAGAGCGCGGAGACGGCGCCCGGATCGATCTTCCACAGGAGCTTTCCCGGCAGGGTGGTGCCGCCGCCGCGCCCGCCCGCGCGGGAGAGCGCACCGACCGCGCGCGCTGCGGCCGTCTCCAGCTCGAGTCGCACGTTCATGGGCGGCGAGCGTAGCGCGTGGGGAGGAGGCCACCGCGTGCTCTGGAGTCCTTGCACAATCCCCAAAACGCTCTAAGCTGACTGCAGACGATGGCCAGACCCCGCTCCAGGAAGCGCGCGCGCGTTCGGATCGACGAGGCCGAGCTGGCGGCGTTCCGCGCCGGGCTCCGCCGGCGCTATACGGACGCCGAGATCCTCGAGGAGCTCCGAGCAGCCGCGGAGAGGATCGGGCGCTCGCCGACGATGCGCGAGTTCGCGAAGGACCCCGACGCCCGGGTGCATCCGCAGACCGTGATCGAGCACTTCGGGACGTGGAACGCGGCCAAGCGAGCCGCAGGGCTCTTCCCGCGGCGCTTCCTCACCCGGGAGGAGCTCCTGCAGCAGCTGCGCGACCTCGGTGACGAGCTCGGCCGCGTCCCGACTGCGCGTGACCTGGCTGCCCGGCGCCGATCGCTGCCCTCCGCATCCCTCTACGCCCACACGTTCGGCTCGCTCGGAAACGCGCTCCGCGAGGCGGGGTTCGAGGTGCTCCAGGGCGAGGAGCGGCTCGAGCGGGCGATCGTCCAGGGCGCGGCTCTCGCGCGCTCGCTGAACCGCCTCCCGAAGATGGCCGACTGGGCGTCCGCGCGCAGGGAGGACGCCACGCTGCTCTCGGAGTGGCAGGTGTATCGGCTGCTCGACGTCCCGCGCGGCGCGTGGACGGCGTTCCAGTACCTCGTGCGCGAGCGGCTGCGCGAGGAAGGCGTGGACGTCCTTCCGGACGGGTCGCTACGCGGAGGGTGACGGCGCCACCGCGGCGAGACGCTCGAGGCAGGAGACCGCCTCGCGCGGCGCCCGGACGGGCTGGTTGTAGCCGGTCTCCCGGTAGCCGCGGCCCGGCCGGAACCGCCGCTCGCTGACGACCCGGCCGGCCTCGACGCGCAGGAAGCGTCCCTCGCGCACCTCGCGCAGGCGCAGCCGTGTCTTCACGACCGCCTCGACGATGGCGAGCGCGCGGCGGGTCGAGGCGAAGAAGAGATCCGTTCCGCTCGCCCCGATCCAGAGCGGGCGGAGCCTGCCGCGCGCGAGGAAGAGCGCATCCGCGTCCCGCTCGTCGAGCCACGCCGCCGCCATGGCGCCCCGGAGCTCCGCCAGCGACCGCGGGTCGTGCCGGCGATGGTGCATGAGGGCGAAGATCGCCTCGGAGTCGACCGTCATCTCCGGCTCGGCCCGGTCGATCCCGTGGCGGCGGAGGACGTCGTCGTCGTTCTCGATCACGCCGTTGTGAATACCCACGACCGCGGCGTGCCGGATGGGGTGGTTGTTCGCCGCGATCTCGGGGTGCCCCTTCGTGAAGTCGCGTACGTGGACGAGCACGGACGACGACGAGGTTGGCAGGGTCAGCTCCCCGAACAGAGCGCTGGCACCCCCGCGGAGCTTCGTGACCCGGATCGGAGAGCCCGGGCTCCGGTGGGCGTAGCCGACGGCGTCGGCGCCGCGCTCGGCGATCCCGGCGAGAAGTGCGCGCGCGGCGAGCGTGCCGCCGACGGAGGAGCCGGGGCCGAGGCTGAATCCCGCTATGCCGCACATGAGCCCTTCATCGTCGACGCACCTTCGGACGACGGACGGTCGCCGCAGGTTTGTGAAGATCGCTTTACCGAGGGATGATCGGCTTCTCCATGCACCCGCCGATCCCTCGTCGGCGATGTCATCCCTCAAGCGGGGCAACTGCGCGGCCGATAGACGACGCGTGGAAGGGAACGTTGCGGAGCACCTCTTCGACCCGGCCGACGAGGAGACACACTCGTCGGCGGACGACCTTCCGTCGCGCGAGCGAGCAGACCTCACGGGGCCGAGCCCCGACGACCCGCTGAAGCTGTACGTCCGCCAGATCGGAGACGGCCGCCTGCTGACGCCCGCGCAGGAGCGTGAGCTCGCGCGGCTGAAGGACCTGGGTGACGAGGCTGCGAAGCAGAAGCTGATCGAGTCGAACCTGCGGCTCGTCATGTCGATCACGCGGAACTACACGCGGGCCGACGTTCCCCTCCTCGACCTCATTCAGGAGGGCAATCTCGGCCTGATCCGCGCGGTCGAGAAGTTCGACTACACGCTCGGCTTCAAGCTCTCGACCTACGCGACCTGGTGGATCAAGCAGTCGATCTCGCGTGCCCTCGCCGAGCAGGGGCGCGTCATCCGACTCCCAGTCCACGTCGCCGACCAGGTCCGGAAGGTCACCAAGACGAGGCGGCTGCTCGGCCAGAAGCTCAATCGCGACCCGTCGCTGGATGAGATCGCGGCCGAGATCGGCATCACGCCCGAGCGCGTGCAGGAGCTTCTCGACCTCGTGCTCGATCCGGTCAGCCTGGAGACGCCGATCGGTGACGGCGACTCGAGCGTCGCCGATCTCATCCCGGACCTGAACGCCGACGAGCCCGAGGCCGAGACCGCCGACCGCGCTCGCTCGTCCGAGCTCCTGGATGCGCTTGCTCGCCTGCAGCCGCGGCAGCGCCGCGTGATCATCGAGCGCTTCGGCCTCGACGGCGTTCGGCCCCGGACGCTCGAGGAGGTCGGTGTGAACCTCGGGATCACGCGCGAGCGAGTCCGCCAGCTCGAGGCTCGCGCGCTGCGCGAGCTCCGGGCGATCGCGCCCAGCCTCGAGCTCTACCTGCGGACGTAGGGGAGTGGGCCCGGTCGGGCCGTCAGGTGGCCTCGACGGACTGCATCTCGCGGAGGCTCGCCAGGCGTCTCAGCGACTCGAGCTCGATCTGGCGCACGCGCTCGCGCGTCAGGCCGAGCCGGCGGCCGATCTCCTCCAGCGTCTGCGGCTCCGCGCCCGTGAGCCCGTAGCGCAGCACCACGACGTCCCGCTCGCGGGGAGGGAGGGCGGCGAGCGCGGTGCGCAGCGCCTCGCTGCGCAGGTGGAGCTCCACGGTCTCCTCCGGCAGCGGCTCGTCGCCGGCGACGAAGTCACCGAACACGGCGTCCTCGCCGTCCCCCACGGGCGCGTCCAACGACGTCGACGCTCGCGCCGCCGCGCGCACCTCGAGGACCTGCTGGAGAGTGAGCGACGCCTCGTCCGCGACCTCGTCGAGCGTGGGCTCGCGGCCGAGCTGCGTCCAGAGGAGGCGCTCGGCGCGGTTGATCTTCTGCAGCCGCTCGACGATGTGGACGGGCATGCGGATCGTGCGCGCCTTGTCCGCGAGCGCCCGTGCGACGGCCTGCCGGATCCACCAGGTCGCGTACGTCGAGAACTTGAACCCACGGCGCCAGTCGAACTTCTCGACGGCGCGGATGAGCCCGAGCGTGCCTTCCTGGATGAGGTCGAGGAACGGGAGCCCCTGGTTCCGGTAGTTCTTGGCGATGGAGACGACGAGCCGCAGGTTCGACTGGATCATCCGCTCCTTGGCGAGGTCGTCGCCGCACTCGATCCGCTTCGCGAGCTCGACCTCCTGCGCCGCGGTGAGGAGCTGGTGGCGACCCGCCTCGCGCAGGAAGAGCTGGAGCGCGTCGGTCGTGGTCTCGACCGGGGACGTGAGCGCGACGACAGTCTCCGAGTGGACGACCTGCTCGACGATCTCGATGCTGCGCTGGTCCAGCTCGCGCAGGAGCGCGTCCTGCTCGAGCTCGGTCAGCTCGTAGGTCTCCGCGATCTCGGCGAGGTCGGACGCCCGGATCGTCCCGGCCTGCTCGGACTGCTCGAGCAGGAGCCGGATCTCCTCGGCGCCGAGGATGTTCTCGATGTCGATCTTCGTCACGAGCGGCAGGGAACGCAGTTGTGCGGTTCCTGACGAGTCTCTCGCAGGCGCAGCCCCGTGTCTAGGGGCGACGCGCGATTTCCCTCGACCGGGGCAGGCCGGCGCGCCGCGCGCTCAGGACGTCGCGGGCGGGCCCGCGGTCGCGGCGACGGCGAGCAGCGCCGTTGCGCTGCCGGGCACGCGAGC
>CAZMUG010000101.1:0-9345 GCA_964569165.1 uncultured Gaiellales bacterium
CTCGATGGCCTGGAAGGACGCGTACGTGAACGCCGACCCCGTGCTCCTCGAGCCGATCATGGAGCTCGAGGTGACCGTTCCGGACGATGCGGTCGGCGCTGTGAACGGCGACCTCAACTCCCGCCGCGGGCGGCTCCAGGGGATGGAGCCGGTCGGCGGGCTGACGACGATCCGGGCCGAGGTGCCGATGGCCGAGCTCCTCACCTACTCGCAGTCGCTCACGTCGATGACGGGCGGCCGCGGCGACTACTCGATGCACTTCCTCCGCTACGAGGAGGTGCCGGCCCACGTCGCGCAGAAGGTGATCGAGGAGACGCGGCGCGAGCGGGAGGCCGCAGCGAAGGCATAGCCGCCGGGTTTTCCGCAGCCTGTGGATAACCGCGGGATCCCTGGTAGGGTCCGGACCATGCGCGTGACGAGGGTGAACGTCCACCGCGTGTGCGCCGTGTGCGAGCGGACGCTGCTCCAGGGAGAGCATGCGCTGCGGTTCTCGCCGGACGGCATCGAGTTCGTGGACGTGTGCCCGCTCTGCCAGGACCTGGCGCTCGACTACGGCTGGGTGCGCGAGGGCGGGCCGATCTCGCCCGCGCTCTCCGTGCGCGCCCGCAAGAAGCGGCCCCGCTGGGCACAGCTCCTCGGCGTGGGCAACGGCGAGACCGAGCAGCCGGTGCTCACCGAGCCGGTGCTGCGACGGCTCACGGACGCCGAGGCGGCGCTCGTCGAGGCGGCCGATCTCTTCAACGCGAGCCTGTTCCGGCGCACGATCGAGGGCGTGACGCGTGCTCTCGGGCCGCCGCTCGTGTCGATCGTCCCGCTCTCGGGCGTCACCGGCGAGCTCGTGCTCACGTTCGCCTGGGAGATCACCTGGTACCAGTACCGCGTGCTGCCGGAGGCCGGGCAGCCCGTGCGCCTCGCCGATCGCGGCGCCGACATCTCCGAGATCGAGGCCGCGCTCACCGAGTGGAACGCGACGCTCGACGAGAACGGCCGCGTCGTCCCGAACGCGGCGCGTTGAGCGACACGGACGCGGGCGGGCCGGGCTCCGGCGCGTCCGCGCAGGCAGCGCCCGCCGCCGCGTCGGCACAGCGCCGAGTCGCCGCCGGCATCCTCGACGCGGCGCTGCTTGCCGTCGCGCTCGGGTTCGTCCTCGGCACCGAGCTGGCGTTCGCCTCGGACAGTCAGCAGGACGTGTTCACGGGCTTCTGGGCGTTCCTCGTCGCGCCCCTCTTCTTCGCGCTCTACCACGCGTACGGCACCGGGGCCACGCCGGGGCAGCTCGAGCTCCGGGTCGGGCTCCGGGACGCGCGCACCGGCGCGTACGCCGGCCTCGCCCGGACGCTCGTCCGCGCATACCTCGGCCTCGCCTTCCTCGTGCTCGTCGTGCCCGCGCTCGTGGACGGGCTCTTCCTCCTCGGAGGCCGCTCGCTCCGCGACCGCATCACGCGGACGGCCGTGGTCGAGCTCCGGCTCCAGGGGAAGGCGCCCGAGCTCGCCGGCGAGACCGATCCCGACCTCGCCCGGATCTTCCATCCGCCCGAGGGAACGCGCGAGTACCTGCGCCGCGGCCTCGACCTCCTGCGCGCCCGGCCGCGCATGATCCTCGGGACCACGGGGGCGGTGTACGCGGTGCTGCTGGCGGTGGCGGTCATCCTCGGGTTCCTGGTCGTCGCCGACTCCCCGGACCCGCTGACGATCACCTACTACGTGCTCCTCGTCCTCCTGCTCCTGGAGAGCGGTGCCTACTGGATGCAGGCAGCCCTCGTCGTCGCCGTCGAGGACACGCGGATCGGGGGGCCCGACGCCTCCGTGTGGGCCACCGTCGTCCGCGCCTCGCGACGCGTCAACGCGCTGACCGCCGCGCTCCTCGTCCTGCTCGCGTACGGAGGGCTCTCCGTCCTCGGGCTGCTCCTGCCGCTCGTGCTCGTCGGCAGGTTCGCGCTCGTCGCGCCCGCCCTCGTGCTCGAGGACACCCGCGTGCTGGGCGCCTTCAGGCGGAGTTGGGAGCTGACCTCCGGAAAGACGCTCCGGCTCTTCGGCTTCGTGCTCCTGAGCGGGCTCATCCTCGTGTGGATCCCGGGCGCCGCGACGACGATTCCCGGCACGGTCGCGACCGCCGCGCTCGGCGACGTCGGCGGCCTCGTCGTCCAGGGAGCTCTCGGCTCGATCGTCCTCGTCGTCGTCCTCGCCTGGCTCGGGGCGGCCTGGGCGCTCGTATACGAGGACGCGCGGCGGGCCCGCCCGGACGGGGGAGCCGGCTGATGCTGCCGCTGACGGACGCCGTGAAGCCGAGCCGCTTCCCGTGGGTCACGGCGCTGCTCGTCGTCGTGAACGTCGCGTTCTGGCTCGCGTACCAGCTGCCGGCGGGCCTCGAGGACTCCGTGGACGAGATCGGCTTCCGCGCCTGCGCGCTTGCAGGCGACTGCAAGGAGCCCACACGCGGCTGGCCGCTGACCGCGACGGTCTCGATGTTCGCGCACGGTGGCTGGGCGCACCTCGTCGGCAACATGGTGTTCCTCGTCGCCTTCGGGATCCGGGTCGAGGACCGGCTTCGGCCGGCCAGGTACCTCGTCGTCTACCTCGTCTCCGGCTACGCGGCGACGGCACTGCAGGGCGGGGTGGAGCTCGCGTTCATGACGGAGGAGGACACGAACATCCCGGGGATCGGGGCGAGCGGGGCGATCTCGGGGATCCTCGGCGCGTACGTCGTCCTCTTCCCGTTCGCGCGCATCGTGAGCGTCCTGCTGCCCGCGTTCTTCCTCCGCGTGCCGGCGCTCGGCCTGCTGCCCGTGTGGTTCGCGCTGCAGGCGCTCGCCGGTACGTACGGCCTCCTCCATCCGGAGCAGGAGTTCGTCGGCATCGCCTTCTTCGCGCACGTCGGCGGCTTCGTCGCGGGGGCCGTGCTCGCGACGCTGCTGGCGCCCGAGAGCTGGCTGCGCACCCTCCCGCGGGGACCGGGGAGGCGCGCGACGGAACCGGTCTAGACTCAGGCCATGGCGACCACGAGCGTACGAACACACCAGAACTTCATCGGCGGCGAGTGGGTGGATGCCGCCTCCGGCGACACCTTCGAGTCCACGAGCCCGGCCGACGGCGAGCGGATCGGGATCTTCCCGAAGTCCGGCCCCGACGACGTCGATCGCGCCGTCGCGGTTGCGAAGGAGGCCTTCCGCGAGTGGAGGCTCGTCCCCGCGCCGAGGCGCGGCGAGATCCTCTACCGCTTCGCGAGCCTCGTCACCGAGCACAAGGCCGAGCTCACCGACCTGATGACCCACGAGATGGGGAAGGTCAAGGCGGAGGCCGGCGGCGACGTGCAGGAAGCGATCGACATGAGCTTCTACATGGGCGGGGAGGGTCGGCGGCTCTTCGGCCAGACGACCCCTTCCGAGCTCCGGAACAAGTTCCAGATGTCGGTCCGGATGCCCATCGGCGTCATCGGCGTCATCACGCCCTGGAACTTCCCGATCGCGATCCCCTCCTGGAAGATCGCGCCGGCGCTCGTCGCCGGCAACACCGTCGTCTTCAAGCCCGCGACCGACACGCCCGCGCTCGGGCACCGGTTCGTCGAGCTCCTCGACGAGGCCGGCGTGCCGCCGGGCGTCGTCAACATCGTCCACGGAGGCGGGGGTGCGGTCGGCGACCGGCTCGTGCGGCACCCCGACGTTCCCGTGATCACGCTCACGGGCTCGCGGGAGACCGGGGTGAAGGTGCTCGAGGCCGCGGCCGAGCGGCTCAAGCACGTCCACCTCGAGCTCGGCGGCAAGAACGCGGTGATCGTCATGGACGACGCCGACCTCGAGCTCGCGCTCGACGGGATCCTCTGGTCGGCGTTCGGTACGTCCGGCCAGCGCTGCACGGCGACGAGCCGCGTGATCGTCCACGAGAGCCTGTACGACGAGCTTGCGGGCCGGCTGGTCGAGCGGGCCGAAGCCCTGCGGCTCGGGCCGGGCTGGGAGGACGACAGCGACGTCGGCCCGGTGATCAACGCCGCGGCGCTCGAGAAGATCCACTCGTACACGCAGATCGGGCGCGACGACGGCGCGACGCTGCTCACGGGCGGCGAGATCGCGAGCGAGGGCGACCTCGCGAAGGGCTTCTACTACCGGCCGACGGTCTTCGGCGACGTCGAGCCGGAGATGCGCATCGCGCAGGAGGAGATCTTCGGGCCGACGCTGTCGCTCATCCGCTTCCGCGACGAGGCCGACGCGATCCGCATCTCCAACGGCATCCGCTACGGGCTCTCGTCCTCGATCTTCACGCGGGACGTGAACCGTGCGTTCCGCGCGCTGCGCGACCTCGAGGCCGGGATCACGTACGTCAACGCCGGGACGATCGGCGCGGAGGTGCACCTCCCCTTCGGCGGCACGAAGGAGACCGGGAACGGCCACCGCGAGGCGGGCCAGGCCGCGCTCGACGTGTTCACGGAGTGGAAGTCGGTGTACGTGGACTACTCCGGGACGCTGCAGAGAGCACAGATCGACAACCAGTGAGCGAGCGCGTGAAGCTCGTCTGGTTCGTGCCCCGCGAGGCCCTCGCGGCCACGCGGGACGCCGTGTTCGCCGCGGGCGCGGGGCGGATCGGCGACTACGAGCGCTGCTCCTGGTACGCGGCGGGGACGGGGACGTTCCTGGGCGGCGAGAGCACGGATCCGGCGGTCGGCCAGAAGGGCCGCGAGGAGCGCGTCGCGGAGCTGCGGGTCGAGACGGTCGTGCCCGCCGAGCTCGTCTCGGAGGTGGTGGCCGCGCTCCGGGCCGCGCACCCGTACGAGGAGCCGGCCTTCGACCTCTACCCGCTGGTGGGCGCCTGAAGGCTCGCCTCTTCACGGACGGCGGCTCGCGCGGCAACCCGGGCCCGGCCGCGTACGCGTTCGTGCTCGAGGCGGAGGACGGGACCGTGCTCGACGCGCGCGGCGAGGCGATCGGGGTCGCGACGAACAACGTCGCCGAGTACTCGGCCCTCGTCGCCGGCCTCCGGCGCGCGGTCGAAGTCGGTGTCCGGGAGCTCGAGGTCGTCTCCGACTCGGAGCTCCTCGTCAAGCAGATGCGCGGGGAGTACAGGGTCAAGAACAAGGCGCTGCAGGCGCAGTTCCTCGACGCCTCGCGCCTCGCGCGGCAGATCCACAGCGTGACGTACACGGCCGTCCGCCGCGAGCACAACGAGCTCGCGGACAGCCTCGTCAACGAGGCGCTCGACCGGGCCGTGTCCTGATCGGACATCTTGCGGGACCGGGCGCCCGCGGGCACGCTCGTTCCGGTCGGAGGGTGAAGTCGCGAGGTGCGACGCCCGCCTGATACACGGTGCGTCCGGCTTGCCCCCGGATCCGGTTCGAGTCCGGCGCCCTCCGCCCAGTGTGCGGTCGAGCGAGGTGCAGCGGAGCGGCTTCCGTGGGTATTGGCGTCTCGCTCGTACCGCCCCGATCCGCGTTACCATCTGATTCGTATCAGGTGGGCTCGCGATTCACCCGCTGCGGCCCGCTCCGGCGGGCCGCAGCTCTTCTGAGAGAATCGCGCGCGTGGCCGAGCGACATCACATTCGCATCGAGTACTGCGTCCCCTGAGGATCGCTCCCGAACGCCGCCGGTCTGGCGGCGCGGATCCTCGAGGAGTGGGAGGACGTCGTCGCCGCGGTCGAGATCGTGACCGGCGTCGACGGCGTCTTCGACGTGCACGTGGACGGCGAGCTCGTGTTCACGAAGTCGATGCTCGGGCGCTACCCGCAGCCCGACGACGTCGTCCCGCTGCTCCGCGAACGACTTGGCTGAAGAGTCCTCCGCAACGAGACGCTGGTCTCGTGGGCTTCCGTGCCGGGGCAGGCGACCTGCCGCCTTCGCAGGGGATCACGCCGGTCGCGGCTATAATCCGGCCCTCTCGCGGATGTAGCTCAGTTGGCTAGAGCGTCTGCTTGCCATGCAGAAGGTCGAGGGTTCGAGTCCCTTCATCCGCTTCTTCGAAACCCCCGCTCAGGCGGGGTTTCTGCTCTCGGGATCGGTGACGTAGGGCGAGAGTTGCCAGCGTTTCTGCAAGCCGGACCGCCTGGCCGTCGCCAGAGGGGGCCCCGCCACGCGGTGCGCGGGCGACGACGATGCCCACTCCGTCGCCGATGCCTTCGCCGCGGATCGATCACGTGATGGCACTCGAGCTCGAAGACCCGAAGGAGCTGCTCGACCCGACCGAGCGCTCGCAGTACTCGTGACCCTCTCGTCGCGAAGCCGTGACTCGGGGGCGGGCTCCGGCCGGTAAGCTCCGGGGCCCAGGTGAGCAGAATTCTGTACAGTGTGGACATGGCCAGGACGGTGCCGTTCACGGAGGCGAGGTCCACGCTGAGCGACCTCCTCGACTACGTGCAGGCCGAGCAGGACCACGTCGTGATCACGCGGAACGGGAAGCAGGTCGCGCTCCTCATGTCGATGGACGAGTGGGAGTCGTGGGAGGAGACGATCGAGGTGCTCTCCGACACGGAGCTGATGGAGACGCTCCGGAGGAGCGAGGAAGACGTGCAGGCGGGCCGGCTCGTCGAGTGGGACGAGGTCAAGCGAGACCTCGGACTTGACTGAGCTCCGGCTGACGACGCGCGCGCGCAACGAGCTCGCCGACCTCCCCGACCCGCTCCGCGAGGCTGTTCGCAACGCGATCGACTCGCTGCAGGCCGACCCCTGGGGGAAGGGAAAGCCGCTGCGCGGCGAGCTCCGTCCCGCGTGGTCCGCCCGCGTCGGCGTCTACCGGATCCTGTACACGATCGAGGGATCGGAGCCGTCGGCGACGGTCGTCGTCCGTGGCATCCGCCACCGGACCGAGGCGTACCGCAGGCGTCGGCGACAGACGTAAGAAGTCGCCCTCGCGGGCACGACTACCCATCGACACATCGAGAGCGACGGGAGGGCGAGCCCCGATCGTCCACCAACCTGCTTCGCCGCAAGGTGGTCACGTGATGAGGCCCGGGCTCCGGGCAACGGCGAACGAGGCGGTGCGCGATCGCACGAGCCCTCCGGAGGGAGGTAGCAGTGAGCAGCCAGGAGCAGCAGCAGCAGGTTCGAGGGATCGTCCGCCAGGGCGATGTCCTCCTCGTGCCGGTGGACGAGCTTCCCGCTCGCGAGCACGAGCGCGTCGTCGAGGGCCCGCGCATCGTCCTCGCGGAGGGGGAGGCGACCGGTCACGCGCACGTCGTGCTCGGAAGCGCGCGGCTCGTCCACTCGACGAACGCGCCCTCGGGGCGCGGGGTCGGGCACACGCACCTCGTCGTCGAGGAGCCCGCGAGCCTCGTCCACGACGAGCACGACGCGATCGCGCTCTTCCCCGGCGTGTACCACGTGCACCGGCAGCGCGAGTACGTCCCGCCCGCTCCCGCACACCCGCAGGGCTTCCGTCGGGTGGCCGACTGATGGACGCGCGGAGAATCGGCGAGCGCGTGCTCGAGCTCCTCGAGGGCATCGACCTCGAGGAGCCGCGCGTGGACGAGGAGCAGGCAGGACAGCGCTTGCTCGAGTACGTCGAGGCGCTCGGGCTGGAGGCGAGGAGGGTCCGCTTCCACTCGGACGTCTTCGCGCTCCGGCGAGCCCGCGTCTGGCCCGGGCAGGACCGCGGTCGATGGCAAGAGCTCAGCGGGCGGCAGTCCTGGCTTCTCGATCGCCCGGTCATTAGCTGGTGGGGCTCCGGCAGGTTCGTTCGGCGCGACTCCGTGCTTGCGCCTGCGCGGCCCGGGCGGGGGCTCGTCGAGGTGGACCGAACCGTCCTCCGCGTGGGGCTCGGCATCTCGGACTACGTCCGCAGCGTGCGGCGGGTCACCTTCGACCTCGACGCCGTTGCCCGCCGTATCATCGCCGCGCCGTCCGTGGCACCCGGGCGCGTCGCCGCGCTCGTCCCGCTGGCCGAGGCGGCGGCGGCCGGGCTCTTCGCCTTCGCAGTCGGGCGGGAGAGCCGCGGCGTCGATCTGATCGCGCTCGCTCGCCCACGCCTGCGCCTCGACGAGGAGGGGCGGCTGCACCACTGGGACGGCCTGCCCGCGGCCGAGTGGCCGAATGGCGCGGGCCTCTACTTCTGGCGCGGGGTGGAGATGGCAGAGCGCGTGGGACGCAACCCGGAGGGGGTGACGCCGAGGCAAGTCGCGGGCTGGGCGAATGCCGAGCGCCGGCGGGTGGCGATCGAGCGGATCGGGGCCGAGCCCTTCATGCGCGTCCTCCGCGGGGCCGTCGTCCAGGAGGACGACTACGGACGGCTCTGGCGGACGGAGCGCGAGATCGACGGGGAGCCTCTCGTCGCGGTCGAGGTCGTGAACTCGACGCCCGAGCCGGACGGCTCGTACCGCCGCTACTTCCTGCGCGTCCCACCGAGCACGCGGACCGCACGGAAGGGCGTCGCCTGGAGCTTCGGTCTCACCCGCAAGGAGTACGTCCTGGGGGTGGAGTCGTGAGCGAGCATCTGAGGGAGACGGTGGCGGAGGCCGTCCTCGCGCCGGCGATCCACGTCGAGCAGCACTCGCCGACGCGGGTGACGTTCCGCATCCTGAAGGTGGTCTGGGACGGGCTTCGCCGAGGTCGGGCGGGTCGAGGGGGATCTCTCGAAGCACCTCGACCGCCGGATCTCGATCACCGTGCTGCGCCTCGACGAGCGCAGCACCGGCCCCGTCGAGATCTCGATGGCGTGATGTTCGTGGCCGCCGGACAGCACGGTCGCAACGAGTCCCAGGCCGGCTGCGCGTGCATCGCAGGCGGGGCCCGGAAGCCCCTCCCCCCGGTCAGCTCACTCGGGGCGCCTCGGCGTATTCCAGCGATGCAGGCTGCAACCGGCGCACTCAGCACGCTGCTCGCTCGAGAGCGACGCGCATGAGGTGCCTCATGTACTCCCCGGACGAAGACGGGAACCCCGGGCTCATCGCCTGCGGGCTCTTCCCGGCCGACGTGGTCGAGGTCAACCGCCGCCGATACGCGGAGGAGCTGAACGCACTTCGCGAAGGCCGAGGAAGGGCAGGCCCAGAATCGTCCGAAGACCCGTCGCCAGGAGATCCCGAGGAGCATCCAGAGCCTGCGTCGTGAGCTCGCTTCGCGAGCGTCGACCGTGGGTCGGCAAGACAAGGGAACTCGCGCCCCGGTGCCCGCCCTCAACGTGGATGCCGACCGCGCAGCTCGCGGCCAGCACGTGCGTCCACGCCGAGACCGAGGACCGGGTGCGGCGCACCTTCCAGCTGGTGACGGCGGTCCAGGCCGCCGACGCAGCGGCGATCCACGTCGAAGGAGCACTCGCCGACGTGGGTGACGGCTCGTGTCCCGAGCTCCTGCCGGCGCGGCAGCTCAGACGAGACGCAGGCGCAGGATGCGCCGTCCGAGCCCGGGGACGTGTGCCTCGATCCGGAGCG
>CAZMUG010000102.1:0-801 GCA_964569165.1 uncultured Gaiellales bacterium
CTCTTCGGTGCCGTCGCCGTCTTCCTCGTTCCCCTGATCTGGAGCTTCTGATGCCCTGGCTCGACGAGCAGCTCGGCGAGAAGCAGGCCACGCACGGCGTCTACATCGAGATCGTCGTCCTCGCCGTGATCATCGCGCTCGAGGGGAAGAGGACCTCCGACAGCGACATCGTCCTCTCGCTGTTCGGCGCGATCATCGCGATCGTGCTCGCCGAGCTGTACTCGTACTACCTCGGGACGATGGTCGGCTCGGGCCGGCGTCCGACGAGGATCGAGCTCCAGAGGGCGGCCGTGGCGACGGGCAGCAGCCTCGTCGCGATCGTTCCTCCCGTCGCGCTCCTCATGCTCGGCGTCCTCGGCGTGATCAGCCTGAAGGCAGGGTTCGAGGCGTCGAAGTGGACGGGCGTCGCGATCATCGGCGCCTACGCGCTCGTCGCTCATCGTCGCGCAGGCCTGACGACACGCGCGAGCGTGCCGCTTGCCGCGCTCCTGGCGCTCATCGGGCTCGGGCTCGTCCTCCTCAAGCAGTACTTCCATTAGGTCATGAGAACCGTGAACCCACCGCGTGCAGCAGCGAACCTCTCGACCCGGCGGGTCGCTGCGAACCGGGGCGGGAGCCGGCCGTGACGAGCGGACGCGGTGACGAGCAAGGGGCGCTCGACCGCGGGGTGGACGCCGCTCAGGAGGTCATCCGGCTCGGGCTGAGGCCGTTCGCCTCCCCACCGGGGCAGCCGCGGACGCGCCGCGCGACCGACGTCGTCGTGCTCGTCCCCTCGCTGCTCGTGCTCACGCTCCTGGTTGC
>CAZMUG010000102.1:811-9334 GCA_964569165.1 uncultured Gaiellales bacterium
CATCCGCCTCCTCGGAGCGTTCCCGCACTGGCTCGACCCGCTGTGGGGCTTCCTCGCCGACCTGGCGTGGCTCTGGGCGGTCGTCGTGTTCGCGCTGACGCTGGTCGCGCGGAGGTTCTCGGTCGCCGGGCAGACGGTGGCCGCGCTGGCCGTCGCGGTCCTCGTCGGCGTCGTCTCCGCACGCTTCGCGCTCGGGGCCTGGCCGGACCTCGGCGCCTTCGTCGACCGGTCCCGGACCGTGGAGTTCCCGGACGTGCGGCTCGCGGCCGCAGTCGCCGTCGTGGGCGCGATCTCGCCCCACCTCGCGCTCCCGCTGCGAAGCACGGGGAGCTGGATTCTCGCGCTCGCCGTCGTGGGCACGGCCGTCGGCCCGCCCGGGACCCCGGGAGGCGCGGCGGCGGCGCTCGTCATCGGCCTGGTCGCCGCCTCCGTCGCCAACCTCGTGCTCGGCACCTCGGCCGGGCGGCCCGGGCTCGGCGACGTCGCTGCCGGCCTCGCCTCGCTGGGAGTGCGAGCGGACGGCCTCGAGGAGGAGGAACGCCAGGTCGCCGGCGTTCTCAGGCTGCGGGCGAAGGGCCGGGACGGCCGCCCGCTCCTGGTGAAGGTGCACGGTCGCGACGCAGCCGACAACCAGCGCGTCGCGCGACTGTGGCGAAGGGTCTCGTACCGGAGCGCCGGCCCCGCCATCGGAGCGAGCGGCCTGCATGCGGTCGAGCGGGAGGCGTTCGTGACGCTGCTCGCCCGGCAGGCGGGGATCGCGACGAGGGACGTGGTGACGGCCGGCACCACGGCGACCGGTGACGCGCTGATCGTCCTCGCCGGGGAGGCGACGCCGCTCGCCTCGCTGCCGGAGGACAAGATCGATGCGGCCCTGCTCGGGGAGGCGTGGAAGGCGCTCGGGCAGCTCGCCCGCCTGAAGGTCGCGCACCAGCAGATCGACCCGGGCACGCTTGCGCTCGTGGACGGCTCGCTCGGCTTCGTCGAGCTCGGCGGAGCGACGGTCGCCCCGGACGAGCACCAGCTCGTCGTCGATCGCGCGCAGCTTCTCGCCACGACCGCGGCCCTGGCCGGCACGTCCCGGGCGCTGGAGGCCGCGATCGGTGCGATCGGCGCCGACGGCGTCACCGGGCTTCTCCCCTACCTCCAGGACGCGGCGTTCGCGGCCCCCCTCCGCAGGGCCCTGAAGGAGGCCGACGTGGAGGTCGACGACCTCCGCGAGCAGGCGGCCGAAGCGGTGGGAGCGGACGCGCCCGAGCTCGTCAAGCTGCGGCGCGTCTCGGCGCGCTCCGCGATCCAGATCGCGCTCCTCGCACTCGCGTCGTACACGGTGCTCAGTGCCGCCAGCGGGATGGACTGGGGCGAGGTCCGGGAGTCCGTCGCCGACGCGTCCTGGGGCTGGATCGCGGTCGCCTTCGTCGTGGCGCAGCTCCCCCGTGTGACGCAGGCCGTGTCGACGCTCGGCTCGGTCCCGGCGCAGCTCCCGTTCGGGCCGGTCTACGCGATGCAGCTCGCAACCGGGTACATGAACGTCGCGCTGCCGTCCAACCTCGCGCGGCTCGCGGTGAACATCCGGTTCTTCCAGCGCCAGGGCCTGTCCTCGACGACGGCCGTGTCCGCGGGAGCGATCGACTCGTTCGCGAGCACGGTGCTCCAGGCCGTGCTGCTCGGGGCATTGCTTCTGTTCTCCGAGGCCTCCGTCGCCCTCGACGTGCCGCTGCCCTCCGGCGACCCGAGGCGGCTGCTCTGGGTGCTCGCCGCGATCGTGCTCGTGGCGGTGCTCGTCCTCGTCGTGGTCCCGCGCATTCGCACGGCGATCTCGGACCGGATGCGGCAGTGGTGGCCCGACGTGAAGGCGACCCTCACCGCGCTGCGCGGCTCGCACAAGCTCGCGCAGCTCGTCCTCGGCAGCCTGGGTACCGAGGTGCTGTTCGCGATCGCGCTCGGCACGTTCGCGCGGGCGTTCGGCTACGACCTCTCGCTCGCCGAGCTGCTCGTGATCAACCTGAGCATCGCACTCCTCGGAAGCCTCGTTCCCATCCCCGGGAACATCGGCGTAGCGGAGTTCGGGCTCACGGTCGGCCTCACGGGGGCCGGGATGACGCCGGAGGCCGCGCTCGGGACCGTGTTCCTGTACCGGATCTCGACCTTCTACCTGCCTCCGCTCTGGGGATTCGTCGCGCTCCGCTGGCTGCAGCGCGAGCGCTACCTGTAGCGGGCCTACACCGTCTCGAGGGGGACGTCTCGGGCAGCGAGCTCGGCGAAGCGGCCGCCGCGCGAGACGAGCTCGTCGTAGGTGCCGACCTCCGCGATCCGACCGTGGTCGAGGACGACGATCTGGTCTGCGTCGCGCACCGTGGAGAGCCGGTGCGCGATCGCGATCGTCGTCCGGCCCTCCGAGAGGCGCTCGAGCGCCTCCTGCACGAGCCGCTCGGTCTGGGTGTCGAGCGACGAGGTCGCCTCGTCGAGGATGAGCACGGGCGGGTTGCGGAGGATCGTCCGCGCGATCGCCATGCGCTGCTTCTCGCCGCCGGAGAAGCGGTACCCGCGCTCGCCGACCATCGTCTCGTAGCCCTCAGGGAGCGTCGCGACGAGCTCGTGGATCTGCGCCGCCCGGGCCGCGTCCTCGATCTCCTCGTCGGTCGCGTCCGGCTTCGCGAAGCGGAGGTTGTCGCGAACCGTGGCGTGGAAGAGGTACGTCTCCTGCGAGACGACGCCGACGGCCGAGGTGAGCGCCGGGAACGTGAGGTCGCGAATGTCCACGCCGTCGATCGAGACGGTCCCCCGGGTCGCGTCGTAGAGCCGGGCGACCAGGTACGCGCAGGTGGTCTTCCCGGACCCGGTCTCGCCCACGAGCGCCGTCTTCGTGCCCGGAGGAACGGTCAGCGAGACGTCCTGCAGCGTCCAGGCGGCGTCCTCGTAGCGGAACCAGACGCCGTCGAGCGCGACCTCGCCCCGGGGCTCGTCCAGCGTCCGCGTGCCTTCGACGATGTCCACCTCGTGGTCGAGGTACTCGAAGATCCGGTCGAAGAGCGCGAGCGAGGACTGCACCTCGATCTGGACTCCGAGGAGGCTCCCGATCGGGAAGAAGAGCCGCGTCTGCAGGGTCGTGAACGCGACGAGCGTCCCGATCGTGATCGTCTCCGAGCCCTGGGCGATCGTCCAGCCGGCGAACCAGTACACGAGCGCCGGCATGACCGCGAACGTCGTCTGGATGGCAGCCATCATCCAGCGGCCGGTCATGCGGCTCCGCACCTCGAGGTCAGCGAGGCGCTGCGACTCGCCCGCGAAGCGCTCTGCGAGATCGTCGGTCCGCCCCATCGTCTTCCCGAGCAGGATCCCCGAGACCGACAGCGACTCCTGCACGATCGCCGACACGTCCGCGAGCGACGCCTGCCGCTCGGCCGTCACCTTCTTGCGCTGCGCCCCGACGCGCTTCGTGAGCCAGACGAAGAGCGGCAGGAGCGCGAGCGCGAAGACGGCGAGCCGCCAGTCGAGCAGGACCATGGCGACGACCGTCGCGATCACGGTCGTCACGTTCGAGAGCACCGAGGTCGCCGTCGAGGTGACAACGGTCTCGATCCCGCCGATGTCGTTCGCGATCCGGCTCTGCACCTCACCGGTGCGCGTGCGGGTGAAGAACGCGAGCGAGAGCCGCTGGAGGTGGCGGTAGACCTGCGTCCGCAGGTCGTGCATGACCGCCTGCCCGACCTGGTTCGAGAGCAGCGTCTGGTACACGCCGATGACCCCGGTCACGACCGGGATCGCGACCATGCCGGCGACGAGGACGGTGAGGAGGCGGACGTCCTCGTCCGGGATCGCCACGTCGAGTACCTCGCGGAGCAGGAACGGCGACACGACGCCGAGCGCGGCCGAGACGAAGATCAGCGCGCAGACGACCGCGAGCCGGCGGCGGTACGCGCGGAAGAGCGCGACGACGCGGCGCAGGTTCGCCCTGCGGACAGCGGGATCGTCCGGTCTCTCCGGAGCAGCGGGGGTCTGACCCCAGGACTCGAATCGGCTTCCCGGCACGGCCTACAGCCTGCCTGCAGGAGCCCAGCGCGCGACGTCCAGCGGATAGCGGCCGCCGGTGACCGCGGCTCCTCTCCGTCGCAACCGCGACTTCCTGCTGCTCCAGACGGGCCTGCTCCTGTCGAGCGGGGGCTCGCAGATGACCGCGATCGCCTATCCGCTCCTCGTGCTCGCGCTCTGGGGGACGCTGAGCCCGGCGATTCGCACTGCACCGAGCATCGGGGAGATCGCACCGGCGGCACGCTGAGCGGCGGCAGGCTCGACCGCGCGCGTGCCGAATCCCGCACCGTGGACGGAAACGGCGTGATCGACCGCTTCCTCGAGCACGGGGGCCTCTCCGCGGCGACGCAGCGCGCGTACGGCTCCGACCTGAGAGCCTTCGCGAGCTGGCTCGACGCCCGCGGGCTGACGCTCGAGCGCGTGGACGCCTCCGTGCTCTCGGACTACGTGGGTGAGCTCGGACGGGGCCGCGACCGGCTGTCACCGTCGTCCGTCTCGCGGCGGCTGGCGGCGATCCGCTCGTGCCTGCGGTTCACCTACGGGCCCGCAGCCGTCCCCGAGGCCACGCTCGCACCGCGCCGGGGAAGGAGGCTTCCCGAGGCGCCGAAGGCGGCCGAGGTCGAGCAGCTGATCGAGCTCGTCGAGGGCGACTCTCCCCTCGCCCTGCGGAACCGGGCCCTGATCGAGCTGCTCTACTCGGGCGGCCTCCGGAGCGCCGAGGCGGTCGGCCTCGACCTCGGCGACGTGGACTTCGACCGCGAGTCGGTCCACGTGCGCGGCAAGGGCGGGAAGGAGCGGAGCGTGCCGCTCGGCGAGGAGGCGGCTCACCGCCTGGCGCTCTACCTGCGCGACGCGCGACCTGCCCTCGCGAGAGGCGCGGAGGACGCGCTCTTCCTCTCGGCACGGGGCCGCCGGCTCGACACGAGCACCGTCCGCAGGCTCCTCCGCCACCCGCACCGCCTGCGCCACGCCTTCGCGACGCACCTGCTCGAGGGCGGCGCCGACCTCCGGGTCATCCAGGAGCTGCTCGGGCACTCCTCGCTCTCGACCACGCAGGTCTACAGCCACGTGGACGCGAAGCGCCTGCGACGCGTCTACGACCGCTCGCACCCCCGGAGCTGAGCGCTACGAGGCCGCGGGCAGCTCGGCCGTGCCGACGCCTTCTGCGGTCGCCATCCTGAGGACGGCCGGGTCGGCGGTCGCGACCCGGTCGGCAGGCGTGGCGACGGCGACGAGGCAGCAGTCCGCGAGCGAGACCTCGCTCTCGCGCCGCCGGTGGTACCGTGCTCGCAACTCCGAGGCGCGCCACGCATGCGCCTCGCTCAGCGGGATGACGGAGATCGGGAGCGAGCCGACGATGCTTCGCAACTCCTGCGTGTCGATATCGGAGTGCCGGAGGATCCGCTGCGCGGCTTCGGCGAGATTGACGGACGGGATCGCCGACTGGCCCACTGCCAGGAGTCGCTCGACCTCGGGAGCGGCCGGCTCGTCCCCGAGCAACGCCACGAGTGCGTACGCGTCTAGGAGCGTCCCCACTTGCGCTCCTCCAGCTCGGCCTCTTCCTCGCGCTCCATTCTCCGGAGCTCATCGCTCGTGAAGCCGATCCGACCCTTGAAGATGCCCCTCGCCGCCGCGATCGGATCCTCGGGTGCCGGCGTCAGCACGAGCTCGTCGCCGCGATCCTCGAGCCGGAGCCGCCGGGTCCCCCAGCGCTTGCGAACGTCCGCAGGAACCGAGATCTGCCCGCCCTTCGAGATCATGAGGTATCTCATGCTCATGAGCATAGCTCATGAGCCCGCCAGAGCTACGTGTGGCAGCCCTTGCCGCCCGACGCCACCTGCAGCTGGAGCGCGTTCATCCGCGCCTCGTACGCCACGTCCGCGGGGTCGTCGGCGTCGAAGTCGTGCAGGCCGGCCCCCTCCCACGTCACGTCGGGCGTGACGCCCGGGCCGCTCACGGACAGGCGGTAGCGACGTCCGTGCCCCGGGGGTCGCTGCTCTCCCGTGTGCGTCCGGTGGGGGACGAAGCCGTAGCAGAACGAGCCGTCGGGGTTGCGCGCGACGAACCCGTTCTCGCGCCGCCAGCCCGGGCCGTAGGCGGAGTCGAGCGTGTCGAGGTAGAGCACGCGCCCGTACGAGTCGAGGGGCTCGCCGTTCAGCGTCGTCGAGAAGCCGTGCACGGGCTTCCCCTGGTAGGTCAGGCGGCCGAAGAGGTGGTGCCAGCGCCCGCTGTAGCTCCAGTCCGTCCACGCCTCGAGCACCGCCACCGGCCCACGCCAGTGCGAGAGCCGGAGCTCCTGGGCGCCGTGGCCCGCCTTCCACGGCGGGATCGCGAAGTTCGCCTGGCTCCGCTGCCAGCGCTGGAGGGCCCAGTGCGAGCCGTCCCGGGCCGTGCACGCGGCGACGAGGTAGGGAAGCTCCGGGCCGCGGTAGCGGCCGCACGTGTTCTTCAGCGTCTTCCAGACGGGGCGGCCGAAGGTGCCCCAGCCGCCCGAGTAGTCGAGGCGGAACTCGACCTGCTTGCGCTCCCGGCTCGGAGGCAGCGCGTTGACGGCACCCCACGCCAGCACGCGCTGCTTGCGTCCCCGGGCATGGTAGGTGACGAGCGCGCGGCCGTCCGCCGAGACGGCGAGCCGCTCGCTCGAGGTGTTCCTCGCGATGAGCTCCGAGGCGTGAGCGACGCCGGGGAGCACGCCGACCCCGACGACGGCACCGGCGAGAGCGAGGCCGGCGCGCAGGAGCAGGCTCCTGGCCGCCGAATCCGGTCGGGCGCCGTGACTCCCGACCCCGACGTCGAGCGCTACCTCCTCGTGCTGACCGCCCGGCGGTCCCCCCGCACCGTCGACGCGTACCGCCGCGACCTTGCTTCGCTGCGGCAGTTCACGGGCCGGGAGGCCGCAGAAGCGACGCCCCGGCAGCTGGAGTCCTGGATCGCGTCCATGCGCGCGGACGGGCTCGCGCCCGCGACGATCGCGCGCCGTGTCTCCGCCGTGCGTGCGTACTTCCGCCACCTCGTCCTTATCGGCTCGAAGACCGAGAACCCTGCAGCCTCGATCCAGCTACCTCGGAGACCGCGCACCCTACCGCGTGCGCTGTCCCCCGCCGAGACCGAGCGCCTGATCGACGCTGCCACCGGAACCGCCCCGAGGACGCTCCGTGATCGCGCGCTCGTCGAGCTCCTCTACGGTGCGGGGCTCCGGGTCTCGGAGGCAGTCGGCCTCGAGAAGGCGAGCGTCTCGCTCGAGGAACGCCTCGTGCGCGTGCTCGGAAAGGGCGGCAAGGAGCGCCTCGTGCCGCTCGGAAGGCCGGCGGCGGAGGCCGTGCGCCGCTACCTCGCGCTGGGCAGGCCGCACCTCGACCGGCGGTACCGGCCGGAGCTCTTCCTGAACGCGCGCGGCGGGCCGCTGACGCGAGCCGGGGCCTTTCTCGTCCTCCGGCGGCTCGCGGAGAAGGCGGGCCTCGAGCCGGGCCGCGTGCACCCCCACCTCCTGCGGCACTCGTTCGCGACCCACCTGCTCGAAGGAGGTGCCGACCTCCGCTCCGTGCAGGAGATGCTCGGCCACGCCGATCTCGGGACGACCGAGCGCTACACGCACGTGTCCGACCGCCGGCGCCGCGACGTCTACTTCCGGGCACACCCGCACGCGCGGCGGCGCGAGAGCCCGCAGAACGAGACGTCGGCCTAGAGCAGGCTCAGCACCACGCCTCGGCGGCGAGGCGGACGACCTCGGCCGCGTCCTCCTCGGATGCGTCCACGAGCGTCACATGGCCGAGCTTGCGCCCGGGCCGCGGCGCCTTCCCGTACAGGTGGACGAATGCGCGCGGGACCGTCAGCAGGCGCTCGAGCGGTGGGACCGCACCCACGAGGTTCACCATGACGGCGCTCCCGCGGGCCTCGGTCGAGCCGAGCGGGAGCCCGAGGACCGCGCGCAGATGGTTCTCGAACTGGCTCGTCGCCGCGCCGTCGATCGTCCAGTGCCCGGTGTTGTGGACGCGTGGGGCGAACTCGTTCGCGAGCAGCGTCCCGCCCACGTCGAACAGCTCGACCGCGAGCACGCCCACGTACCCGAGCTCGTCGAGCAGCACGCGTGCGATTGCCTCCGCCTCCGCCTGCGGGGCGGCGTCGGCAGGCGCCCGCGAGACGGCGAGGATGCCGCCGCGGTGCTCGTTCTCCGCGAGGGGCCAGAAGGCGGTCTCACCGTCACGCCCGCGGACGGCCACGACGGAGAGCTCGCGGTCGAAGGGCACGATCTCCTCCGCGAGCTCGTCCTCGGCGACGACCGTCTTCTCTTCGACGACGTGCTGGCCCTTGCCGTCGTACCCGAGGCGGCGCGACTTGACGATGGCCGGCACGCCCACGTCCTCGACGGAGCCGAAGCGCGCGGTCGGGATTCCGAGCCGCCGGAAGAGCTCCTTCTCCACCAGCCGGTCCTGGCCCAGCTCGAGCGCCCGCGGGCCAGGCACCGCCGCGACGCGGCTTGCCGCCTCGACCGGG
>CAZMUG010000103.1:0-9304 GCA_964569165.1 uncultured Gaiellales bacterium
TGGGCACAGCGTGACCGTTCGTCATCCCGGTACGTGCTGACCGAGCCCGCCGGGCGGTTCGCGCGAGCGATCACGCTCCCGGCCGGCGCGCCGGACTACAACTGGGCACAGAGGGAGCCCTCGAACGCGCCGTACGAGCCGACCGAGCCCGCTGCACAGCACTGAGGCTCCAACCGCCGACGGCCGCCACGCACGGCCGCCGTCGGCGTTGCGTACCGTCCGGCGCGTGCGGCCGTACCGAAGGAGCCTCTGGCGACGAGGGCTGAACGCGCTCGTCAGGCCGCTCGCGAGGCTCGGGCTCACCGGGCCGCGGACGTGCCTCCTCACCGTGGAGGGCCGGAGGACCGGCCGACCGTGGTCGACGCCCGTCACCCTCGTGCGGATGGGCGGCGAGCGCTGGCTGGTCGCGCCCTACGGCGAGCGCAACTGGGTGCTGAACGCCCGCGCCGCGGGACGAGTGGAGCTCCGCCGCGGCCGCACGACGGAGCTGCTGGACGTCCGGGAGCTTCCGCCCGCCGAGGCGGCGCCCGTGCTCCGGGAGTACTACCGCCGCAACCGCGTGACGCGCCCCTTCTTCCGCGTCACGCTCGAGTCGCCGCTCGGGGAGTGGCTCGCCGAGGCTCCCGAGCACCCGGTCTTCCGGTTCGTCGCGCCCGGGTCGTAGGATCGGGACGTGGCACGCCGGCGCACGGTGCTCCTCGTCGCAGCGACCGAGATCGAGCTCTGCGAGCACGAGGGCCTCGTCTGCGGCATCGGGCCCGTGGAGGCCGCGGCCGCGACGGCGCGCGCGCTCGCCCAGGAGCCGCCCGGTGCGGTCGTGCACGTCGGCATCGCCGGGGGCCGTGGCATCACCCCGGGGGCACTCGTCGTCGGGAGCGAGTCGTCGTACTCGGACCTCGGGGCGGAGATCCCGGTGCTCGACCGGATCGAGCCCGACCCCGGGCTGCTGGAGGCCGTCCGCTCCGCGCTCCCGCACGCTCTCGTGCTCCCGATCGGAACGAGCGCGACCGTCGGAGGCGTCCCAGCGGGCGGGCCGCGCGTGGAGGGGATGGAGGGCTTCGGCGTTCTCCGCGCGTGCGCGCTGGCGGGGGTGCCGGCGGTCGAGCTCCGCGCGATCTCGAACGAGATCACCGAGGCCGACCGGGGGCGCTGGCGCATCGGCCGCGCGCTCGAGGCCCTTGCCGACGCCATCCCGGCGGCCGTGGCAGCCGCTGCGCAGTAGCCTCCGTCGCCCATGGCGAGGCGACAGAGAGCGCAGGGCCCGCTTCCACCGCCGCTCCCGCCGGAGGAGCGGACCGTCGGCCAGCTCGTCGCGGAGGCGATCCGGCTCTACGGCGCGAACTTCCTCCGCGCGCTCCCGCTCGGGATCGTCGTCGCGACGCTGAACCAGGTGACGGTCCACGCGAGCCGCGGGGTCGTCGCAGCCGTGTTCCTCGCCTCCGCGCCGCTCTTCTCGGCGGGGTACGCCTACGCGTCCCAGCTCGTGACGGGCGCGCGCGCGCCGCTCCGGTCGTGGCTCGTCGCAACCGCAGCCGGGTCGCTCGTCTTCGTCCCCGCCGCGCTGTTCTTCCCCTGGTTCGCGCTCGCCGCCGTCCTGTGGCTCGCGCTCCTCGGGCTCTGCGTGCCCGCGGCGATCGCGGAGGGGGCCACCGTCCCCGGCGCCCTTCGGCGCGGAGTCGCGCTCGGCCGGGCCGACTACGTCCATGCCGCCGGGTCGCTCGCCGCGCTCGTCATCCTCTTCTACCTCGCGCGCTGGGGTCTTGCCCTCCTCCTCGAGTCGCAGGCCGACAACACCGTGCGGACCGCGATCTTCCTCGCGGACACGGTGCTCGGGCCGCTCCTGTTCCTCGGGGCCGCGCTCCTCTACGTGGACCAGGACGCTCGGCTACGCTCGCGCGGAGACCGACGAGAGGAGCGAGATGCCCACGTACCTGATGCTGACGACACTCAACGAGAAGGGGATCCAGACGCTGCACGCGAACCCGGGCCGGCTGCGTGAGGTCAACCGCGACGTCGAGGAGATGGGCGCCAAGGTCGTCCACCAGTGGGCCGCGCTCGGCGAGTACGACTTCGTGAACATCGTCGAGGCGCCCGACGACCTGACGATCGCGAAGGTCTCGGTCGCGCTCGGCGCGCGGGGGAGCGCGAAGCTCGAGTCGCTGCCGCTGCTTCCGGTGGACGACCTGCTGAACAGCCTGGAGTAGCTACTCGCCGAGAAACCCGGTGTCGCGCGCGGGCACCGCGAGCGGGCTCGCCGGGAGGCCGGGTGCCGGCGCGAGGTTGTACTCGCGGGGCGCGACGTCGTTCGGCGTGCCGGGGTGGAACAGGGCGGCGAGGAGCTGAATCTGCCCGCGCCCGGGCCCGAGCTCCCACTGGCCGCCTCCATAGGCGCCGATCCCGTGAGCCTCGCAGTAGTCGTAGGCGGCGAACAGGCGCTCGAGGGAGCCGAACCGCGAGGGCTTGACGTTCACGGTCCTGGGGGCCCAGAGCAGGCCCTCGATGTCCGCGACCGAGTGGACGACCGCGTCCCAGGTCACGCGGTCGCGGTGCGGCTCGAGCACGGGCGTCGTCTCCTCGGTCAGCGCCGGATCCTCGAGCCAGGCGTCGGGGAGCGCCTCGGCGACGCGCCGGTAGAGGTCGGCGTCGGGCGGCGTCTCCACCGTGGTGCCGCGGTAGTGCCCCTTGAAGTCCACGGATTCCACGGCTCCGGTCGCCGCCAGCTCGGCGATCAGGTCGTCGGTCCACTCGCTCGACGCGTCGAGCTTGAAGCGCAGCCCCGGATAGAGGCCGAGCCAGGCGTGGACACGCTCGGTCGAGGGCGGCGAGCCGAGCCCCATCGAGACGACGAAGTGGACGGGCTCGGGCCCACGGCCGACGGCCTCGCCCAGCGAGCTCCCAGCCTGGCGGAGCGCGAGGTCGAGCGCGGCGCTCTCGAACGCCCAGCGCCGGTAGTCCACGTAGACGTCGCGCTCGGGGGGCGGGTCGAACAGCGGCAGCCCGGCGAGGTGCCGCGAGAAGGAGTCGATCGTCCACTCGCCCGCGAGCGGGAGGTCCGGGCCGCGCGCCTGCAGTCGGTCGTGCTCGTCCGCCTCGTACGTGACGTCCTCGCCGATGCCCTCCTCACCGCCGCCCTGCAGGCGGATCACCGTCGTCTTGCGGAGGAAGTCGGCGCGGGCCTGCAGCTCGAGCCCGTCGAGCGAGTACGCGTCGACGCGCAGCCGGAGGTCGCGAACGGTGTCGTAGAGGCTCACAGCGCGGCGAACGCTACCGCGACCTCGCCCGCGAGCCGTGCGTTGGAGATCGCGAGCGCACGGTTCACCTCGCGCGTGCGGCCCCCGGAGCGCTCGTGCAGGAAGGCGAGCACGAAGGGCGTGACGCGCTGGCCGGAGATCCCCTGCCTGGCGGCATCGGCGATCGCCTCCTCGATCAGGCTCTCGACCTCGACGGTCTCCGGCGGAGGGTTCGTCAGCAGCAGGCCGCGGCCTCCGAGCTGCCAGTGGGCCGCGGCGATCCGGGCGGCAGCCCCCGCGTCCTCGACGCGATGCGCCAGCGCAGGGCCTCCGTCGGCCTCGTAGAAGAGCGGCAGCGTGCCCGTGCGGTAGCCGAGCACGGGGATGCCGAGCGTTTCCAGGTGCTCCATCGTGGCCGGGATGTCGAGCAGGGACTTCGCGCCCGAGCACGTCACGACCACGCGGGAGGTCGCCAGCGCCACGAGGTCGGCGGACACGTCCGGCGGGTCCGGGTACCCACGATGCACGCCGCCGATCCCGCCCGTGCCCATGACGCGGAGACCGGCCGCGCGCGCGACCGCTAGGACGGCACCGACCGTGGTCGCGCCGATCGCGCCGGAGACTGCACAGGGAGCGAGATCGCGCGGGCCGAGCTTCTTCGCGCCCCCGTCGAACCGCTCCAGCTCGTCGGCGGACAGGCCGACCCGGATCATGCCGTCGGCGACGCCGATCGTCGCTGGGACCGCGCCCGCGGCACGTACGGCCTGCTCCATCGCGAGCCCCACCTCCACGCCGTCGGGCTGCGGGAAGCCGTGGGCCACGATCGTCGTCTCCAGCGCGACGACCGGGCCGTCGTCGTCGAGCGCCGACCGCACCTCCTCGGAGACCTGCACGAGCTCGCTCACGGCCCGGAGCCTACTGGCGGCATGGCACCCAGCCGCTGGATGCACCTCGCCGCCGCCTCGAGCGCGAGGTCGGGCCCCCCGACGATCCAGCCCGCGGCGAGCGCATCCCCCGCGCCCGTCGTGTCCACCACCTGCTCGACCGGAAGGGCGGGCCGCTCGTCCCCGCCGAACGAGCAGCCGCGGGGGCCGCGCTTGAGGATCCACCGGGCACCGGTGACCGGCCCGCCGAGCGCGTGGTCCTCCTCCTCGTTCGCGAACACGACCTCCGGCGCGAGCGCGGCCACGAGGGCCCTGAACATCTCGGGCCCGAGGTCGCGGATCTCGCTCCAGGATGCGAGATCCACGCTCACCGTGGCGCCGCCGGCGCGCGCGAGCTCGGCGGCCCGCCCGGCCGCGCTCCTGGACGGCTCGCGCACCAGCGCGTAGCCCGAGACGTGCAGATGGTCGCAGCCCGCGAACCAGGCCGGGTCGAGCTCTTCCGGACGTAGCTCCGGCGCGGCGCCGCGATCGGACAGCATCGAGCGCTCACCGTCCGGCGCGACCACCGAGCAGATGGTGCCGTTTCGGCTCCCGAGCGGGCCGGCGACGTCCACGCCGAGGCCCGCGAGGCGGGCGCGCACGAGCTCGCCCGACTCGTCCTTCCCGGTCTTGCCGACGAACCGTGCCTCGGCGCCGAGGGCCGCCACCCACGCGGCGACGTTCGCCGCCTGGCCGCCCGGCCCGAGCCGGATCTCCGCAGGCGTGTCCGCGCCCGGCGCGATCGGGGCGCCCAGTCGCACGACGACGTCGAGGGTGAGGTCTCCCAGCGAGCAGACGAGCATCGTGGCGGGGATCGTAAGATCGGAGCGTGGACGGCGACAGCGGCAAGGGCAGGATCCGCTCGTTCGCGCTCGGCGGGGTCGTGGGCGCCTCTGCGGCGCTCGCTGCCATGAGCCGGCGTCGTCGCGTTGCCCGGCGACGGGGCCGGCCGCGCGGGCTGGCGGCGTTCGAGAGCGCACCCTGCCACCTCGAGCTCGTCGAGCGGGAGCGCGAGCAGTCCGCTCCGTAGCGGTCGCTAGCCTTTTCGCCCGTGCCCATCTACGAGTACCGCTGCCCGAACGGGCACACGTTCGAGGTCTTCCAGCGCATGGCCGACGCGCCCGTGGAGACGTGCGCGACGTGCGGCGCGGGCCCGGTCGAGAAGATCCTGTTCCCCGTGGCCGTCCACTTCAAGGGCTCGGGCTTCTACTCCACCGACTACGGGCGCGGCCGCGCGAAGCCGAAGGAGGGAGACTCCGCCCCCGCCGGCGAGAAGAAGAAGGACAAGCCCGCGGCGAAGGAGGGCGACGCGAAGCCGAAGCCCCCCGCGGACTCCTCCTAGCGGCGCCGGCAGCCGGGGGCGTACGGGTCTCCCTTCGGGGGAGGGAGCGGCGCCGAGCGCCCGAGGAACATCGCGACGACGGACGCGTTGTCCTCCGAGCCGAGGATCAGCGACTCGCCGCCGATCGTCGCGGGGTCGCCGCCGAGCTTGCAGCGCAGCGACCCGCCCGAGCGGAACCGGACCCAGCCGAGCTGCCCGAGCTGCCAGGCGGAGAGGTCGGTCGTCAGCGGTGCCGCCAGCGAGTCGCCGATGAAGGGGAGCCGGAGGAAGGTCGCCGGGCTCGCGAGCTTGTCGCCGATCGCGTCCGCGACCGCCTGCTGGCGCTCCGTGCGGTCCACGTCGGTCTCCGACGGGTCGAGCTGGTTGACGCGGATGCGCGAGTAGGCGAGCGCACGTCGTCCGTCCAGGTGCTGCCGTCCCTTCGCGAAGCGCCAGCCCTCCCAGTCCCTGCAGCGCTCCTTCGAGTAGGGACAGTCGAAGGGCTTCGAGAGGATCGGTGCCGGCACCGTCACGTCGATTCCGCCGAGCGCGTCGATGAGGTCGCGGAACGCGTCGAAGTCCACGACGACGACGTGGTCGACGTCGAGCCCGGTGAGCGCGCGAACCGTCTCGAGCGTGAGTGCCGGGCCGCCGTACTGGTTCGCGGCGTTGATCTTGCCCGTGCCGTAGCTGGGGATCTCGACCCGGAGGTCCCGCGGGATGGAGAGGTACGAGATCCGGTGCTTCGACGGGTCGGTGCGGACGAGCATGAGGGAGTCGGAGCGGTTCGCACCCTCGCGGCCCGGCGCCCGGCCGCCGTCCGTGCCGATGACGAGCGTGGTCGTCGGCTCGGAGAGCGGCGACCCGCTGTCCTTCGCGAGCTGGCCGCGGGCAGCTCGCGGGAGCCTGCCGTTGGCCTCGTCGACGCCCTGCGAGAACGAGCGGTAGCCGAGGAGGCCCCACGCGAGCGCGAGCACGAGGAGCCCGGCGATCCCGCCCGCGATCCAGCGGCCCCAGCGGCGACGGCGTCCTGGCGCCTTCGGCTTCGAGCCGGGCGCGTCCGCGGAGCCCGCTGCCCTCTGGAGGGGGACCCTGCCCTTCTTGCGGCCGCCGCGATAGAGCCGGTAGGGCTTGTCTCCCTCGGCCATCCGGGGCGCTATGGTAGCCCGCGCCGTGACCCTCCCCCTCGTGATCGGGCTCGACGTGGGGGGGACGAAGATCCTCTCGGGCCTCGTCGACCGGGAGGGGAACGTGCTCGCCGAGCAACGGCTGGACACGCCCGACCGCTCTCAGGAGGACGCGCTCGCGGCGATGGACTCCGCGGTCGAGAGCCTGCTCGACGAGCGCGTCGCCGCGATCGGCTACGGGATCCCGGCCAACCTCGAGCGCGGGACGAGCAGGATCCTCCGGGCGACGAACATGCTCCTCGCCGGGATCGACCTGGTCGGGCGCTCGCGCGAGCGCTTCGGCCTCCCCGTCGGCGTCGAGAACGACGGGAACGTCGCGGCGCTCGCCGAGTGGAAGCGGGGTGCCGGGCGCGACGCAGCGAACCTCGTGATGCTCACGCTCGGGACGGGCGTCGGCGGCGGGGCCGTGATCGACGACCGGCTCTTCAGGGGCTGGGCCGAGCTCGGCCACGTGGTCGTGCAGGAGAACGGCCCGCCCTGCCCGTGCGGCGGGCGCGGGCACCTCGAGGCGCTCGCCTCGGGCCAGGCGGCCGACGACATCGCGCGCGGGCTGTACGGGCCGGAGGCCGCCGCGCGCACGCTCGTCGAGCGCGCGCGGGCGGGGGACGGCGAGGCGCTCGAGGCTCTCGGCCGGATCGGGCGCTCGCTCGGGGTGGCGATCGGCTCGCTCGTCAACACGTTCGACCCCGAGCTCGTCGTGATCGGCGGAGGCTTCGGCATGGATGCGGGAGAGCTCGTGCTCGGGCCCGCGCGCGAGGCCGCTCGCCGCGAGGCGATCCCGCCGGCCGACGGGACGCTCCGGATCGTGCCTGCCGAGCTCGGGCCCGAGGCGGGCCTCGTGGGTGCCGGGCTCGTCGCGTTCGAGGCGCTCGACGGGATTCGCTGATGCCGCTGGCGGTCTGCGCGACCCCGATCGGGAACCTCGAGGACGTGACGCTCCGGGTGCTCGCCGAGCTGCGGGAGGCGGACGTCGTGTTGTGCGAGGACACGCGACGGACCCGGATCCTGCTCGACCGGCACGGGATCGAGGCGCGGCTTCTCAGCTACCACCGCCACAACGAGGCGGCGCGCGAGCGCGAGGCCCTCGGCCGGCTCGAGCGTGGCGAGCGCGTCGCCCTCGTCTCCGACGCAGGGCTGCCGGGCGTCAACGACCCGGGAGCCCGGCTGATTCGCGCCGCCTCCGCGGCGGGTATCCCCGTGACCGTGCTCCCCGGCGCCTCGGCCGTCGAGACCGCGCTCGTGGCCAGCGGCGTCGAGGCTGACCGGTACCAGTTCGTCGGGTACCTCCCCCGGCGAGCGGGGGAGCTTCGGGAGCTGGCTCGATCGCTGGCGGCGTGGGAGGGAGCGGTGGTCGCGTTCGAGTCGCCCCGGCGGCTCCCGTCCTCGCTCGCGGTGCTGGCCGAGGAGCTCCCCGGGCGGCCGGCGGCCGTCTGCCGCGAGCTCACGAAGAAGTTCGAAGAGGTCGTCCGCGGGTCGGTCGAGGAGCTGTCCGCCCGGTTCGCCGAGGCCCCGCCCGGCGAGGTGACGGTCGTGCTCGGCCCGCCGGCGAGCGGCCCGAGCGATCCTGCGGCGGGCGAGCTGGCGCGGGCAGCCGTCGCGGAGCTCGTCGCCGCGGGAGCGCCGAGGCGCACTGCTGCCGAGGTCGTCGCGCGGCTCACGGGCGAGTCGAAGAACACGCTGTACCGAGGCTCTCTGTAACAACTTCGTGACTTCGGTTGCCCGCCGGGGAGGCTCTCGCTACCGTCGAGGACGTGTTCGCATCACGGACAACGATGCGAGCGGCGGTCGCGGGTGCGACGCTCCTGCTCGCGCTGGCGGCGCCCTCCGTCGCGTCGGCCTGGGCGTGGCCCGCCGACGGCACCGTGCTTCGCGGGTTCGCGATCCGTGACGACACGTACGCCGCAGGCCAGCACCGGGGGATCGACGTCGAGCTTGGCGGCGCGACCGCCGTGCGCGCGCCCGTGGCCGGCGAGGTGACCTTTGCCGGCACGGTGCCGACTCACGGGCTGACCGTGACGATCCTCGCCGGCGACGGGCACCGTGCGTCCCTCACGCACCTCGGGCCGCTGCGCGTGAAGAAGGGCGCCCGCGTAGCCGAAGGTGAGGCGATAGCCCAGCCCGGGCCCTCAGGCGAGCCCGAGCACGCGACGCCGTACGTCCATCTCGGCGTCAGGGTCGGCGACGACCGGTACGTCGACCCGCTCTCCCTGCTCCCGTCGCGGAGTGCCACCGACCCTCCGCAGGCACCCGCGGCGCCGCCCGCACCAGCTCCCGAGCCCGAGCCCGCGCCCACTCCCGCGGCCACGGCTCCCGCGGCCACGCCCGCTGCGCCGGCGTCGCCACCGGCCGAGCCCGGGTCGCAGGGTGCGTCCGCACCGTCGGTCGACCCGGAGGCGACTCCGAGCTCGAGCCCGGATGCCCCGCCTGAGTCGGCGGCGCAGCTCCCACCTGCTCCCGCGGTCGAGGCCGCGGTCGGTGCGCAGGCCTCGTCGTCGCAGGCGGCGCGAGGCTCACGGCAACGGACGACCCTCCGCGGAGGCGAGCCACGTCCCCCGACGATTCAGGCGGCTGCGGCCACGGGCCCGCGAGCGGGCCGGGCGTCGTCTCCGGGCCCTCCCGCGGCGGGGCCACGGCAGGCGCCGC
>CAZMUG010000104.1:0-9175 GCA_964569165.1 uncultured Gaiellales bacterium
GCGAACTGGCGGAAGTCGGGGCGCCGGGCGAGCCGGTACTCCTCCGTCGCACCCGCCAGGATTGCCTCGAAGGCTGCGACCACGGACGTGTCGAACTGGCTGTCCACCGCCTGTGCGAGCCGCAGCCGGGCGACTCTGCTCGGCATCGCGTCGCGATAGGGCCGGTCGGAGGTCATGGCGTTGTACGCGTCCGCAACGGCGATGATCCTCGACACGAGCGGGATGTCGTCGTCGACGAGGCCATCCGGGTATCCCTCCCCGTCGATGCGCTCGTGGTGATGACGGACGATCGTGGCGATCTCCGCGTACTCGCCGACGTGGGCCAGGATCCGCTCGCCGATCGCCGAGTGCTCCTGCATCTGCCGCCTCTCCTCCAGGGTGAGCGCGCCGGGCTTCTCGAGCAGGCCGGGGGGTAGCCCGATCTTCCCGATGTCGTGGACGAGCCCGCAGAGGTACGCCTGCTTCTGGATCTCCGCAGGCAGGTCCATGCGCTCCGAGATGTCTCGCGAGTAGATGGCGACCGCCGCCGAGTGGCCGGCGGTGTACTGGTCGCGTGCGTCGAGCGTGGCGATGAGGGCGGAGGCGAACTGGAGGTTGGCCTCCTCGAGCGTCTCGTTCGCGACCGAGAGGTCGCTCGCCAGCTGCCGCTGCTCCTGGTACAGGCCGTAGAGCCGCTGGGCCGCCATCGCGGGCACGAGGAACAACGCGAGCGTCCACGGCGACACGCGGACGTACATGAAGGCGAGAAGCGCGACGAGCGGCGCGTAGACCGGTGCCGACGCGAGGACGACAGGCACGAAGCTCCGGATCGCCTCGCGCATGGGGCGACCCCGCACTCTCGAGGTAACAGCAGCGAACAGGACGTCCAGTACCTCGCCGACGACGGCGCCAACAAGCGACGCAGCCACGAGTGCACCGAACTCCGAGGGGACCACCGCAAGGGTTGCCTGTGCGGCGAAGCCCATGAGGGCGCCGCTAATGAGCCTCGTGCTCGTGTACGTCGCCCACTTGAGGCGAGGGGCCCGCTCGCGATCGCGGCGCGAAATGAGCTCGGGATCGCCGAGCATCGAGGCTGCCCCGACGACGGCCGCCGCGAGCGGGCCGAAGAGGACCGCCGCGAAGAGCGTGGGAAGTAGATGGATCGACTGCTCCTCCGTTCGCGCCAGGCCGCTCTGGCCGACCGCGAAGCGCACGTTGATCCGCTCGGCGACGGCGGCCGCAACTGCGAGAGCGAGGACGGTGAACGGGGCCTCGAGGACGAACCCGGCGGTGATGAGCCCGGCGGTCGTGGCGAGCGCGGCCGCGACGAGAGCCGTGGCGTAGGCGAGGGTCGCGCGCTGCGGCTCGCCGAGGAGCCCTTGAACTATCCCTCGAACGGGGTATACGATGCGGCTGCCGTCAGTTCCCAATTGAGGAGTCATCGTCTATGGCCAAGGGCGCAAAGGTCTGGTAAGCCCGTCGCATCCTCGGTTCTCCGCCGGGGGTGGGCATCCCTCTTTCGGGTGTGCCCGGGAGGGAACGGCTCGGAAGGAGATGAAGGGTGCCGACGGGAGCTACGCAATGAGCCCACGCCGGAAGCCAACCGCTACGGCGTGGGCTCTGCTTCGCGCTTGCAGCTTCGCGAGCAGATGGCGGACGTGGGACTTCACGGTCTCCTCCGAGAGGAAGAGACGCTCGCCGATCTCGCGGTTGACGAGCCCGTCCGCGACGAGTTGAAGGACCTCGATCTCCCGTGCCGTGGGGTCCTGGCCGATCTCGCGGGTCGCAGGAGGCGTGAAGGGGATCACCGAGCCGTGGCGACGCGCGCTGCGGCGTGCAGCGGCCGCCTCGAAGCGGCGGCTGTGGTCGCGATATCGGTTCAGGATCTCCTTGCGCTCAGCGGCGTCCACGAGTCCGGTATCGGCGCGGCCGTCGTCTCGCTTTAGGCGCCGAGTCGCCCTTTGACTCGAACGAGGGAGTGACCGAGTTGCAGGCCGTCAGCCCGTCGCGGTTGCCACCGGCCCCGTTGCTCCGGAGCGCAGCTCGTCCTCGTCTGCCGGCCAGCGCTGGATGGGGTAGTGACACGCAGCGACATGGTCGGGGTGGGAGCCCCACGGCCCGAGAACGGGCTCGGTGACATCGCAGTGGCCCGCGTGGAAGCGGGGGCAGCGGGGGTGGAAGACGCAGCCACGTGGTGGATCCACCGGTGACGGGACATCACCGGTCACCACGATCCTCTTGCGACGCTCCCCCTCCGCCGACAGCCGTGGAACAGCCGAGATGAGCACGGCCGTGTACGGGTGGCGCGGATGCTCGAAGATCTCTTCCGAGTCGGCGAGCTCCACGACCCGTCCGAGATACATGACCGCGATGCGCGTGCAGATCTGCCGGACGACCGACAGGTCGTGGGAGATGAAGACGTAGGTCAGGTCGAACTCGGCCTGAAGCGATCGCAACAGGTTCAGGATCTGCGCCTGCACCGAGACGTCGAGCGCGGACACGGGCTCGTCGCACACGATGAGCCTCGGATTGAGGGCGAGCGCACGGGCAATCCCGATTCGCTGACGCTGGCCACCCGAGAACTCGTGGGGATAGCGACTCGAGTGCTCACGGCTCAGCCCCACGACCTCGAGGAGCTCCTTGACTCGCAGCTTCGCCTCGCGCGAGGAGATGCCGCCGTGCACCGCGAACGGCTGGCCGACGATCTGCTCGACCGTCTTGCGGGGGTTGAGCGACGCGTAGGGATCCTGGAAGATCATTTGCATCTCGCGGCGCAGGGGGCGGAGCCGGCGCTGCGAGAGCTCCGTGATGTCGCGCCCGTCGAACCTGATGGTCCCAGCGGTGGGCTCGAGCAGTCGCAGCATCAGCCTCGCAGTCGTCGACTTGCCGCATCCAGACTCACCGACGATTCCGAGCGTCTCGCCTCGCCGAACGGTGAGGGTGACGTCCTCGACCGCGTGCACCTGTCCGTGTGAGCGGGAGAAGACACCCTGCTTCACGGCGAACCGCTTCGTGACGTGGTCGAGCTCGACCAGTGCCCGTTCGTCGGCGCTGCTCACGTCGCTGCCCCGGTCCCGGTCGGCTGAACGCCTGCCCGCTGCGCGCGCTTCTGCTCCGGCGAAAGGTGGCATCGGTCCGCGTGCCCGCCCGGTACGGCTGCCAGGGGCGGCAGCTCGGTCAGGCACCTGTCGAACGTGAACGCGCAGCGGGGATGAAAGGCGCAGCCTGAAGGGGGGTGTAGGAGCGACGGAGGTGAGCCCTCGATCGCGACGAGTGCGTCCAGCTTGCGCTCGACCGTCGGCATCGACCCGAGCAGGCCCCACGTGTACGGGTTCTGGGGGGCCGCGAACAACTCGTGAGCCGGGCCGTACTCCATCGCGCGCCCCGCGTACATGACGAGGACGGTGTCTGCGGTCTCCGCGATCACGCCGAGGTCATGAGTGATCAGGATGACGCCCATGTCGAACTCGCTCTTGACGCGCTCGATCAGCTCGATGATCTGTGCCTGGACGGTCACGTCGAGCGCTGTCGTGGGCTCGTCCGCGATCAGGACGGTCGGGTTGTGGACGAGCGCCATCGCGATCATCGCCCGCTGCCGCATCCCGCCCGAGAACTGATGCGGGTAGTCGCGCGAGCGCTCCCGGGCGTTCGGGATCCCGACCTGGCCGAGCAGCTCCACGGCGCGCTCGTTCGCGACGCGGTTGGACACCTTCTCGTGCGCGGTCACGGCCTCGGCGATCTGGTCGCCGACCCGGTGCATCGGGTGCAGGCAGGCAAAGGGATCCTGGAACACCATCGCGAGGTCCTTCCCGCGAACGTCGCGCATCTCGGCCGAGGAGAGCGACAGGAGATCACGTCCACCGAGCTCGGCCCGGCCGGCCACCATGGCGCGCTCCGTATTCAGCAGGCCCATGAGCGCGAGACTCGAGACGCTCTTGCCCGAGCCGGACTCGCCGACGATTCCGAGCGTCTCGCCGCGATGCAGCGTGTACGAGAGGTCCGAGACCGCCTGGACGTCCCCGTCGAGCGTGGGGAAGACGACCGTCAGCCCTTGGACGTCGAGAACGACCTGCGTCACGCGTACCGGACTCGCGGGTCGAGGAAGGCGTACGCGATGTCCACGAACAGGTTCATGACGACGACCGCAACCGCGCCGAGCATGACGACTCCCAGGACGGTGGGCAGGTCCTGGTTGAGCGTGCCGTCGATCGCGAGCCAGCCGAGCCCCTGGATGTTGAAGACCGACTCCGTGATGATGGCGCCGCCTACGAGGATGGCGACGTCCATCCCGAACATCGTCACGATGGGGATGAGGCTGGCCCGCAGCGCATGGTGGGAGATGACGCGGCGCTCGGAGAGCCCCTTCGCGCGAGCGGTTCGGATGTAGTCCTCGCCCAGCGTCTCGAGCAGCGTGTTGCGCGTCATGCGCGCGTAGATCGCCGCGAAGAGGAGCGCGAGGACGAACCAGGGGAGGATCATGTGCGAGAAGAAGCCGCGGAGGTCCTCGGTTGGTGCGACGTACCCGGTGCCCCCGGTCCACCCGAGCTCCTTCCAGAAGATGAAGAGCGCCATCAGGCCGAGCCAGAACACCGGCGCGGAGATGCCGACCAGCGCGAAGCCCATCGCCATCCGGTCCACGGCCGTATGGCGTCTGACAGCGGAGAGCACGCCGATCGACACGCCCAGAACGAGCCAGATCGTCGCTGCGCCGAGGATGAGCAAGAGCGTGCGGGGCGCACGCTCGCGGACCTGGTCGATCACGGGGACGTTGGTGTTGTACGAGTAGCCGAGCCCGGGCCAGCCGTACTCGTCGCCGGTGACGAAGTCCTTGACGAACTTCGCGTACTGCTGGTACCACGGCTGGTCGAGGCCGAGCCGCTCGCGCACGAGGGCGAGCGACTCCGGGGTCGGGGACTTTCCGGCGAACCGGAGCGCCGGATCCCCTGCCGGCATCACGTAGAAGACGGCATACGTGAGCAGCAGGACGATCAGCACGACCACTGCCGCCCAGAGGAGTCGCCGGATGATGTACAGGGCCATGTCGCGGAGAAGGTAGTCGAGGGCGGGGCTCGGGCCGAGCCCCGCCCTCTCGTCAGGAAGGAGGTACTACGACTTCACGGCCACGTGCGCCAGGGCGGTCAGTCCGGCCGACTGGTCGAACATCCACTTGGTGACGTTCGGGCCGAGGATGTTGACCGTGTTCGCCCACATGTAGGGCACCCACGGCACGATGTCCCTGGTCAGGACGCGGTCGATCCCCGCGTAGCACGTGATACGCGCGTTGCCGATGAGCCGCTGGCAGCGATCGGCCAGCTTGTCGATGCTCGGCACCCCGGTGACATCGCCCTTCACCTTGAGGGCAGCAGCCTGGCTCGGCGTGAGCCCGACGAGCGAGTAGTTGGTGTTCCCGCTCGCGATGATGCTCGTGCCCTTGAACAGGGGGTCGATGAACGTCGACGGGTCCGCGTAGTCCTTGAACCAGCGCGGCCTGTTCGAGATCGGGATGTTCTTCGACGGCGTCTGGATGACCGGGTACGCACCGTTCACCGTCCGGACGGTGAACGTGATGCCGATCTTCGCCGCAGCTGCCTGGATCGCCGGCAGCGTCAGCTTGTCGACCGCACGCACGTCGGAGATCATCAGCACGCCCTTGCACTCCTTGGCGGTGCAGACGCCGTTCGAGTTGGCGTACTTGGAGAGCTTCATCTCCGCCCTCGCCTTGGCGACGCTGCCCCGGTCCCCGGGCGTCTTGAACGGCTGGAAGCCGTTGAGCTTCCCGAGGAGCATCGGGTTCGGAAGGATGTGCTGCGCGATCTCACCCGAGACGGGACCGCCCCACGCTCGGCGCAGGGCCTCGCGGTCCATGACCCAGTTCATCGCCCGCCTGACGTGCACGTCGTCGAACGGCGGCTGGGTCAGGTTCATGGTGATGTAGTACGTGCCGTCGGCGGAGTTCGAGCGGAGGTACTTCCGCTTGCTCGGGTTCGTCGAGTACTCGCGGAACACCTTCGGGGAGGCGGTTCCGAACTCGTCCTCGAGGTCACCCGCGGCGACCTTGTTGTAGATGTCGTCGATGTTGGTGTCGACGATGAACTCGAAGCTGTCCGGGTTGTTCTCCCTGGCCTTGCGCGAGTCCGTCCGCGGGTTGTAGGCCGGGTTGCGGACGAGCGTGAGCTCCGTCTGGCCGTCGTAGCCGCTGATCGGCTTGAGCGACTTGCACGACTTGGCATCGAGATCGTCCGAGCCCTCGATCATGTACGGGCCGGACGAGATCAGGTACCGGCCGTACGCGCCGGGCTTGCCCTCGAAGCAGCCTGCGACCTCCCGGGGCATCGGCGCCGTCGCCGGCATCGTCATCCGGAACGGGAAGTCACCCGCCGGCTGCGTCAGCGTGATGCTGATCGTCTTGGCGTTCGGGGTCTTGATCCCCGCCAGCGACTTCGTCTTGCCCTTGGCGTACGCGTCCCAGCCCTTGATGATCGTGTAGTAGAAGGCGTACTGGCCGCCGTTCTTGGGCCGGGCCAGTCGCTCGATCGCGTACCGGGCATCAGCCGACGTGATCTCGCGGTTCAGCGGCGGGCCGAACTTGATGCCCTTCTTCAGCTTGAACGTGTACGTCTTGCCGCCGTTCGTCGGCTTCGGCACGGACGTCGCGAGATCCGGGACGACGATGTTGCCCTTCGGGCCCGCGACGTGATTGAACCCGACGAGCGTGCGCAACATCAGGTTGTTGTAGATGACGAACCCGTTCGCGAGGTACTCGCCGGTCGGGTCGAAGCTGTTCGTCCAGCCGAAGCTGCCCTCCCAGCCCACGCGGTACGTGCCGCCCTTGGCGACCTGCCCGCTCGACTCGGCGGATGCCGCAGACACGAGCGCCGTCGTGAGCGCCGCGGCTCCGACAAGCGCCGCAATCGAGAGAGCGACCCGCCTTCTCATTGGCTGCACCTGTCCTTGCCCTCCTTCCCCCGCTCTTCGCGGGAATCGGTTGAGTTCACGTGAAGTGAGACGATGACACGTTGCGAGTGTTGCTGCTCAGCGGTCGGTCCTGACGTCGAGGGCGTCGCGGAACCCGTCGCCGAGGAGGTTGAACGCCAGCGTCGTGATGACGAGGAACGCTCCGGGGAACACCATCAGCCACCAGGCGACGTCGTAGAGGCCGGACGCGTCCGCGAGGATCTGCCCCCAGGACGCCTCGTCGGGCGGGACGCCCAGGCCGAGGTACGAGAGCGCGGCCTCGAAGAGGATGCTCTGCGGGACGAGCAGGGTCGCGAGCACGATGATCGGCGCGACCAGGTTGGGGAGGACGTCGCCTGCGATGATCCGGCTGCTTCCGGCGCCGATCGAGCGGCTTGCCTCGACGAACTCCTTCTCCTTGAGGGACAGCGTGTTCCCCCGGACGACGCGGGCGACGTACGGCCACGAGAAGAGGACGATGACGAGCGTCACGAGGGTCAGTCCGGGCTGCACGAGGCCGCCGAGGCAGCCCTGCTTCGTGGTCGAGCACGCCGCGACGATGCCGATCGAGATGAGGAGCTGTGGCACGGCGAGCATCACGTCTGCGCCCCTCGAGAGCGTCATGTCGGTCCAGCGGCCGAAGAACCCTGCGGTGAGCCCGATGGTCGCACCGATGAGCACGGCGAGACCGGACGCGACGATGCCCACGAGAAGCGACGTCCGCGCGCCGTACATCGTGCGGACGAACAGGTCGCGCCCGGATGCGTCCGCGCCGAACCAGAAGTCGGAGTTGGGCCCCCTGGGGATTCCGAACTCGTCGGTCATGCGCTCCGTGTAGGGCTGGTTCTGCGGGTGGCCGGTGATGCGCTCGGCCAGCGGCCCGCCGAAGATCGCCAGGAAGATGAGGCCGATGATCACGATCCCGCCCGCGACGGCGGCCCGGTCCTGTTTGAACCGGATCCAGAACTGCGCTCGAGGGCTGCGGCTGGCGAGAACCGGGGCCTCGACGGCCGCCTCCGCCGTGCTCACGGCCTCAAGGGGCTGCGGGAAGACGGCACCGCGCGAGTATAGGCGCCGTCGGCAGTCAGGAGACGCCAGGCGGCCCCTCACGGGGCCGCCTGACACGAGCCGGATGGGGCGCTTCGCGGGTTACGCCGCCAGGCCGGCGAGATCCCGCAGGGCCTCGAGGCGCTTGAGCGCCTGACCCTCGAGCTGACGGACGCGCTCGCGCGTGAGGTCGAGCTCGTGGCCGATCGCCTCGAGCGTCCACGGCTCGCCCTCGAACCCGAAGCGGAGCTCGAGGATGCGCCGCTCGCGCTCGGGAAGCGCGTCGAGCGCTCGCCGGATGCTCTGGCGGCGGAGCGACTCCTCGGCCTCGTCGAACGGGTCGGCCGCCTCGCGGTCGGCGAAGAGGTCTCCGAGCTCGCCCTCGTCGTCGGCGCCGACGGTCTGGTTCAGCGACACCGACGCGTGGGCCGCGCCGAGGGCCTCGTCCACGTGCTGGAGCGGCAGCCCGGTTGCCTCGGCGAGCTCTTCCTTCGTGGCCTCGCGGCCGAGCTCCACCTCGAGTCGCCGCGCGGCACGCGACAGCTTCTGCTGGCGCTCGACGACGTGGACCGGGACGCGAATCGTTCGCGCATGGTTCGCGACCGCGCGCTGCACCGACTGGCGGATCCACCACGTGGCGTACGTCGAGAACTTGAACCCACGGCGCCAGTCGAACTTCTCGACTGCGCGGTTGAGGCCCAGCGTTCCTTCCTGGATGAGGTCGAGGAAGGGCACGCCGAGACCCCGGTACCCCTTCGCGATGGACACGACGAGCCGGAGGTTCGACTCGATCATGACGCGCTTGGCCACCGGGTCGCCGCGCTCGATGCGCTTCGCGAGCGCGACCTCTTCGGCGGCGGTCAGGAGCTTGTGGCGACCGACGTCCGCGAGGAAGAGCTGGAGGCTGTCGGCGGCACCCGACACCGCGCCGGCCTCGTACTGCTTCCCGGCAACCTCCTCCTTCTCGTCGACCTCGGGCTGGACGATCTCGATGTTGTGCGCCTCGAGCTCGCGCTGGAGCAGCTCGGCATCCTCCTCGCCGAGGTCGTGCTCGAGCACGAACGCCTCGAGCTCGGGGGCCTCCAGATGGCCTCCGTGCTCCTCGGCGCGCTCGATGAGCGCCTTCACGTGCTCCGATTCGAACAGTTCGATGAGCTGGTTCTGCGTCAAGTCGGTGTTTCAGTCCTTTCGATCT
>CAZMUG010000105.1:0-9096 GCA_964569165.1 uncultured Gaiellales bacterium
CCCCCTCGTGCAGCGCCACGCCGAGGAGACCGGCACGGCGCGGCAGCGGTGATCGAGGTCGAGGTCTCGAACCGGAGCGGGGAGGAGGTCGACGAGGGCGCGGCCACCGACCTGGCGCGGCGGGTGCTCGCCGGCGAGGGAGTCGTGGAGGGCGAGCTCGGCATCGCGTTCGTCTCGCGCGAGGAGATGCGCGCGCTCAAGCGGGAGCACCTCGGGATCGACGAGGCGACGGACGTGCTCTCCTTCCCCCTCGACGGCCGCGGGGAGGTTCCGGCCGGTATCCCCCGCGCGCTCGGGGACGTCGTGCTCTGCCCGCAGGTCGTCGGCGCGGAGTGGCGTGCGCCCCTCGTCCACGGGCTCCTCCACCTCCTCGGGTACGACCACGGAGCCGAGATGGACGCGCGCGAGGAGGCGTACGCGACTCGATGACCTGGCGGCGGAGCCCCTCGCTCTTCCAGAGCTTCAACCACGCGGCGGAGGGGATCGTGCAGGCCGTCCGGACGCAGCGGAACCTGTGGATCCACTTTGCGATCGCGGTCGCGGTGCTCGTCGCGGCGGTCGGGTTCGGGGCGACCAAGCTGGAGCTGGCGGTCCTGCTCCTCGCGATCACGTTCGTCCTCGTCGCCGAGCTCGTGAACACGGCGATCGAGGCGGCGGTGGACGTCGCGTCCACCGCCTTCGACCCGATGGCGAAGCTCGCGAAGGACATCGCGGCCGGCGCCGTCCTCGTCGCGGCGCTCAACGCCGTCGCCGTCGGCTACCTCGTGTTCTCCGGCGAGGTCGCGGCCCGCAGCTCGCGGTTCCTCACCAGGCTCAGCGACCAGCCGGCGGAGCTCACGCTCGTGGCGCTCGCGGTCACCGTGATCGTCGTCATCGCCGTGAAGGCCTGGACGGGCCGCGGCACGCCGCTCAGGGGCGGGCTGCCGTCGGGGCACGCGGCGGTCGCGTTCGCCTGCTGGATGGCGGTGACGCTGATCCTCGAGGGGAGCTCGCACCGCTTCCTCATCTCGTCCATTGCGTTCATCATGGCGTTGCTCGTGGCCCAGACGCGTGTCGAGACGGGAGTCCACTCCGCCTCCGAGGTGGCGAGCGGCGGCCTGCTCGGCGCCCTCGTCACGCTCTTCCTCTTCCAGGCGTTCGGATGAGCGAGCCGATCCCCGACACCGACCTGCTCGCCGCTGCCGACGCCGCCGCCGCGCGCGCCTACGCTCCCTACTCGGGGTTCGACGTCGGCTGCGCGGTGCTCGCGCGCGACGGGCGCGTGATCGCGGGGGTGAACGTCGAGAACGCGGCGTATCCGCTCGGGGTCTGCGCCGAGCGGACGGCGTTCGCGCGCGCGGTCGCAGAGGGGTATCGGCCGGGCGACTTCGTCGCGGCCGCGATCACCGCGTCCCCGTGCGGCGGCTGCCGTCAGTGGCTGCTCGAGATGGGCGTCGAGCGGGTCGTGTTCCGCAACGGCGGCCGGGTCGTGACGATGACGCCGGACGAGCTCCTGCCGGAGTCGTTCGACAGCTCGAACCTGTGAGGCTGGCGTTGCGCTCCCGGCGCGCTTTCGGCACGGGCCCGTGTCCCACGCGTGTGCATTTCCTCGTTACGCTGGCAGCGGGTGGTGGGCTGGGGTGCCCCAGCAGGAGGTGGGCGTGAAATCCGGTCTCGTCGCCGTCGCCGGCCGCCCGAACGTCGGCAAGTCCACGCTCGTCAACGCGCTCTGCGGCGAGAAGGTCGCGATCACCTCGAACGTCCCGAACACGACCCGCCGCCGCATCTTCGGCGCCGTCACGGGCCTCGATTACCAGCTCGTCCTCGTCGACCTCCCGGGCTTCCAGCGGCCGCTCGACCCCCTCACCGAGCGCATGCAGGAGACCGTGGTGAGCTCCTTCGAGGACGTGGATGCCGTCCTGCTCGTGGTCGACGCCCGCGCGCACGTCGGCGCCGGCGACCGGTTCGTCGCCCGGCACGTGTCCGAGCTCGAGCGGCCGGTCGTGATCGCGGTCAACAAGATCGACCGCCTGAAGCACGGCCACGTCTTCTCGCAGATGAAGGCCGCCTCCGAGCTCTGCGACTTCCACGCCCTGCATCCCGTCAGCGCGAAGACGAAGGAGGGGGTCGGCGAGCTCCGCGACGACCTCGTGCTCCTGCTGCCCGAGGGCCCCGCGTACTTCCCGCCCGAGCAGACGACCGACCTGACCACGGACGAGCGGGTCGCCGAGGTCGTTCGCGAGAAGGCGCTGCACCTCACCCGCGACGAGGTCCCGCACGCCGTGACCGTCGAGGTCGAGGAGATCGAGGACCGGCGCGTGCGCGCCCTCGTGTACGTCGAGACCGAGTCCCAGAAGGGGATCCTCGTCGGGAAGCGCGGGGCCATGATCCGCGAGATCGGCACGCGCGCGCGGCCCGAGGTGGAGGCGCTCCTCGGCCACCAGGTCTTCCTCGAGCTCCAGGTGAGGGTGCGGCCGAAGTGGCGCCGCGATCCGCGCCTGCTCGAGCGCTTCGGGCTCTGAGTCAGCGCCCGTCGGTAGTTCGCCGAAGGCGGCGATCAGAAGCATCCCCGATGCCGCGGAGCCGCCGGGGTGGGAGCGTGCAACGAGAGCGTACGAAGGAGGCTCCCATGGCGGTTCGGGTGAGCGCCGCGGCCCCGGAGGTCGAGGCACCCGTCGAGGTCGTCACCGCCCCGATCGTCGAGGCGCGCTCGGTGAGCAAGACGTACGACACGGGCGTCGTCCAGGTCGCCGCGCTCCGCGGGGTCGATCTCGCGGTCGCGTCCGGGGAGATCGTGGCCATCATGGGCCCGAGCGGCTGCGGGAAGACCACCCTGCTCAACTGCCTCTCCGGCCTCGACTCGGTCGACGGCGGCGAGGTCGTGATCGAGGGCACCCCGCTCTCGGAGATGTCGGACCGGGAGCGCACCGACTACCGGGCGCGCCGGATGGGGTTCGTCTTCCAGTTCTACAACCTGATGCCGGTGCTGACGGCGGTCGAGAACGTGGAGCTCCCGCTCCTGCTTGCCCGGGTGAGCGGCGCCGAGGCCCGGCGTCGGGCAGTCGACGCGCTCGCGCTCGTGGGGCTCGAGGAGCGTGCCGGCCACGTGCCGGACGCGCTCTCCGGGGGGGAGCGTCAGCGGGTGACGATTGCCCGTGCGCTCGTCAACGACCCGGCGATCGTGTGGGCCGACGAGCCGACCGGCGACCTCGACTCCGAGAACGCCACCGAGATCGTCGAGCTGATGCGACGGCTCAACGTCGAGCGCGGGCTCTCCTTCCTCATCGTCACCCACGACATCGCCGTCGGCCGGCGAACCGACCGGATCGTGCGGATGGTCGACGGCGAGATTCGCGGCGAAGAGCTCATGGGGGTGAGATAGCCATGGTCGTACGTGCCACCGAGGCGGAGATCGACGTCGTCCGCACGGACCCGGCGGACGCGATCGAGGTGTTCCGGCAGTCGGTGATCCCGGCTCTCCACGACCAGGACGGGTACGAGGGCTGCTACGTCCTCCTGTCGGAGGAGGGGAAGATGCTCATCCTCTCGTTCTGGGACTCGAACGAGGCCGCGAGGGCGACCCGCGTCTCGGGCTTCTACCAGGCGCAGGTGGACAGGTTCTCGGACCTCGTCGTCTACCGCCAGCAGCCCGGCCGTGAAGCCTACGACGTGGTCGTCGCCGAGACACCGAGGGAGGCGGCCGTCGAGACTGCGCGATGAACGAGCTCTTCGGCATCCCCGTCGACACCCTGCTCGTCATCCTGGCGGTCGCGCTCGGAGTCGCCATCGGCGCGCTTGCCGTACTGGCGGCGCGTAACCGGATCCTGCTGAAGCTCGCGCTCCGCAACGTCGGGCGCCGGCGCGGACGGAGCGCGCTGATCGTCGTCGGGCTGATGCTCGGGACGACGATCATCGCCGCCGCGCTGACGACGGGGGACACGATGAGCCACACGGTCGTGAAGACGGCCGTGGACGCGCTCGGGGAGACCGACGAGACCATCGCACCGCGGGGAGCCGTCGACGACATCCCCGGCGCCCTGGGCGCCGCGACCGGCACGGGGTGGCTCTCCGAGAGCACGGTGTGGCACGTCGAGGCGGCCCTGTCCGGCACCGGCCTCGTCGACGGCGTGACCGGCGCGATCATCGAGGGCATCGCCGTGCAGGCGCCGAAGCAGCGCCAGAGCGAGCCGAGCGTCGTCCTGTACGCGGCCGATCCGGCGCGCATGCGCGGCTTCTCGGACATCGTCGGGTCGGATGGCAGGAAGCTCTCGCTCGCGAGGCTCGAGAGCGGGGAGGTCTACCTCAACCGCAAGGCGAGTGACGAGCTCCGCGTCGAGCCCGGGGACCGGGTGGTGCTGTACGCGGGAGGATCGGGAGTGCCTGCGCGCGTGCGCGACGTCGTCGGGTTCGACGGCGCCGGGACGGCGGACGCCGCCTTGCTCATGTCCCTGGGCGCGGCGCAGGACCTGCTCGGGCAGCCCGGTCAGATCCGGGCCGTACTGATCTCCAACCGCGGGGACGCGGTCTCCGGCGCGGAGCTCTCCGACGAGGTCGCGGCGCGGCTCGAGCTCGTCGCCAAGCCGCTCGGCCTCGAGGTACAGACGCTCAAGAAGGACGCAATTGCGGACGCGGAGGAGGTCGGCGCCACCTTCGTCGCGTTCTTCACGACGTTCGGCACCTTCTCGATCGTCGCCGGGATCCTGCTCATCTTCCTGATCTTCGTGATGCTGGCCGCCGAGCGCCGCGGCGAGCTCGGCATCGCCCGCGCCATCGGCACGCGGCGCGGGCATCTCACGGAGATGTTCACCTTCGAGGGCGTCGCCTACGACCTGCTCGCGGCGCTCGTGGGAGCGGCGCTCGGCGCGCTCGTCGCGTTCGGCATGGTCTTCCTGCTGGCCGGCGCGTTCGGCGCGGCGGACGCGGACGAGGGGCTGCAGATCGAGTTCGCCGTCTCGGCGAGGAGCCTCGTCATCGCGTTCGCGATGGGGCTGCTGCTCACGCTCGTCATCGTCGCCGTCTCCGCCTGGCGCGTCAGCTCCATGACGATCTCGAGCGCCATCCGCAACCTCCCGGAGCCTCCGACCGGGCGCCGGCGGCGGCGCCTCGTGCTCTCGCTCGTGGGCCTCCTGATCGGGCTCGGGCTCGCGGTGGCGGGGACGGGCTCCGGCACGGCGACGCCCCTCATGCTCGGCACCTCGCTCGTGCTGATGAGCCTCGTCCCGCTCCTCGTCCTCGCGCGCGTCCCCGAGCGCCTCGCGTTCACGGCCTGCGGGCTGGCCGTCGTCGTGTCGCTGATGCTGCCCTGGAGGATCTGGGAGGACGTCTTCGGCGAGCTCGCGATGGACTTCGGATCCTGGATCGTCGCCGGGCTGATGATCGTGGTGGGGTCGGTGTGGGTGATCGTCTTCAACGCGGACGTCCTCCTCGGCCTCGTCATGCGGGTCTTCGGAGCGATCGGCAGCCTCGCGCCGGTGCTCCGGATGTCGATGGCGTACCCGCTCCGGGCACGGTTCCGCACCGGCACCACGCTCGCGATGTTCACCCTGGTCGTCTTCACGCTGGTGACGGGGACGGCCGCCAACGGCTCGTTCGTGCACGCGATCGACGTGGAGGACTACGGCGGCGGGTTCGACGTCCGCGCGGGGACGGTCGGGGCGGGGACGATCGACGACATGGCTGCGGCCCTCGAGAGCACGTCGCTTCGTCCTCGGGACTTCCCCGTCGTGGCCAGCCAGTCCGTCCTCGCGGTCCAGGCGAGGCAGGTCGGGGCAGGCCGCAGTGCCGAGACGTACCTGGTGCGCGGCCTCGATGAGTCGTTCCTCACCCACACGACGTTCGGGCTCGGCGCCATGGCCACGGGCTACGACTCCGCGCGCGAGGTGTGGGACGCGGTGCGCGACACTCCCGGCCTCGCGGTCGTGGACAGCCTGGTCGCGCCGAGGCGTGACTCCTTCGGCTTCGGGGTCCCGCCCGACTTCACGCTGACCGGCTTCTACCTCGAGGACCGCGTGTTCGAGCCGATCCCGATCGAGGTGCTCGACAAGCAGAGCGGCAGAACGGGCACGGTCACGGTCATCGGCATCCTCCGCGACACCGCACCCGTCGAGATGCTGGGGATCTCGGCGTCGCAGCGGACGCTGTCGGGGATCTTCCCGGCCCGCACGAGGCCGACGATCCACTACTTCGGGCTCGGGCCCGGCGTCGACCCGGAAGAGGCCGCGGCCGATCTCGAGTCCGCCTTCCTCGCGAACGGCCTCGAGGCCCAGTCGATCGAGGAGGTCGTCGACGACATGGTCGCCGCGAACATGACCTTCAACAAGCTGATCCAGGGCTTCATGGGCCTCGGGCTGGTGGTCGGCGTGTCGGCGCTCGGCGTGATCAGCGCGCGCGCCGTGGTCGAGCGGCGGCAGCAGATCGGCGTCATGCGCGCGATCGGCTTCCGGGAGCGCATGGTGCAGGCGGCATTCCTGCTCGAGTCGTCCTTCGTCGCCGTGACGGCGATCGTCGTCGGCAGCGCGCTCGGGCTCCTCCTCGCCTGGAATATCATCGCGGACACCCGGCGCCAGGACCCGAGCTGGGAGAACCTCGAGCTCGTCGTCCCGTGGCTCAACCTGGCGCTGATCTTCGCCGTCGTGTACCTCGTCGCGCTCGGAGCCACGCTCGCCCCCGCGGTGCGCGCGTCCCGCATCAGCCCCGCCGAAGCCCTTCGCTACCAGTAGGCGAAGCGCGCGCTGCTGCTACCCTGCGCGCGAGCTAGGACGAGTGTGGTTTGCGCAAGACGTGCGCCTTCCTTACCCGTTCGTGATCGTGGTAAGGGAGGTGTTTTCATGGCAAGCGGAACCGTCAAGTGGTTCAACGACGCCAAGGGCTACGGCTTCATCGCGCCGGAGGACGGGTCGAAGGACGTCTTCGTCCACTTCTCCAACATCGCCGGCGACGGGTTCAAGTCGCTGAGCGAGGGCTCGAAGGTCGAGTTCGAGGTGCGCGAGGGGGCGAAGGGCCCCGAGGCGCTCAACGTCGTCCAGGCCGGCGCGTAAGCGTGGCCAAGGAGGAGAAGCTCGAGCTCGAGGGCGAGGTCCTGGAGGCGCTCGGAAACGGGAAGTACAGGATCGCCCTCGACAACGGGCACGAGACGCTCGGCTACATCGCGGGGAAGATGCGGCGCTTTCGCATCCGCGTCCTTCCCGGCGACCGGATCACCGTCGAGCTCTCGGCGTACGACCTCAGCCGCTGCCGGATCGTCTACCGCCAGAGGTAGGCGGTCCCGGCCCACGCAGCCGGCCGGAGACGGCCGGCTGCGTACACTCAGGGCATGGCCAGGGCTCCCGCGCTGATCGGTGGTTTCGAGCTCCCCGCCGGGCCGCGCCTCCCGCGCGTCGGCTCGGTGGACGCCGTCGCGCTCGAGGAGCGCGCCGCGACGCTCGCGAGGCGCTCGATCAAGCGCGAGTCGAAGGTGCAGGCGCTCGAGCTCGCGGTGCGGATGATGGACCTGACCACGCTCGAGGGCCAGGACACGCCGGGCAAGGTGGCCGCCCTCTGCTCGAAGGCGCTCCGGCCCGATCCGGTGGACGTCACCGTCCCGCCCGTCGCCGCGGTCTGCGTGTACCCGAACCTCGTCCCCACGGCGAAGGAGCGCCTCGCCGGGAGCGACGTCAAGGTCGCCGCCGTGGCGACCGCGTTTCCGTCCGGGCAGTCGCCGACCGAGGTGAAGATCGCCGACACGCAGGCGGCCGTCGAGCTCGGCGCGGACGAGATCGACATGGTCATCGACCGCGGGGCGTTCCTCTCCGGCCGCTACGCGAGGGTCTACGACGAGATCGTGCGCGTGAAGGAGGCGTGCGGCGACGCGCACCTGAAGGTCATCCTCGAGACCGGCGAGCTGGGGACGTACGACAACGTGCGCCGCGCCTCGCTGCTCGCGATCGCGGCAGGGGCCGACTTCATCAAGACCTCCACCGGGAAGATCAGCCCTGCGGCGACCCTTCCGGTGACGCTCTGCATGCTGGAGGTCGTCCGCGACGTCTACGCGGAGACGGGGCACGTCGTCGGCGTCAAGGCCGCCGGCGGGATCCGCGCCTCGAAGCAGGCGGTCCAGTACCTCGTCCTCGTGTACGAGACGCTCGGGCCGGAGTGGATGACGCCGGACCTCTTCCGCTTCGGCGCGTCCTCCCTCCTCAACGACGTCCTCATGCAGCTCCGCAAGGAGAAGACGGGGCGGTATCAGTCGGGCGACTACTTCACCATCGACTGACCCCATGCGCAGCGCACGAGGACTCCTTCACGATCGATCGAGCGAAGCCACCGTGTCCGGGGACTCCTTCACCATCGACTGATGGCCCAGGTCGAGAAACGCGCCTCCACGCTTCCCGCGACCTTCGAGTGGGAGTACGCTCCCGCGCCCGAGGCGCGCGACGTCGTCCGCCTGGAGGAGCGCTACGGGCTCTTCATCGGCGGCCGGGAGGTCGAGCCGCGGTCCGGGGAGTGGATGCCGACCGAGTCGCCCGCGACCGAGGAGCACCTCACCGAGGTCGCGCTCGGCCGCGAGGAGGACGTGAACCTGGCCGTGGCGACCGCGCGCGAGGCGTTCGCCGGCACCTGGTCGGAGCTCGCCCCTTCGGAGCGCGCGAAGTATCTCTTCCGGATCGCGCGGATCCTCCAGGAGCGCTCGCGCGAGTTCGCCGTCCTCGAGTCGCTCGACAGCGGCAAGCCGATCCGCGAGTCGCGCGACGTGGACGTGCCGCTCGCCGCCGCGCACTTCTTCTACTACGCGGGCTGGGCCGACAAGCTCGAGTACGCGTTCCCGAATCGCGCGGCCCGGCCGCTCGGCGTCGCGGGGCAGATCATCCCCTGGAACTTCCCGCTGCTCATGCTCGCGTGGAAGATCGCCCCTGCGCTCGCCTGCGGGAACACCGTCGTCCTCAAGCCGGCGCACACGACGCCGCTCTCGGCGCTCTTCTTCGCGGACGTCTGCCGGCAGGCGGAGCTCCCGCCCGGCGTCGTGAACATCCTCACCGGCGACGGGCGCACGGGCGCGACCCTCGTCCGGCACGACGACGTGGACAAGATCGCGTTCACGGGCTCGACCGAGGTCGGAAAGGACATCCAGCGCGCCGTCGC
>CAZMUG010000106.1:0-9052 GCA_964569165.1 uncultured Gaiellales bacterium
GCTCGGTGACGTCGAAGTCGGCGATGACGCCGTCCTTGAGCGGCCGGATCGCCGAGATCGTCCCCGGGGTCCGCCCCAGCATGCGCTTGGCCTCGACTCCGACCGCGTGCACCTCGCCGGTGCGCTGGTCGATCGCCACCACGGAGGGCTCGGAGAGCACGATGCCGCGCCCGCGCACGTACACGAGCGTGTTCGCGGTGCCGAGGTCGACCGCCATGTCGCGGCCGCCGAAGCCGGTGAGGGTCTTGAACCAGGCCACGAGCGACCGCGAGTCTACCTGGGCGTTTGCAGCAGCTTTGGCGCGTGGCGTTCGAGGAGCGAGACGAGGAGCGCGCCCGGGAGGCCGACGACATTGAGGTAGTCGCCCTCGATCCGCTCGACCAGCCGGCCCCCCAGCCCCTGGATCGCGTAGGCGCCGGCGCGCCCCTCCCACTCGCCGCTCGCGAGGTATCCCGCCACGATCTCGTGCGACAGGAGGCGGAACGTCACCTCGGTCACCTCGTGCATGAGCACGTCCTCGCCGGCGCCGAGGAGGCACAGGCCGGAGAGCACCGCGTGCGTCCGCCCGGAGAGCTCGTACAGCATGCGCGCGGCAGCGTCGCCGTCGGTCGGCTTGCCGAACACGCGGTCGTCGAGCAGGACGGTCGTGTCCACGCCGAGCGTGATTCGGCCGTCCTCGTGGACCGACCTCGCCTTGCCCTCCGCGTGCCGGCGGACGAGCTCGGCCGCGTCGGCGTCCGGCGGGTCGTCCTCGACGTAGACGGGGGCGACGGCCTCGAACGGGATCTCGAGCTGCTCGAGGATCCCCCGGCGCTGCGGCGACGTCGACGCGAGCGTCAGCCGGTCTTGCGCGCTACCCATAGCTCCTCCACGGGCCACTTCCGGGCCCAGTCCGCGGTCACGTGCGAGTAGTAGGGATGTGTCTCCGCGCCGTCGGGAGCGTAGAGCTCGATCAGATCCTCGACCTCGAACCCCGTGCGCCGCAGCAGCCGAAGCAGCTCTCCGTGGGGGAGGTTGAACTCGACGCCCCCGTCCGACCACTCGATGCGGTGCATCCCGCGCTGCGGGCGCTGCAGGGTCTCGGAGGTCGAGTCCGGCTCCTCCACGGCGCAGAGGATGACCAGCGGATGACCGCGCAGGAAGACGAGCCGGCCGCCGGGACGCAGGAGCCGATAAGCCTCGGGGATCCAGCGGTACGGGTCGCACCAGATGCTCGCCCCGTACTCGGAGACGGCGAGGTCGAAGCTCGCGTCGGGGAGCGGGACGTCCTCGGCGTTCGCCTCGAGCAGCCGGAACTCGATACCCGTCTCGCGCTGGAGCCGCCGGGCCGTGTCGAGCTGCGCCGGGGTGACGTCGACGCCGACGGGGCGCGCCCCGCGCCGCGCGAGCCACGCCGAGAAGTACGCGGTACCACACCCGAGCTCGACGACGTCGAGCCACGAGACATCACCCAGGACGCCGACCTCGCGCTCGGGGACGCCGAACATCCCCCAGGTGATCTCTTCCGCCCGCCACACCCGGTCGGCCTCGGCGTCGGTGTACTCGCGGTTCGACTCCGTCCAGAGCTCGCGATTCCTCGCGACGTAGCCCGGTTCAGACGAGGCCATCGGGGAAGAAGAGCGCGAGCTCCCGGCGCGCGCTCGCCTTCGAGTCCGAGCCGTGCACGATGTTCTCGGACAGCTCGAGCGCGAAGTCCCCGCGGATCGTTCCCGGCGCCGAGTCGAGCGGATTGGTCGCGCCCATCATCGTCCGCACGACCGAGATCGCCGACTCGCCGCTGACGGCGAGGGCGAGCACCGGCCCCGACGTGATGAAGTCGACGAGGGAGCCGAAGAACGGCTTGCCCCTGTGCTCGCCGTAGTGCTCACGGGCCATCGACTTCGGGATCTTCAGCAGCCGCGCACCGCGCAGCTCGAGGCCGCGCCGCTCGAGGCGGGCGACGATCTCGCCGGCGAGCCCGCGGCGCATGCCGTCGGGCTTGACGAGGACGAGAGTCGTTTCGCGCGCCACGGGGCGGCGAGTCTACTCGTCCGCGGCCTGTGCCCGCCTGGTGGAGCGGCGCTTCCCGGTCGCGACGTCCTCGAGCGCGGGCAGCGTCGTCGGGATGTCCGCCGCACAGTAGGGGCAGACCTGCCAGATGGACTCGAGCGGCTGCCCGCAGCTCGGGCACGCGTTTCGAAGCCTCGTCGTGCACACGGGGCAGACGATGTACGAGGGCTCGACGCGCGCGCGGCAGACGGGGCAGCGCTGGTCGAGCTGCGCGAGCCGCTCCTCCATCGCCTTGATCTCGAGCTCGCGCTCGCGCGCGTCCTGGATGTACTCGGGCGGGCGGAAGAACATGTAGATGATCGGGCCCAGGAAGGGCGGGACGAACCCGATGAGCGTCGCGACCGCGACGAGCCACGGATCCTCGATGCGCCGGCGCGCGTCCTTGAACGTCCAGTACCCCGTTGCGAGCCAGAGCACGACGACGAGCCCGATCCCGAGCTTGCCGAAGAGCTCCCAGTTCGGGTCCTCGAGGGAGACCTGGGCGATCGGCGGCACGGCGAGGGTCATAGCAGAAGCTTGCCGATCGCGTACCCGAGCGCGAAGGCGATCCCGACGATCGCCACGACGATGAGCGCGGCGAACGCGAGGACCGCCAGCCGCTCCGTCAGGCGGGCCATGCCGCACGCCGCTCCTCCTGCGCGAGGTCGCCGACGAGGTAGAGCGAGCCCGTCACGAGCACCGGCTCTCCGAGCTCGTGCGCACGTGCCAGCGCCTGCACGGGATCGTCGATCGCCTCGACGTGGTCGAAGCGCCCGCGTGCCCGCGCGGCGAGCTCCTCGGCCGGAAGGGCGCGCGCGGAGGACGAGCGCGTGGCGACGAGTCGTGAGCCCGCTCGCCGGAGGATGCCGAGCATGGCGTCCACGTCCTTGTCGGCGAGGATCGAGAGGACGAGCGTGAAGTCGCCTTCGGGCAGCCGCTCGACGAGGAAGCGCGCACCGTCGGGATTGTGCGCGCCGTCCCGGACCTCCCCGGGGCGTTGCTCGAGCCGGCCGGGGAGCGCCACGTCCGGGTCGGCGGCGATCCGCCGGTGAAGGAACGCCTCCGCCGCCTCACGGGCGCCCCCGATCACGATCTCCCGTCCGGGCACGAGGTGCTCGTACGTCCGGTCGGGGAGCACGACGACGACGCCCTCGGGCGCGACCGCGAGCTTCTCCGTCGCGATCGCCTCGAGCGTCGAGCCGAGGACGTCCGTGTGCTCGAGCCCGACGTTGGTGAGGAGGACGACCCTCGTGCGGAGGACGTTCGTCGCGTCGTGGCGCCCGTCGAGGCCGGCCTCGGCGACCGCGACGTCGACGCCCGCGTCCGCGAACGCCTGCAGCGCGGCCGCCGTGACGGCCTCGAACTGGGTTGCGCCGAGCTGCTCGGCAGCGGGCCGTACTCGCGCCACGGCGCTCTCGAAGTCGGCCTCCTCCCCGTTCACGCGGATGCGCTCACTCCAGCCGGCGACGTGCGGTGAGATGGTCGCGCCGACGGCGAGCCCCTCGGAGAGGAGCAGCTGCTCGATCGTGACCGTCGCGGTGGACTTGCCGTTCGTCCCGACGACGTGGATCGCCGGGTACGCCTGCTGCGGGTCGCCCAGGGCGGTGAGCAGCCGTTCCATGCGCTCGAGCCCGAAGCCGTCCCGCGGCCACGGGCTCATCGCGTCGAGCCATTCGACTGCGGGCACCGGCTAGCCCTCGAGGGCGGCGAGCTCGCGGCGGTAGCGCTCGAGCTTCTCGCGCTCCGCGGCCACGACCTCCGGCGGCGCATTCGCCACGAACCGCTCGTTCCCGAGCATCCCCTCCGCCCGCGCGACCTCCTTGCGCAGGCGCTCGATCTCGGCGTCGCGGTTCGAGTCCACCTTCGCCCGCTCGGGCTTCACGACCGCGGCGAAGATCCGCCGCTCGTCGTCCGAGCCGAGCTCGACCTGCACGCCGCTCCGGCGGAAGATCTGGGCGGCCTCCTGCACGCGGTCGAGGGCACCCCCATCGGCCGCAAAGCTCGCGTCTGGGGCCGGCCAGGGTGAGACGATGAGGCGCGCCCCCCGTCCCGGCAGCTGCGACCAGATCTCCTCGGTCACGTGCGGCATCACCGGGTGCAGGAGCGCGAGCAGGCGCTCGAGCACCGCGAGCGCGGTCGCGACCGCGTCCCGGTCGTCCGCGTACAGGCGCGGCTTGATCGCCTCCGCGTACCAGTCGCAGGCGTCGTCGAAGACGAGGTGGTACAGCGTGTCCGTCGAGGCCGCGAAGTCGAAGCGGCTCCAGGCGTCCTCCAGCTCGGCGCGAGCCGAGTCGATCCGCGCGAGGATCCAGCGCTCCTCGAGCTCCCGCGGCGCGAGCGCGGGCTCGACTCCCTCCGCGTGCTGGAGGATCAGGCGCGAGACGTTCCAGAGCTTGTTCGCGAGCTTGCGACCCTCCTCGATCGCGCCGTACGAGAAGCGCACGTCCTGTGTCGAGGAGATCTTCAGGAGGCCGTACCGCGTCGCGTCGGCGCCGTACTTCTCGATCGGCTCCATCGGGTCGATCCCGGTGCCGAGGCTCTTCGACATCCGCCGCCCGTCCACCGCGAGCACGGTGGAATGGATGATGGAGTCGGTGAAGGGGATGTCGCCGAGGACCTCGAGCCCCGTCCAGATCATCCGGTTGACCCAGAGGCGGATGATCTCGCGCGCCGTCGAGTTGACGTCGCCCGGGTAGTAGCGCGCGAGCTCGGGCGTCTCGTCCGGCCAGCCGAGGGTGGCGTACGGCCAGAGCGCCGACGAGAACCAGGTGTCGAGGACGTCCGACTCGCGCTCGAGCTCCGCGGAGCCGCACTCGTCGCACGCCGCGGGCTCGTCCACCTGCACCGTGAAGTGCCCGTCCGGGCACGTCCAGGCGGGGATCTGGTGGCCCCACCAGAGCTGGCGGGAGATGCACCAGTCCGGAGACTCCTCGAGCGAGGAGATCGCGAAGCGGTGCTGCGACTCGGGGTGGTAGCGGACGCGCCGCTCGCGAAGCACCTGGATCGCGGGAGCGGCCGGCTCGGCCATCGCGCACCACCACTGCAGCGAGATGAGCGGCTCGATCCGCGAATGGCAGCGCTCACACGTGCCGACCGCGTGCCGGTAGTGCTCCTTACCCTCGACGAGGCCGCGCTCGGCGGCCCAGGCAAGGACCTGCGTGCCTGCCTCGTCCTGCGAGAGCCCGGCGAGCTCGCCCGCGTCCGCGTTCATGAGCCCGTCCGGCCCGACCACCATCGGCTCGGGGAGCCCGTGGTCGCGTCCGATCGCGAAGTCGGTCGGGTCGTGGCCGGGCGTGACCTTGACCGCGCCCGTGCCGAACTCGGGATCGACGCGCTCGTCCGCGATCACGCGCACGCGCCGCTCGACGTAGGGGACGACCACCTCGCGCCCGACCGCGTGCGCGTAGCGCTCGTCGCCCGGGTGCACGGCGACCGCGACGTCCGCGAGGATCGTCGCGGGCCGCACCGTGGCCACCGAGATCCCGTCCCGCCCGTCGCCGTCCGCGAACGGGTAGCGGATGGTGACGAGCTGGTCGTCCATCTCCGCGTGCGCGACCTCCAGGTCCGAGATGGCGGTCTGATGGAACGGGCACCAGTTGACGATGCGGTTGTCGCGGTAGATCCACCCGCGCTCCCAGAGCCGGACGAAGAACGTCAGCACCGCGCGGACGTAGTCCTCGTCCATGGTGAAGCGCTCCCGCGAGTAGTCGAGCGACGCGCCGAGCCGGCGGTACTGCCCCATGATCGTGCGGCCGGTCTGCTCGAGCCACTCCCAGGTGCGCTCGACGAACGCCTCGCGCCCGAGATCGTGGCGGGTCAGGCCCTCCTTCGCGAGCTCCTTCTCCACCACGTTCTGGGTCGCGATCCCGGCGTGGTCGTAGCCCGGCTGCCAGAGCGTGTCGAAGCCGCGCAGACGGTGCCAGCGCACGAGCACGTCCTGGATGGAGCCGTTCAGCGCATGCCCCATGTGCAGGTCGCCGGTGACGTTCGGGGGCGGGACGCAGATCGCGTACGTCTCGTCGCGGCGCGCGCCGGCGCCGGCCGCGTACAGGCCCTCGGCCTCCCACGTCTCCTGCCAGCGCGCCTCGACGCCCGCCGGCGTGTACAGCGGATCCATCGCGCGGGAGTCTATGGACGAGGGGCTGCGGCGCTCGTCGCCTACGCGAGCGGGCGCCGCCCGGTTACCGGGGACGGAGAGCCGCCTCTCCTGTCGCGTGCCACCGCCGGATCGTATCTCGGAGGTCGAACGAGCGCCGAAGGGCCTCGGGCCGGAAGGGCCGTGTGAGAACATCGCGCGGTGGCGGCCGACACGAACCTGGCACCGAGTCTCATCCCGTGGGCGCGCGTCGAGAACCAGAAGCACGTGCTGCGGAGCCGCGGGTGAGCGCCGGCCACGTGCGCGTCGAGCCGTACCTCGAGACCGCAAAGCAGCGGGCCTTCGAGCGCGACTTCCTCGGGGGCTGGGAGCACCTCGAGACGTGGGACGCCGTCACGATCGGCGAGCCGAGAGCGACCATGCGCGAGTTCCCGGTCGCGGAGGAGGACGTGCTCTCGTTCAATCGCGCAGTCGGTGAGAGCGACCCGCTGTTCGTCGACGCCGAGTACGCCCGCGCGCACTCGCCGACCGGTTGCCTCCTCGTGCATCCACTGTTCGTCACCGCCGTCATCTTCTGGTGCACCGGCCCCGAGGGCGCCGGGAGCTGGATCCGGACGCCCGGGGCACGCAACCCGTTCCAGCAGATCGAGATCCTCGAGCCGATCCTCGTCGGCGACACGCTGTCGCTGACGACGTCCACCGTCGACCGCTGGATCCGGCGAGGGATGCACTACGTGACGAACCTCAACGAGATCCGGGCCGGCGGGACGCTGAAGGCGCGGAGCCGGGCGACGCTCATCCTCCCTCCGACGCGCGAGGACGTCCGTGGGTACGCCGAGGCCTGAGCCCCCGCGTTTCTCCGAGGTCGCCGTGGGCGACCCGCTGCCCGAGCTCGCGCACGAGGTGACGCAGGAGTCGGTCGATCGCTTCGCGGCCGCGTCGCTCGACGTCAACCCCGTGCACGTCGACCCCGACTGGTGTGCCCGGGCGCGCGTCTTCGACACCGAGCCCGTGCTGCACGGAATGGCGTCGATGGCGCTGATGACGTCGGTCGTCCTGCGCGCCTGGGGCGCGGCCGCCGAGATCCGCTCGATCGACTCGACGTTCACCAAGCCGACCCCGGTCGGCCGATCGCTGTCCGTGTCGGGAGTCGTGACCGAGGCGCACCACATCGCACCGGGCCGAAACTTCGTCGTCGTCGCCGTGCGGGCCGTGGACGACGAGGGCGACACCGTCGGCACCTCCCGGATCGCGGTGCGGCTCCGCGACTGAGAGGCTCTGCTAGCGCCCGACCGCGTAGCCCTGCATGCCGCGCGCGTTGGCCCCGGCCCGGAGCAGCCCGTCCGGCTCGCGCGCGACCGCGGTCACGCGGCCCAGCGACCACGGTGGATGGAGCTCCACGTCGTGGCCGCGGCGCTGGAGGTCGGCGACGGTGCGGGCCGAGACCCTGGACTCGAGCGCCAGCGACTTCGGCGCGAACTCCCGCGGGAAGAACGACGAGATGAGGTGGTCGGTGTGGAACTCGGGCGCGTCGATCGCCGCCTGCAGGTTCAGGCCGAGGTCGACGTGGCGGAGAAAGGCGTGCAGCGCCCACTGCTCCTGCTGGTCTCCGCCGGGTGTCCCCCAGGCCAGGTAGGGCTCGCCGTCGCGGAGCGCGAGCCCCGGGCTCAGGGTCGTGCGCGGACGCTTCCCCGGCTCGAGCGACGAGGGCAGGCCCTCCTCCAGCCAGAACATCTGGGCGCGGGTGCCGAGCGGCCAGCCGAGCGCGGGAATCACGGGCGAGCTCTGGAGCCAGCCCCCGCTCGGGGTCGCCGAGACGAGATTCCCGTGCCGGTCCGCGATGTCGAGGTGGACGGTCCCGCGCCCGGGCTCGCCGGAGCCGGCGGTGGCCGCCGCTTCCCGGACGCTCGGCAGGCGCCCGAGGCCCGGCTCGTGCGCGGCCGAGGCCTCCTCGCGGACGAGCGCGCGCCGCGCGTCGTTGTACTCCGCAGAGAGCAGGGTGTCGAGCGGCACCTCCCCGGAGTCGCCGTAGAGGGCGTCCCGGTCGGCGAACGCGAGCTTGGCGCACTCGGTGACGACATGGACCAGCTCCGCCTCGGACAGCTCCGCGAGGTCGAAGCCGGAGAGGAGGGCGAGCTGCTGGAGCCCGACCGGCCCGGCCGCCCACGGCCGCGTCTTGCACACGGTGAGCCCCCGGTACTCGAACGTGACGACGGGCTCGAGAGTCGCGTGCCAGGCGGCCAGGTCGGCGCCCGTCAGGAGCCCGTCCTCGGCCGCGCTGAAGCGGTCGATCTCCTCCGCGACGAAGCCCTCGTACCAGGCGAGCCGCGCCCGCTCGATCTCGTCCTCGCGGGAGCCGCCGCGGCTCTCGTCCACGATGCGCCGGTAGGTCGCGGCGAGGGCGGGGTTCCGGAAGAGCGCGCCTGCCTCGGGGGCGGGCACATAGAGGTCGCGCGACCCGGGCCACTCGCGCAGGAGGTCTTCGTGCAGCTCGATCGTCGCGCGGATCCGCGCGTGCAGCGGGTAGCCGTGCTCCGCATAGCCGATCGCGGCCTCGAGGACGTCCGCGAGGCGCCAGGTGCCGAAGTCGCGGAGCAGCAGCAGCCAGCCGCCGAACGCGCCCGGAACGCACGCTGCGAGCACCCCGGTCCCCGGAACGAGCTCGTGGCCGAGCTCGCGGTAGCGCTCGATCGTGGCCGCGGCCGGCGCCACCCCCTGGCCGCAGAGCGCGAGCGGCTTGCCGTGCCCGGCCGACCAGAAGACCGCCGGCAGCTCGCCCCCGGGCCCGTTCAGATGGGGCTCGACGACCTGAAGCGCGAACCCGGTCGCGACCGCGGCGTCGAACGCGTTCCCGCCGCGCTCGAGCACTCCCATCCCCACCTGCGAGGCGAGCCAGTGGGTCGAGGCGACCATCCCGAAGGTGCCGCG
>CAZMUG010000107.1:0-9037 GCA_964569165.1 uncultured Gaiellales bacterium
ACTCATCCCAAGAAGAGCAGGCAGGGCGCTGAAGCACCCTGCCGGGAGGGATGGGGCGGCAGCTCGTCCCAGGAAGAGCAGGCAGGGCGCTGAAGCACCCCGCCTGCCTAGCGGTTTCCGCGGACACCGTGGACGGGACGTCCCGCCGCCTCCCAGGCGTAGTAGGAGGCGCTCGGCCCGAATGCGCTCTCGTACGCGACGATGCGGGGGTTGCGCCCGACCTCCTTGGCCCGCTGGGCATGCCAGAGGAGGTTGGGGTCGTCGCGTTCCTGCCAGACGAGCACGAGATGCGCCGCGGTCATGAAGTCCGCGACGAAGGTGCAACCCTCCGCCGGGCAGGGGAAGGGGTCGGTCCTGACGCAGTACCACCCGCTGTGGTCGTCGTCGCCCGTGTCCTCCCACAGCTCCTCGTCCGACTCGAGGTCGAGACCCTCGAGCACCGACGTTCCCGGACGGAGCTCCGACTCCACGGCGGCACAATAGCCCCGTGGACGCCGCGCACCCCCGCGACGTGGCGATCGTCCTCTCCGGAGGCGGGATCAACGGTGTCCTCCTCGAGCTCGGCTTCCTGAAGCGCCTGCGCGAGAGCCCCCTCTGGCCCCGGATCGGGTGGATCCACGGAACGTCCGCGGGCGCCCTGGCGGGAACGCTGGCCGCGCTCGACCGGCTCACCGACCTCGAGGAGTTCCTCCTGGCGCTCGAGCCGGAGGACGCCTTCAGGCTCCGGCCCCTGTGGCAGATCCCGGGCGGGCTCCACGACTACACCCTCCCGCACACCATCGCCGACCGGCTCGGAGACCCCGGAGAGCTCGGCGAGGAGCTGGCCGCAGCGGAGATCGAGCTCGTGGTCTACGCCACCGACGTGAGCGCCTACCTCGACGTCGACGAGGGCCGCACCTTCGAGCTCGCGTACCCCTCGCACTCGACGCCGCCGGAGACGATGGGGCGCGCGATCCTCGCATCGGCGGCGGTGAGCGGGCTCGTGCTGCCCATCGTGGTCGATGGCGTGGTCGCCACCGACGGCGGCTGGGTGCGGAACTTCCCACTCGAGCACGCGTACCACACGCCCGAGGCGTCGGCCATCGTCGCGTTCCGCTACGTGGCGAGCTACCGGCCGACGAACCTCGCCGTTCTGGGCCGCGTTCGAGAGCGGCTCGACCACTTCCGCGCCGTGCCGCCGGTGCGCGCGCTCCTGGCCGAGCTCCGCCTCGCGGAGGAACGCGCCGCCCGCGGCGAGCCGGCGCACTACGGCGAGCTGATCGTCCGCCTGATGCGCGTCGCGATCGCGCGCAACACGGTTCTCGAGGAGCGTCTCGCCGTGGAGCGGGAGACGTCCGAGGAGGAGCTCCGGCGACTGCGCGAGGACGTCGTCTCGCGCGCGCTCGCCGCGGCGCCGCGCTGGAGGCGTCGCAGGCTTCGGGCCGACCTCGAGGAGGCGTTCGCATCCGCCCGCTTCCCGTTCCGCCACGAGCGCCACGTGCCCGTGCTCGTCGTTCGGGGGAGCCCCGGCGAGCACGCCCTCGACCCGACGTTCCGGAGCGACGAGCCCTGGCCGCTCGAGTCGAAGCTGGGCCTCGTCGAGCGAGGCTACCGGCTCACCGACGAGGTCCTCGCGGCGCGCGGCGCGGAGCTGGAGTAGGGTCGGCAGGGGCCCGGGCAGGCGGTCGGACCCCTTACCGATGTGGGTCAGGCCTCGGCGCGAGCCGAGGCCTGATGGCGCGGCTACCCCTGGGGGGAGAGAGGTTGCCGCCCGAGCGTGACCGTCACGCTCGTCTTCTTCGAGTCGTTGTAGACAACGAGCTCGATCTTGTCCCCCGGCTTGTGCGCGGAGATGACGTCGCGAAGCTGCTCGATCGACGCGATCGGCTTGCCGTCGGCCGAGACGATGATGTCGCCGCCGAGGACGTACGTCTCGCCGGCGACGACGACGCGCGTCTCGCCGCTCTCGAGCCCGGCCTTGTCGGCACCGCTGCCGCGGGTCACGGACTCGACGAGCACTCCGGAGTCGACGGGCAGGTTGTAGGTCTGCGCGAGGCTCTCCGTCAGCGCATGGCCGCTGATCCCGAGGTACGCGTGGTCGACGCGGCCCGTGCGGAGGATCTGCGCGACGACCTCCTTCACGGTGTTCGACGGGACCGCGAACCCGATGCCGACGTTGCCGGACGAGACGCCGCCGGTCTCGATCTGCGTGTTGACGCCGATCACCTTGCCGTAGGCGTCGATCAGCGGGCCGCCGGAGTTGCCGTGGTTGATCGGCGCGTCGGTCTGGATGACGTGGTCGATCGTGAACCGGTTCGGAGCCGTGATCAGGCGCTGGAGCGCGCTCACGATGCCCGACGTCGCGGTCCGGTCGAGCCCGAACGGGTTCCCGATGGCGACCACCTCGTCGCCGACGACGAGCTTGTCCGAGTCGCCGAGGGCAAGGGGCCGGAGGGCACTCGCCGACGTCTCGACGCGAAGCACGGCGATGTCCGTGGACGGATCCGTGCCGACGATCTCGGCCTTCACGGTGTCCTGGTTCGAGAAGCCCACGGTGACCTCGTCGGCTCCCTCCACGACGTGGTAGTTCGTGACGATGTGGCCGGCCTTGTCGATGACGAAGCCGGAGCCGAGCGCCTGCTGGCCCGATGCCGCCGAGTCGGACGTCGCGTTGATCTGGACGACCCCCGGGGCCGAGCGCTCGTAGATCTCGTTGACGCTCATCGTCGAGCCCGCCGTGACGGTCGAGGAGCGAGGCGACTGGACGGTCTCGGTGACCATGGTCGTGTCGCCGTCGAAGCCACCGAGGAGCCCGACGGCCGCAACCGCGACACCGCCGCCGAGGACGGCGGCGGCGAGGAGGAGGGGGAGAGAGCGGAGGGATGTCATAAGACCTCCCTTATAGACCCGGGGCGGTGAATCCCGGGTTAGCACGGGTTAAGCACCCGTTGCCGAGGCGTCAGCCCGCGAGAACGCCGGTGGCGAACATCGCCGCGATCCCGACCAGGTACCCGGTGACGACGTGCCCCGAGCGGAGGCCGCCCGGGGCGTTGCGCGCGACGTAGCGGCCGACTTCCGCGACGACCTGGAACGCCGCGCCGGCCGCGACTGCGAAGAAGAACGGGGCCGCGAGGTCGCTCGACGCGTACCCGCCGAGCCAGGCGCCGAGGATCGTGGGGGCTCCGGCGACGAGCACGAGGCCGGCGAGCGACCGGATCGTCGTCCGGGTCTTCGTCACGGGAGCCGCGATCGCGAGGCCCTCCGTGACGTTGTGGACCATGAACCCGACGATCAGGAAGGTTCCGAGCTCGAGCTCGCCGAGCGTGAACGAGGCGCCGATCGCGAGACCCTCGCCGAGGTTGTGGAGGCCGATCCCGATTGCGACGAGGAGGGCGAGGGTCACCCCGACCGCCGCGACTCCGTGCGTCAGCCTGCGGGAGAGCGCCGTCATGCCGAGGAAGCTGACCGCGACACCGAGGAGGACGAGGCCGGCGCCGCCGAGCCCCGCCGGGAGGGCCGCCTGCAGCTCGAACGACTCCGCGAGCGCCTCCACTCCGAGGAACGACAGCAGGCCCGCCGTGAAGGCCATGAACGCCGAGAGCCAGACGGTTCCGGCGCGCCGCAGCGCGGGCAGCCAGAGGAGCCCGAGCGCGACGGGCAGCACCCCGACCAGGGCGCCGATGAGCGCGTAGCCGAGGAAGCCGTGAGCCGAGGCCGTCGGCGTCTCGACCGCCGCGGGAACCTCCTTCACCGTCTCGATGCCGGTCGAGCTGGTCACGCCGACGCTGATCGGGTCGTTCTCCACCCAGTCGAACGGCACCACGATCGTGCTCGAGCGCAGTCGCCCCAGGGTCCTCGGCCCGTCCACCCTGAACGGGACGATCGCGTCGTCCACGTTGACGTTCGCGATCGTCAGCTCGTCGCGCTGCGGGTTCCGGACGAGGATCCTGATCTCGCCGGGCGAGAGCTCGACCCGCCGGATGTCGAACTCGTCCGCCGGCGGCGGGCTCGACCCGACGAGACCGACGAGCGAGGAGCCACCCGAGGCGACCGCGCCCACGGCGGCGGCGAGCAGAAGCACGGGTAGGACCGCCCACAGCCACCAACGAAGACCCGTGGGCTCCGTCGCCGCCGATCCTGCGCCCACGTCCTACTCCACGACCTCGAAGTAGCCCATCCAGCCGAGCTCGGCGAACTCGGACTGATGCGCGTGGAACATGTGCAGCCCCGTTCCCACGAACTCGATCTCGAGCACGCCGCGCTGCCCCTGGCACTGCATCACGGTGTCCGTGTACTCCCAGCTGTCCCCGGTGCCCGTGGGCTGGTAGCGGAAGAAGTCCGCGTGCAGGTGGAACGAGTTGAGCAGGTCGAGCTCGGTCAGGTTCGCGAGGTACACGCGCACGAGCTCGCCGCGCCGCACGCGGATCGGGTAGCGCGCGTAGTAGAACGAGCGCCCGTTGACCGTGTAGAAGTTGTTCGACCCGTCGCCGTCGGTGTCGAAGCCGTTCATCACCAGGACCAGCTCTCGGGCGGGAGGGCGCGGCTCTCTGGGGTCGATGATGAACGCGCCGTACAGGCCCTTGTGGATGTGCTTCTTCAGCGGGGTCGCATGGCAGTGGTAGACGTGGAAGCCGGCCGGGCGCGCCTCGAACTCGTACGTCAGCTCCTCCCCCGTGCCCACGATCTCGAAGACGCCGTCCATGTTCGTCGGGTGGATCCCATGGAAGTGGATCGTGTGCGGGTGGGCGCCGCCGTTCACGAACCGCACGCGCAGAGTGTCACCCTCCGTCGCCCGGATCACGGGACCGGGCGCGGTGCCGTTGTAGACCCAGGCGGGAAAGAAGACGCCCGGCGCCACCTCGAGCTCGCGGTCGGTCGCGGTGAGCGTGTACTCACGGACACGACCGGGCTCGTACGGAAGTGCCTGAGGCGGGTAGAGCAGCGCGTCGAGATCGGTCGGGCCGCCGACGGCCGGGACCCCCGCGCCGACCATCGCGGCGTGGCCGACCGTTCCGCCGGCATGACTCGTGGGAGCGCGGCCGTCCTCGTGACCCAGATGATCGTCCGGCCCCGTGCCCGCAGAGGCGTCGAGCGCGAGCTTCCCCATGATCGGCGCGGCCGCCAGAGGAGCCGCGGCCGCGAGGAGTTTGCCGCGCGTGAGACGAGTTTTAGTCATGTCTAAGTCAGAGTCGGAGTGTAACCTAAGAACCAAGGATGTACACCCCCGCCGCCGAGCTCTCCCCCGCAGTTCAGGATTACCTGAAGGCCATCTACGCCCTCGAGGCCACCGACGAGCGCGTCACGACGTCCGCTCTGGCACAGCGGATGGGTGTGAGCGCCCCGTCCGCCACGGCGATGACGAAGCGCCTCGCCGAGCTCAGGCTGGTCGAGCGTGCTCCCTACCGCGGCGTCGAGCTCACCGAGCGCGGGCGGCTGGGCGCTCTCGAGGTGCTGCGCCACCACCGGCTCCTCGAGCGGTACCTCGTCGACCGGCTTGGCCTCTCGCTCGACGAGGTCCACGCCGAGGCGGAGCTCCTCGAGCACGCTCTCTCGGAGGAGCTCGAGGCCCGTATCGACGCGGAGCTCGGGTTCCCGACCCACGACCCGCACGGAGACCCGATCCCCGATCGGGAGCTGCGGCTCGAGGCGACGCCCGACCGCTCGCTCCTGACCCTCGATCCGGGTACGCACGCGACGGTCTCACGCGTGCCCGACGGTGACGCGGAGCTGCTCCGCTACCTCGAGGAGCTGTCGCTCGTGCCCGGCGGGGGCGCCGAGGTCGTCTCGGTGGCCCCGTTCGGCGGCCCCGTGACCGTTCGCACGGGCACGGGCGAGCACGCGATCTCGCGCGAGCTCGCTGGCCGCATCGCCGCCGTGTAGCCCTGCACCACCTCGGGCGACTCGTCGGGATACGCTGCACTCCTGTTCGCGACGCGGGAGGAGACCTCGAGCGGGGCATTCCTCGCCCGGTTCGCGCGTGACGGCTACGCCGGGCCGAGCCGGATCCTCAGCGAGTCGGCTTGCCGGCGCCTCGCGCGCTACCTGCGGCGGAGCGACCTCCCGGCGCCTGTCGCATGGGAGAAGGGACGCGCCGTTCGCGAGCCGTTCCTGTACGAGCTCGCGACGGGCGACGCGATCCTCGAGCGTGTAGCGGCCGTTCTCGGCGACGACGTCGTGCTCTGGGGCGTCTCCGCAGTGCGAAGGGCTCCGGGACAGGTGCATCCCTGGCACACGGACATTGAGTCGTCCGCCCCCGAGGGCGGGTTCGTCTCCGTCTGGATCGGCGTCGAGCACACCTCGCACGAGACGTCACTACAGGTGATCAGCGGATCCCACCGGCTCGGCCGCTCGGTGCAGGAGGTCCGGGCAGAGCGGGGCATCGCCCGCGAGGAGGCCGGACCGGACGTACTCCTTCGGATTGCGCGAGAGGACGACCCCGAGGCGTGCATCGTCGTCCCCGACATGACGGACGGGGACGCGCTGTTCTTCGACGGGCGTCTCTGGCACGGGACCAACAACCGCCGGGCACGTGGGGAACGCGTGGCACTTCTGCTCCAGTACGCCGCGGCCGATCGTGTCGTCCGCATCCCGGACTGGAAGCAGCTCGACTGGCCGTTCCGCCTGCGTGAGGTGCCGCTCCCCCCGGTCGTTCCGGTCCGCGGCACCCCACAGCGCGCCGTGAACTGCGTGGTCGCGCCCCCGCCGCCGGCATCCTCCGGAACGACCGCGCCCGTGCGAACGATCGTCCACGCGTTCGACCTCGACGCGGCCGTCTGCGGCGAACCACCGCAGCACCCCTGGCAGCCCTTTCCCGCATTCTCCGGTCGGACTCCGGTCTGTGACGTGATCTCGTGCCACGCGTCAGTCCTTGCCCCCGGCCACTCCCCGCACGCACCCCACGCTCATGCGGAGGAGGAGATCCTGATCGCCCTCCGGGGCGAGGCGGAGCTCGTCGTCCCTTCCGAGCCATCAGACCCGGAGCCGCGGGTGGAGCGACTCCTCCCCGGCTCGCTCGTCTACTACCCGGCCTGGCAGCTCCACACGATCAGGAACCCCGGCCGCGAGCCCATCGCATACCTCATGTTCAAATGGCAGCGGCCCTGGAGAGAGGAGCCGCACTCATCCGAGACCAGGATCGAGCACTTCGGCGCGCAGCACGTCGAGGGTCTCGGCTCGTTCAGATCACGCCTGCTCTTCGAGACACCGACCGACTACCTCGGAAAGCTCCACGCCCACGTGACCCTCCTCGAGCCGAGTGCGGGGTACGAGCCGCACGGGGATGTGCACGACGTCGCGATCCTGACGCTCGAGGGCACGGTCGAGACCCTGTCCCAGCCAGTCGGGCCCGGCAGCGTCGTCTTCTACGGCGCAGGCGAGCCACACGGGATGCTGAACACCGGGCCTGGCCCCGCCCGGTATCTCGTCTTCGAGTTCCACCCGCCCGGAGTCGAGCACCCGCGGTGACGGCACCGCGCCGTGGCCCACCGGCTCGGCGCGCGTGCGATCAGGCGAGCTCTAGCGCTACGACCTTGACGACCTGCTCGCGCTCGGTGCCGAGCGAGGCGTCGAGCTTCGACCGCAGCTCTCCGGACTCGAAGAGCTCCTCGGTGATATCGGCGCCGCCCACGAGCTCACCCTTGACGAAGACCTGGGGGATCGTCGGCCAGCCCGAGATCGCCGACAGCTCCTCGCGGATCCGGGGGTCCGGGAGGATGTCCACGGCAGTGATCGGCGCGCCCGCCGCATGCAGCGCCTGGAGCGCGCGCAGGGAGTTGCCGCACATGATCTGCTGCGGCGTCCCCTTCATGAAGACGGCGACGGGCTCGTGCTCGATGACGTCGGAGATCTGGTCGTGCAGGGTCTTCATGCGGTTCCTTTCGTTCGGATCCTGAGCTCGTGGATGCGGCCGTCGCCGAGCGGCTCGGCGAGCGCGTCGTTCACGAGCCGGTGCTGGTCGAGCAGCGAGAGCCCGTCGAACTCGGCCGTCGCGAGCGTCACCAGGAAGTGATCGCCGCCGCCGGTGCGGTCGACGACGTCGAGCTCCGCTGCAGCGGGAAACGCCCGCTCGAGGAGCTCACGGATCGCGTCGGCCTGCACGCGGCCATGCTAGCCAGCCGCTAGGCTCGGGGCGGTGCGTCTACTGCGAACACTCGTGGCGCTGGAGATCGGTGGCTGGATGGGGATGGCGGTCGCGGCGGCGTTCGTGAAACGGGCGGTCCCTTCGTTGGGAGACGAGGACAGCGACGAGGTGGCGCTCGTCGCCATCTTCGACGGAATCAACATGAAAGGTCGCGCGCAGGGGTTCCGCGGGGGCTCCATGCTCTCCTGGTTCGGTGGGATCTCCGTCGACCTGCGGGACGCGCAGCTCGCGCCGGGAGCCCACCTCCGTGTGCACGCGCTGTGCGGCGGGATCGCGATCCGCATTCCCGAGGGCTGGCGGGTGGAGTCGAACGTCAAGGCGCTCATGGGCGGCGTGGACACGCGTACCGTCGCAGCCGACGACCCCGACGCACCGACGCTGACGCTCGACGGGCTCGCCCTCTTCGGCGGGATCGCGGTCGGCGCGAAGCCCGCCGCAGCGCCGTAGCGCGTGCGCCGGGTCACGCGGTACGTCGTCTCGCTGCCCGAGCGGGCCCTGCGCGCCGTGGCTGCAGCGACCGGCGGGACGATCCACGAGACGGCGGAGCTCCTCCTCCCCCGGCTCGTGCGCCGGTCGCGGCTCTACGAGGCGACCGCGAAGAACCTCCTGCGGATCACGGTTGAGCTCGTCGGCGGCGTCGAGCGCGAGGCCCACGAGGTTGCGGGCGAGGTCGAGTCGTCGCCTCGAAGACTCGCAGTGCGGAAGGCCGGCGGCAACGTCGTCGAGCTCGGGTCGATCCTCGCGTTCGGCTTCTCGCCCCTGTGGCTGCTCGCCGCGACGGCCGACGTGACGCACGGCACCCGCGTGTACCTGGACGCGCTCGTCGACGAGCTCAGGACGGCAGGAGTGCTCGCCCGCGAGCTGGAGCTCCGGTCCGGGGACGACCTGCTCGCCGCGCTCGTGGGGGCGGGCGGGACG
>CAZMUG010000108.1:0-9015 GCA_964569165.1 uncultured Gaiellales bacterium
GTACGGCGACAGGTAGCCCTTGTCGAACTGCATGCCCTCGGTGAACTCGAGCTCGAGGCCGAAGGTCTGGCCCTCCTCGACGTTCACGACGCCGTCCTTGCCGACCTTCTCGATCGCGTCCGCGATCACGTCGCCGATCTCGCGCTCGCGCGAGGAGATGGTGGCGACGCGGGCGATGTCCTCCTTGCCGTTGACCTCGGTGGACTGCTTCTTGAGGTCCTCGACGACCGCGTCGACGGTCTTCTCGATGCCGCGCTTCAGCGCCATCGGGTTCGCGCCCGCGGCGACGTTCTTCAGGCCCTCGCGGACGATGGCCTGGGCGAGCACCGTCGCTGTCGTCGTGCCGTCGCCGGCGACGTCGTTGGTCGCGGTCGCGACCTCGCGGACGAGCTGCGCGCCCTGGTTCTCGAAGACGTCCTCGACCTCGATCTCGCGAGCGATCGTGACGCCGTCGTTCGTGATCGTCGGCGCGCCGAACTTCTTGTCCAGCACGACGTTGCGGCCCTTCGGGCCGAGCGTCACCTTGACCGCGTCAGCGAGGACGTTCACGCCGCGCTCGAGCGCGCGCCGTGCATCCTCGTTGAACTTCAGCTCCTTGTGAGCCATGTGTTCTCGTTCCTCCTTCGTTCCCTAGACCGCGGCGCGGTCGCCGACGACCTTCGCGAGGATGTCGGACTCGCGCAGAATGAGGACGTCCTCGGAGCCGACCTTGATCTCCGTCCCGCCGTACTTGGAGAAGATCACGACGTCACCCTCCTCGACGTCCATCTTGATGTACTCCCCGTCCTCGTCACGAGCGCCGGGGCCCACGGAGAGGACCTTGCCCTTCTGGGGCTTCTCCTTCGCCGTGTCGGGCAGCACGATGCCGCTCACCGTCATCTCCTCCTCGTCGAGGACCTCGACGATGACGCGGTCACCAAGAGGCTGCAAATCCATTCGCCAGACCTCCTAACACCAGAGTTTGTGACACACCTGGCACTCACACCGCGTGAGTGCCAACAGACCATAGCACTCCGCACCCCGCTGCGCCAAGCCAAATTGAGTCACGTCGACGCAGGTCTTTGGGCAACTTCGTCCGCTCGTGTCACAAAGTGGCGATGAGACGCGAGTTCTCCGCCGGAGTCGTGCTGGTCCGCCGGATGCGCGGGCGCTGGTGGTTCGCCGCCCTCCGCCCGCAGGGAAAGCCCGCGGGCACGTGGGTGCTCCCCAAGGGTCTCCTGGACGACGGCGAGCGCGCCGCCGAGGCCGCGCTGCGCGAAGGGCTCGAGGAGACGGGGATCCGGGGATCGCTCGCGGCGAAGCTCGGGGACGTGCGCTACGTCTACACGTGGGACGGGGAGCGGGTGTTCAAGGTCGTCAGCTTCTATCTCGCGCGCGCTGCCGGCGGGCGCATCGGGGAGCTCCCGCCGGGAATGGAGGTCGAGGTCGCGGAGGCACGGTGGCTCCCGCTGGACGACGCGGCCGGCCTGCTCTCGTATCGCGGTGAGCGGGACATGGCGGCGAAGGCACTGGAGATCGTCGCCGCGGGCGACCCTCTATAGTTGCCGGCGCCCGCGTGCCGACCTTCGCTCTCAACTTCTACAACCCGGCCGTCGCCGAGCAGCTCCGAACCGGGCGGAAGACCGCGACGATCCGGCTGGGCGACAAGTCCGGCAAGTACCGCAAGGGGATGATCGTCACCGTCCTCTGCGGGGCGCGCTACGGGCAGCGCGAGCGGATCTTCGACGCGGTGATCGACAAGGTGGACGTGAAGGCGCTCGGCGAGCTCTCGCCGCGCGAGATCGAGCACGACAACCCGCAGATCCGCCGGGTGGACGAGATGGTCTGGTTCCTCTCGCAGCTCTACAACCGCGAGGTGGCCGAAGACGACATCGTGACCATCATCCGCTTCAGCCAGATCGTCTGACCTGGTGGGGTGCTTCAGCGCCCCACCGGCAGTTCATCCCTCCCGCCACCCCGGCCTACCGCCCGGCCTTGCGAATGGAGACCCCGAACAGCTCGGCGTCGCGGACGGGCGCGTCGCACTCCTCGCACGTGACGGCGAACGCGGACGCGATCGGTGCGTCGCACGAGGGGCAGCGGTGGCGGAGCTCGCTGCTGCACTGGGGGCATGCGCCCGGGAGGTCGTCCTCGTGCTCGAGGAAGTAGCGGAGCGTGTGCCCGCACGCGAGGCAGAAGGCGACCCAGTCGCCGAGCGTCTTCCGCCGCTCCTCCTGGATCCAGTTCCGCTTCGGCTTGGCCATCGCGCGCATCGTAGGTACACGGGCTCGGCACCGCAGTGCAGCACGACAGCGCCGCACCGCCGGCCAGGGCCCTCAAGGGCACGGCAGGGTGCTTCAGCGCCCTGCCGTCGTCGGTCCGGTCGTGCGCAGCCGATAGAGTGAAGCCCCGTCAACGGACGACGGGAGATCGCCGCATGGCAGTACGTGAAGCCGAGCCCGTGAGCTCGCTGCAGGAGGTGAAGGAGGCAGGCCTCGACCGGGAGGACCTGCTCGGCATCTACCGCAACATGCTCATCACGCGTGGCATCGAGGAGCGCGGCCACATCCTCTACAAGCAGGGCAAGATCCCGGGCTCGTTCTACACGGGGCGGGGCAACGAGGGCGCCGCCGTCGGCATCGCGACCGCCATGGGGCCGAACGACGTCGGCACTCCCCTGCACCGCGACATGGGCGTCCACGTCACCCGCGGCGTCGAGCCGTGGCGGATCTTCGCCCAGTACATGGGGCGCGAGGGCGGCCCGACCAGCGGGCGCGACGGCAACGTGCACATGGCGGTCCCGGGGCTCGGCCTACATCCCATGGTGAGCCACCTGCCCGCGATGCTCCCGGTTGCGGCGGGAATGGCTCTCGCATTCAAGATCCGGGGCGACAGCCGCGTGGCGCTCGGCTGGTTCGGCGAGGGCGCAGCCGCGCGCGGCGACGCGCACGAGGCCATGAACCTCGCCGGCGTCCGCCGGCTCCCGATGGTGTTCGTCTGCGACAACAACCAGTGGGCGTACTCGACGCCGACGTACCTCTCCTACCCCGTCGACCACATCGCCGACCGCGCCGCCGCGTACGGCTTCGAGGGCGTCGTGGTGGACGGCACCGACGTCCTCGCCGTCTACCGCGAGGCACGGCGCGCGATCGAGAAGGCGCGGGCGGGCGAGGGGCCGACCCTGCTCGAGTGCCTGACGCTGCGCATGGAGGGGCACGCAGTGCACGACGACGCGTTCTACGTGCCCAAGGAGATGTTCGAGCGCTGGGCTGCCCACGACCCGATCGAGCGCTACCGCTCCTGGCTTTACGCGCAGGCGGGCCTCGGGGAGGACGAGGAGAGCGAGATCACCGCCGCCGTCAAGCGCCTGCTCAACGATGCGCTCGAGCGCGCGGACGAGTCGCCGCTGCCGAGCCCCGACGGGCTCGAGGACGCCGTCTTCGCCTCGCCCGAGGACCTCGACACCCCCCACCACAAGTGATCCAGTGGCCGAGCTGACCTACATCCAGGCGATCTCCGACGCGCTGCGCACCGAGATGCGGCGCGACCCGCGCGTCTTCGTGCTCGGCGAGGACGTCGGCGTCTACGGCGGGGCGTTCAAGGTCTCGCTCGGGTTCCAGGAGGAGTTCGGCCCGTGGCGAGTCATCGACATGCCGCTGAGCGAGACCGCGATCGTCGGCGGGGCGACGGGCGCGGCGCTGATGGGGCTCCGACCCGTCGCCGAGATGCAGTTCGCGGACTTCATCTCGTGTGCGTGGGACCACCTCGTCACGGTCGCCGCGAAGCAGTTCTACCGCGCGAAGACACCGATCCCGATCGTCGTCCGGCTGCCGTCGGGCGGCGGGTTCTCGGGCGGCCCGTTCCATTCCCAGAACCCCGAGAGCTCGTTCGCGCACATCCCCGGGCTCAAGATCGTCTGCCCGTCCACGCCGCACGACGCGAAGGGCCTCCTCGCCGCGGCGATCGAAGACCCGAACCCCGTGCTCTACTTCGAGCACAAGCACCTGTACCGTCGGATCAAGGGCGAGGTGCCCGAGGACCGCTACACCATTCCCTTCGGCCACGCGCGCGTGCACCGCCCCGGCGACGACGCCGTGGTCGTGACGTGGGGAGCGATGGTGCACACGGCCTCCGAGGCGGCCGAGGAGCTCGCGAAGGAGGGCTTCGAGGCCGAGGTGCTCGACCTGCGGACGATCATCCCGTGGGACCGCGAGAGGGTGCTCGAGAGCGTCGAGCGCTGCTCGAAGGTCCTCGTGCTCCACGAGGACACGCGTACGGGCGGCTTCGGCGCCGAGATCGCCGCGACGATCGCCGAGGAAGCGTTCGAGCACCTGGACGCCCCGGTGACGCGGATCGCCGCGCCCGACACCCCCGTGCCCTTCTCACCGCCGCTCGAGAAGGCCTTCATCCCGCAAGTCGAAGACGTCCTGGCTGCCCTGCGAGAGCTGGCCGCCTACTAGGAGGAAGCCGTGTCCACAGGAACGCAGACCGAGGTCGTGATGCCCCAGATGGGCGTGTCCGTGTCGGAGGGCACGATCACGAAGTGGCTCCGGCAGGTCGGCGAGGCGATCGGCCGCGACGAGCCCCTGCTCGAGATCTCGACCGACAAGGTGGACACGGAGGTGCCGAGCCCGGCCGAGGGCGTCGTCGCGCAGATCCTCGTACCCGAGGGCGAGACCGTCGAGGTGGGGACCGTGATCGCGATCATCGCGCCCGCCGGTGCCGCGGTGGCCGAGCCCGAGCCCGCCCCGGCCGAGCCCGCTCCTCCTGTCTCGGTACCCGAGCCCGTCGCAGTCGAGCCGGCGCCTCCCTCCGCGCCCGAGCCGGAGCCATTCGTCGCCGAGCCGAAGCCGGTCGCCGCCGCGCCGGAGCCGGTCGCCCCGGTAGCCGTGCCGGCCGGAGGCAACGGCAAGACCTTCGTCTCGCCCGTCGTCGCGCGCATCGCGGCCGAGCACGGCGTCGACCCGGCGACCGTGCCGGGCACGGGAACCGGGGGGCGCGTGACGAAGCGCGACATCGTCGCGTTCATCGAGTCCGGCGCGGCTGCGCCGGCACCTGCCGAGCCGGCGCCTGCGCCCGAGCCCGTACCGGCAGAGGCTGCTGCGCCCGTCGAGGCTGCGCCGCCACCTCCGCCCGCCGTCGCTCCCGCGCCGGCGCCCGCTCCTCCCCCCGCTCCGGCCCCGGCTCCCACTCCCGCAGCCGCAGCTCCCGCACCGGCGGCCGCCGAGGACGAGCCGGCTCTCGCGCCGGGAGAGGTGCTCGAGCCGATGACGGCGATGCGACGCGGTGTCATGGAGCACATGCGTCGCTCGGTGGACACGGCCGCGCACGTCACGAGCGCCATCGAGGTGGACATGTCCCGCGTCGTCGCGCTGCGGCAGAAGCTCAAGCCCGAGCTCGCCGCGCAGGGCGTGAACCTCACCTACCTCGCGTTCATCGCGCGGGCGACCGTGGACACGCTGACGGACTACCCGTACGTCAACGGCGGCATCCGCGGGCAGAGCATCCTCACCCGCCCGTTCGTGAACCTGGGGATCGCCGTCGCCATCAACGACGGCAAGGGGCTCATCGTCCCCGTGATCCGGAACGCGCAGGACCTGAACCTCACCGGGACGGCACGCGGCATCCAGGACCTCGCCGAGCGCGCGCGGACGAAGAAGCTGCTCCCAGACGACGTCCAGGGTGGCACGTTCACCATCACGAACCCCGGCAGCTTCGGCACCTTCCACGGGACGCCGATCATCAACCAGCCCCAGTCCTCGATCCTCGGCACCTACGCGCTCGTCAAGCGGCCGTGGGTCGTCCAGGACGAGCTCGGCAGCGACGTGATCGCGATCCGCCCGCTCATGAACCTCACGCTGACGTACGACCACCGGCTCGTGGACGGCGCCTACGCGGGAATGTTCCTGCACGACCTGCGCGAGAAGCTCGAGAGCTGGGACGAGGCCGCGTACTGACGGTGTGCGCAAGACCGAGATCCGCTCGCGCGCCCGGCCGCGCAAGGATCCCTGGGGTCGCCCACTTCGCGGCCGCCTCGGATCGACCGGCGGGCGTATGACCCCCCTTCAGGGCACATGCCTCTGCGGAGGCGTCCGGTTCGAGATCACGGAGCCGTTCGACCGCGTCGGCGTCTGCCACTGCGTGAGCTGCAAGAAGATCTCGGGCGGGGCCGGCACCGTGAGCGGGCGCGTGCGCACCGACGCCATTCGCATCCTCGAGGGCGAGGACCTCCTCACCCGGTACCAGCCGGCGGAGGGCTCCGCGAAGACGTTCTGCTCGCGCTGCGGGACGAACCTCTTCGGCGGAGGCTGGCCGGAGAACCCCACCGCGCCGGTGCGACTGCCCTCGCTCGCCGAGCCGTACGACGGGAAGATCGAGGCCCACTCCTTCGTGCGCTCGCTCGCACCGTGGGAGACGCTCCCCGATGACGGCCTGCCGCGATACGACGGGCGCGCTCCCGCGTGACGTTGGCTCGCGGCGCGTACCTCCTGAGCCTCGGCCTCGTCCCCTACGGCGAGGCGCTCGAGCTCCAGCGGTCGCTGGCCGGGGCGGTGTCGCAGGGCGCGATACCCGAGACGGTGATCTTCCTCGAGCACCCACCCGTGGTCACGCTCGGGCGGCTCACCGAGGCCGAGAGCGAGCTGCACATCCCGGACGGCGCCTCGGTCGAGGTCGTCGAGACCGACCGCGGAGGGAAGTCCACCTTCCACGGGCCCGGCCAGCTCGTCTGCTACCCGATCCTCGACCTCGGAAACCACGGCAGGGACGTGAAGCGCTACGTGCGCGAGCTCGAGGAGGCACTCATCCGGACGCTCTCGGCCTTCGAGCTCGGGGCCACGCGCTACGAGGGGCTCACCGGAGTCTGGATGCCCCCGGGCGGCGGCCAGGGGCCGAGGAAGATCGCCTCGATCGGCGTGCACGTGTCCCGGTGGATCACGACCCACGGGTACGCGCTCAACGTCGATCTCGACCCTGCTCCCTTCACCGAGTGGATCACGGCCTGCGGGCTCGAGGACGCCGCCTTCACCACGATGGCACGGGAGCTCGGCCGCCCCCTGACGGTCGCAGACGTGCGCCCCGCTGCCATCGACGCGATCGCGGAGGTCTTCGGGCTCGACTTCGAGGAGCTCCCCGCGGAGGACGGCCTCGGGCTCTGGCCGCAGCGGATCCACGCCTCGCTGGCCGGGCGCTAGTCGGCCCTGGGAACCGAGCGTCCGGCGTGCTCGCGGGCCTGCTCGTCGAGCAGCGCCTCGGCGTTCAGGAGGTGCCCGCGCGCTGCCCACGCGTGAGCGGTTCCGCGCGGGACGACGCCGTCGCGGAAGTGCTGCGCCGCGACGCGGCAGTGCTCGACCGCCTGCTCCAGCTCGCGGGCCGCCTGCTCGTACGACCGTGCGGTCTTCTCGTGCGCGCCGCTCACGCCGGGAACTCGTCGGGACACCGGACCGGCGTCGGCTCCGCGAAGCGCGCGTATGCCTCGGCGGGCGATCCGGTCTCGGCCTCGACGCCGGCTCCGTGCCGGAGCGCGGTCTCGTCGACCGGATACACGAGCCTGCGGCCCTTCCGCCTCGCGCCGACCCCGAGGAGCAGGCACGGCGCCTCACCGGCCCCGACGAAGACGTGCCGCGTCAGCGGCGGGCAGTGCGCGAAGTCCCACTGCCGCAGCGCGCGCTCCTTCCCTTCCACGACCAGGAGGCACTCTCCGGCGAGGACGAGGAAGTCCTCCTGCGCGTCCTCCGCGTGGTACATGCAGCTCGGCTCGCCGGGGTGGAGAACCGCGACGTTGACGCCGAGCTGCGCGAACCGGGCATGCTCGCCCTCGAACGGCGCATACCGCCCGAGCCCGTGGCTGTCGAGCCACTGCGCGTCGCGCACGTTGACGACGAACCAGCCCTCGTCCGCGGGATAGAGACCTGCTGCACCGTCCTCGAGCGGAGCCTCCGGCACCACGGTGTGACCGTACCGCATCGAAGTCGTCGCGATCACAGTGACATAATGAGTGCCATAATGGCGCGGATGGTTCGCACGACGATCATGGCCGACCGCGAGCTCATCGACGAGCTGCGCGCAATCGCGAGGGACGAGCAGGTCTCGCTGGGCGAGGTGATCCGTCAGGGGCTCGAGTGGCGTGCCACCACGCGTCGCCGGATCCCGAGCTTCGTCACACGTCGGTCGAGAACCACCCGGCCGGCCGACGACGGCGCCGCTCGCGACGAGGAGCTCATCCTCGAGTGGGTGAAGGACAGGGATGCGCGGCGAGACGACGCTGGTCTGTGACGCAAGCGTCGTCCACGCCGCTCTGAACCCACGGGACGGCAACCACGACGGCTGCATCGCGCTCCTGGCCTCGAGCCCCTCGACGACCATCCCCGCACCCGTCATCGTGGAGGTCGACTGGCTCGCCCGCAGTCGAGGCGTGGCGGGTGCCACCGGCGATCTCCTCGAGAGCGTGGACGACGGAACGGTGTCCGTGGTCGATCTCGACCTCGAGGACTACGCACGAGCCCGGGTGCTGCTCAGAGCCTACGAGGATCTCGGGCTCGAGTTCGTGGATGCTGCCGTCGTCGCGGTCGCCGAGCGGCTGGAGCAGACACGGGTCGCGACGCTCGACCGGCGCCACTTCTCGGTCGTGAAGCCGCTCCACTGCGAGCGCTTCACCCTCGTTCCCTAGACTGGCCGGGATGCAGAAGTCGCTCCCCGTCGCCGAGCGGTCGCGCCGCCCCGAGTGGATGAAGGTGCGCGCGCCGAGCGCCGGCTCGCGCTACTTCGAGGTCAAGAGCCTGCTGCGCGAGGGGCGGCTGCACACGATCTGCGAGGAGGCGCGCTGCCCGAACATCGGCGAGTGCTGGGGGCGAGGGACCGCGACGTTCCAGATCCTCGGCGACACCTGCACGCGCGCGTGCCGCTACTGCGACGTCCACTCCGGGAGGCCCGACTCGCCTCCCGACCCGCTCGAGCCGCTCCGGCTCGCGCAGGCAGCAGCGCAGATGGGCCTGTCGCACGTGGTCGTCACCTCGGTCGACCGCGACGACGTCCCCG
>CAZMUG010000109.1:0-9001 GCA_964569165.1 uncultured Gaiellales bacterium
GAAGGGGACGCCCGCCTCGCCCGCGACCGCCCGCGCGAGCAGCGTCTTGCCGGTTCCGGGCGGGCCGTAGAGGAGCACGCCCTTGGGGATGCGCGCGCCGAGCGCCTGGAACTTCTTCGGGTTCTCGAGGAACTCCTTGATCTCGTGCAGCTCCTCGACCGCCTCGTCCGCTCCGGCCACGTCCTTGAAGGTCACCTTCGGGGAGTCCGGGGACATCCGCTTGGCGCGGCTCTTCCCGAAGCTCATCACCTTCGACCCGCCGCCCTGCATCTGGTTCATGAGGAAGATCCAGAACCCGATCAGGAGGACGAAGGGGAGGAAGTTGATGAGCAGCGCCCACCACGCCGACGAGCCCGTCCCCTTCGAGTCGAACTTGACGTTCTGCGCGGTCAGCAGGTTCTGGAACTGGGTCGCCGACTGCGGGGTCGGGTAGTTGACCTTGACCTTGCGCCCGTCCACCAGCGTGAGGCTGATCTGCTGCTTCGTCGGCGTGAACAGGACGTCGTTGACGTTCCCGCTTTTGACCTCGCCGATGGCCTCGGAGTAGGTCATCTTGCGGGTCTCCGTGCGCCCGGGCAGGAGCGTCTGACTCGCCAGGTAGACGAGCAGAACGATGATGATCAGCGGAAAGAGCGCGCTTCTGAGAAAGCGGTTCACGTCGGTTCTCGCAGGGTACCACCCTCCTTCTTCGGCACCAGTAGGGCGCCGCGGATTCCCCCGTTACGGTCGGGTTGGCGCCTTATGTGCCGTTCGCCACTAGATGGAGGCGGGCACGAGGTCCGCATGCAGCACGGCGACGTACGGGAGGTTGCGGTACCGCTCGGCGAAGTCGAGCCCGTAGCCGATCACGAAGCGGTTCGGGATCTCGAAGCCGACGTACCGCACGCGGACGTCGATCTCACGTCGCTCCGGCTTCGTGAGGAGCGCGCAGATCTCGAGCGACGCGGGCTTGCGCGCGCCGAGGTTGCGCATGAGGTACGAGAGCGTGAGGCCGGAGTCGATGATGTCCTCCACCACGAGGACGTCCCGTCCCGCGACGTTGATGTCCAGGTCCTTCAGGATCCGGACCACGCCCGAGGAGTCGGTCGCCGCTCCGTAGCTCGAGATCGCCATGAAGTCGATCTCACAGGGGACGCTGAGCTCACGCATGAGGTCGGCCATGAAGAACACGGCGCCCTTGAGGACGCCCACGAGGAGGAGGTCGCGGCCGGCGTAGTCGGCGGAGATCTCGGCGCCGAGCTCGCGGATGCGGGCCTGCAGCGTCTCCTCGCCGATGAGGATCTCGCCAACCCCCCTCTCGAGCTCTGTCGCCCGTCCCTCGGCGGCATCGGCCCCTGCGGCGCGCAGCCCGGCTTCGCCGACGCCCGACGCCGCCGGCGCCACCGTGCTCTCCGGGCCCGTGTTACTCACACCGTGCCCTCCGGCCCGGCGTCGCCGGCCGCGCCCGAGGAACGTGAGCGAGCTGCGTCATGTCCCGGAATCTTTCCACGCCCGGACGCTTCCTTCCCAGCCAGGCGCATCGGCGATCCCGGGGACGGAGACGACGTCCTCCCCGGAGACGACGAGCGGCCAGCCGTCCCGCTCGCGCCGGGGCACTTTCGCGTCCACGAAGAGGTCCTGCACCTTCTTGCGGCGCCCGGCGAGCCGGTCGCCGGGTCGCCTCCCCCGAACGACGAGCCCGGGGCGGGAGCTCTCGAGCCTCCAGGGGCCGAACCTGACCGTGCCCTCGAGGCGCAGCTCGTCGTACTCGCGGACGGCTCGGACCCCGCCCCCGAGGTCGGCGGCCTTCGTGCCCGCGGCCGACGCGAGGAGCTCGGCGAGCGCGCGCTCGAGCGCGCGCGGAAGCCGGGCGGGCTCGTCGGCGAGCGCGAGCAGGTTGCGGTCGGCTCCCGGGTGGAGCTCTCGCAGCAGCGGCAGGACCGCGTCCCGGATCAGCCCCCGCTTCGTGCCCGGATTCGACGAGTCGCGGCGGAACGCGAGCCCGTGGGCGGTGCAGTAGGCCTCGGTCTCCTCGCGCCAGACCGGCAGGAGCGGCCGCACGACGCCGTCCTCGCGCCGGCGCTTGATGCCCTTCGTGCTCCCCGAGGACACGAGCCGGTAGAGCACGGTCTCGACCTGGTCGGACGCCGTGTGCCCGGTCGCACGCAGTCCCCGGCCCGCGGTCACCCGGTAGCGGACGTCGCGGAGGGCAGCCTCGCCGGCGTCTCGTGCGTCACGAGGCAGGATCTCGGCGCCGAGCACCTCTGCGCAGAAGCGGGCGTCCTCCTCCGACTCCCCGCCGCGCAGCCCGTGGTTCACGTGTACCGCGGAGACCCGGTAGCCGAGTGCCCCGAGCACGTGCCAGAGGCACGTCGAGTCCGCGCCGCCGGACACGAGGCAGACGATCTCGCCGCCGGGCGGGATCAGGTCGTGCTCGCGGACGAACGTCTCGACACGATCCTCGAGGGCGCGGCTCACGCGCCCATTGTGCCGGTCTACGAGCGCAGAGCCGACGCGTCCACGACCTGGTCCGCGGGCGGGAGGTCGATCTCGACGTCCTCGCCGTAGTCCCAGAGCTCGATCGTCATCGAGGCACTGCCGGCCTGGCCCTGCTCCTCTGCCGCGATGTCGAGCGAGAGCTTCCGCACGAGCCCGTCGCCGTCCAGCCAGATGTCGAGCGGCACCTCGCCGACCCCGGCCTGCAGCGGCTCCGCGAGCGGGCCGAGATCCGCTGGCGACTTCTTCACGGCCTTCCCGGGGTCGATCGTGGCACGGTAGTGCGTGACCTGGACCCCCCGAAGCTCCTCCACCCCCACGACCTCGACCTCACCGCCCGCCGCGTCGAGCATCTCGAGGAGCTCGCGTGGATCGCCGGCCGCGATGTCCTCGAGCGTGCCGAGCTCGAAGCCGTCCACCCGCACGCCCTCACCGTCGCTTCGCACCCAGCTCTTCCCCGCCGGGAGCTTCTCGGCGACCGCCGGGAAGTTGACGTAGCTCACCGCTCCGTCCTGGACGACCTCGATCTGCCACAGGCTCGGGTCGTCGAAGTCCGGGGCGTCGGCGCTTCCGGATCCGCCGAAGGCGCTCAGGAAGCCGCCGAGCAGCTGCGCGAACATGGACATGTCCACGGCGAACGAGGCACGCTCGGCGGACTCGTCGAAAGCGCCCTCGCCCGAGAGAGACATGGGCTCGTCGGCTCCGGGCAGGCGAAGCGCCAGGTCGAACGCGAACCGCCCGCTCGTCGCCTCGGCGCTGGCGTCGGCCGCGCGCGAGAGCCCCTCGAGCGCTATCGGCTCGCCCGAGACGACGGAAGCCGACTCGCCGCCCCCGCAGCCGGCGGCGAGCACACAGGCGCCGAGCACGGCCGCGACGAGGACACCGATCCGCATACCTCCAATGGTCGGAACGGAGGGCGCCGTGCTCAACCTTCCTCCGGGGGATCGCGGAACCTCGGGTCGAGGCTCCATGCGTGGAGCAGCCCCACGGCGCCCTCGATGTCCTGCAGCTCGAGGGGATAGGGCGTGGCGTGGTCGACGGGCTCCATCAGCGGAGCGGGGACGAGCCCGCGCGCCGCGTCGAGGACGTAGCGGACGAAGAGCGCGTGGCCCACGAGCAGCACGACCCGCTCGGGGCGTGCGGCCACCGCCTCGAGGCCCCGGGCGAACCGCACGGCGGCCTGCGCCCTGCTCTCGCCGCCACCGGGGGCCCGCTCACCGGGGGGATGCGACGCCGCCCAGGAACGGTACGCGGAGAGCGGCCCGCCTTCGAACGAGCCGAAGAGGATCTCGTCCAGCTCCGGGACGACGAGGCGGGGCACCGGCCGGGCTCCGAGCGCCACCTCGAGCGTCTCCTGCGTCCGCACGAGGCGCGTCGCGACCCCGAGCGACACGTCCACTCCCTCCACCGCGCGGGCCAGCCCGCGCGCCTGCTCGACGCCGTCGGGCGTGAGCCTCCCGCCCGGCGGCGTGCAGGACGTCGTGCCGTCCCGGTTCGACGCCGCCGTCGCGTGGCGGGCGAGGAGGAGCACCTCCACCTAGAGCAGGATGGAGCGGTAGTCGAGGACGTGGCGCATCCCGATGGCTTCGTACAGCCGGATCGCGGGAACGTTGTCCGCGCGCACGAACAGGCACACGGCGGGAACGCGCCCGAGCAGGAGCCGGCAGAGGTCGGACAGCCCTCGCGCGGCATATCCCCGGCGGCGGGCGCCCGGATCCACCCAGACCTGCTGGAGCTGCACTGCTTCGGGCGTCCATGCCGAGGCCTCGGCCTTGAAGAGGATCACTCCGTCCTCCTCCCAGAGCCAGGACCTCCCGTCCTCGATCTGGCTTCGCGTGCGCCAGCGGAACCCCTCTGGATCGCGGCGCATCGGATCGACGCCGATCTCGAGCCGGTGGGCCGCCGCACACGCCGGGACGAGGAGCTCGAGGTCGGAGGCCTCCGCGGCACGGAGTCCCGTGCTCCCCGCGGCCGGCGCGTCGCGGATCTCGAACACCGGCTGCCCCGGCCGGTCCTCGCGCAGAGGCGCCAACGACGTCCCGACGGCGTCCCACAGCTCCGTGACCGCACGCTCTTCCCCGATGACCATCCGCGGCGCGGAGCGCGCGACGTCTCGCGCGAACGACCCGCACCCCTCCCCGGAGGGCACGACGTTGATCCCAATGTGGCAGAGCGCGCGGAGCTCGTTCCCCTCCCAGCGCCCGACGAACCGGCCCAGGCCCCGCCGGGCGACGTCCTCGAGGAAGACGCGCTCCACGGGATCCTGCGCGCAGAAGTCGAGGATCTCCTCCCGCTTCGGCTCGGCGGCCCTTCGGAACACGGACGGACACTCTAGAGACGGTTCGCCGCGAGCACGGCGCCCGGAGGACGTAGGGTTCCGCGCATGCCGATCCACCTCCGCGCCGAGCCCGGCGACTACGCGGACGCCTGCCTGCTCCCGGGCGACCCCCTGCGGGCGAAGTACATCGCCGAGACCTACCTCGCCGACGTCACGCAGGTCAACGAGGAGCGCGGGCTGCTCGGGTACACGGGAACCTGGAACGGGAAGCCGGTCTCGGTGCAGGGAACCGGGATGGGGTGCCCCGGGGCGACCATCGTGTTCGAGGAGCTCATCCAGCTCGGCGTGAAGCGCCTCCTGCGCGTCGGGACGTGCGGCGGCCTCCAGGCGGACCATGCCCTCGGCGACCTCATCGTCGCGATCTCAGCGGTTCCGGCCGACTCCACCGCCAGCCACCTCGTCGGCGGCGAGCCGCACTGCCCGACGGCGAGCTGGGAGCTCGTCCACGAGGCGGTCCACGTCGCGAAGCACACCGATCAGCCGCTTCGGGTCGGCCCGGTGGTCTCGAGCGACCTCTTCTACAACCCCGACGACGGCCAGTACGAGCGCTGGTCGAAGCGCGGCGTGCTCGCGGTCGAGATGGAGGCGGCGGCGCTCTTCACCGTCGCGGCGCTTCGCGGGGTCGCAGGTGGGTGCCTGCTGACGGTCAGCGACATCGTCGTCGAGGGCGAGTTCGTCCGGATCTCCGACGACGAGCTGCGCGCTGCGGTCGACCGGATGACGCGGATCGCGCTCGACACCGCGACCGCCTAGGGGTCAGGTCTTGCAACCGCGCAGCTCCGCTGCACGATTGCAAGACCTGACCCCAGCCTGACCCAGCCTACGACCTGACCCCAGCCTGATGCACGATTCAAGACCTGACCCCAAGACCGTCTTCCTCGTCAACCCCGCTTCCGCAGGCGGCTCCACCGGCAGGCGCTGGCCGGAGATCGCCCACCGCGCGGCCGCCCGCGGCCTCGCCGGCGACGCCCTGATCTCGCAGAGCGCGGGGCACATGAGCGACCTCGCCGCGCAGGCCGTTGCACGGGGCGCGGAGCGCCTCGTCGTCGTCGGCGGCGACGGCACCGTCAACGAGGTCGTGAACGGCGTCGCGGGATCAGCGACCGTCGAGCTCGCGGTGATCCCGCGCGGGACGGGGTGGGACTTCGCGCGCACGTACGGCATCCCGCAGGACCTCGACCGGGCGATCGACATCGCGCGCGGCGGCGACGTGCGCGCGATCGATGCCGGCCGCGTCTCCTACCGGAGCTGGGCGGGCGAGGAGGCGCACGCCTGGTTCGCAAACGTCGCGAGCGCGGGCATCTCGGGCGCGATCGCCAAGCGCGCGAACGAGTCCTCCAAGGCCCTGGGCGGGAGGGTCTCGTACTACTGGTCCACCTTCGCCGTCTTCTTCGGCTGGCAGACGGGGGAGATGCGGGTCACCGTGGACGAGGAGCTACGCGAGGGCCGGATGATCGACGTCATGGTCGCGAACGGCCGCTACCTCGGCGGCGGGATGCTGATGTGCCCCGAGGCGGAGCCGGACGACGGCCTCTTCGACGTGCTGCTGATCGGCGACGTGACCAGGCGCGACCTCCTCTTCGTGCTCCCCAAGGTCTACAGGGGCAAGCACCTCCCGCACCCGCGCCTCGAGCCCCTTCGTGGACGGGCCGTGACCATCGACGCCGACGAGCCGCTGCCGATCGAGCTCGACGGAGAGCAGCCGGGTACCACTCCTGCGCGCTTCGAAGTCGTCCCTGGCGCTCTGCGGGTACGGGTGGCGACGGTGTCCGGCTAGGACGACGGGGTGGGCTTGCGCGGGGTCGCGCGGCGAGCCGGGGTCTTCGCCTTCTTGAGGGCGGCGACCTCCTTCTCGAGCTTCGCGACCCTCGCTTCCAGCGTGTCGAGGCCCCGGACCTTCTTCGCGAGATCGTCGACGCGGGCACGCAGGTCGTTCACCGCGGTCATCGCCTTCTGACCGCCCGGAAGCTCCGCCAGGCGCTGGAGCGCCTCCTCGCCCTTGTCCGCCAGCCGAGTCACGAAGTCCTTGTCGGACGTGGTGGCCGCACCTTTCTTCGTCTCGGGCATGCGGGAAGTCATACCACTTCCTCTCTCGCGAGCGCCGCGACGACTGCGGTGAGCGTCTCACCAGCACCGGCGTCGATCTTCAGGAGCGCCTGCTCATCGAGCGCCGTGGGCCCCTGGTTCACGATCGCGAATGCGCGCGCCTCGAGCGGGAGGCCGGCGACGGGCCAGACCTCGAGCGACGAGCCCACGACGAGCACGAGCCCCGCCATCCGCGCGAGCTCGGACGCCCTCTCCAGCGCGCCGGGCGGCAGCAGCTCGCCGAAGAGGGTCACGCCTGGCTTGAGCGTCCCACCGCAATGCGGGCAGACGGGCACGGGACGATCCTCGAGCTGCGCGAGCACGGCGTCCGCCGGCTCCGTCCAGAGGCAGGCGAGGCACTGGGCGGCACGAATCGAGCCGTGCACCTCCACGACGTCCTCGCTGCCCGCCCGCGTGTGCAGCCTGTCGATGTTCTGCGTGACGACCGCGTGCACGAGCCCGCGCCGCTCGAGCTCCGCGATCGCGAAGTGCCCCGCGTTCGGCTCGGCCTCCGCGAGTGACTGAATCCTGGTCGAGTAGAAGCGCCAGACGCGCTCCGGATCACGGTGGAACGCCCGGATCGACGCAACCTCGAACGGGTCCACGTCCGCCCAGATCCCGGTCGCGGAGCGGAAGTCCGGGATCCCGCTCTCGGTCGAGATGCCGGCTCCGGTGAGGACGACGCACGGCTGCCGCTCGCGGATGAGGGCGGCTAGCTCCGCGGCGGCCACGCTCCGATTCTAGGCTTGCCCCGTGCAGGGCTTTCCGTTCTCGACGGAGGTGCGGATCCGGTTCGCGGAGACCGACGCGCAGGGCATCGCGCACCACGGCTCGTTCGTCGTCTGGCTCGAGGTCGCTCGCGTCGCGCACCTCGCCGAGTACGCGGGCGGCTACAACGCGCTCCGGAGCGGCGGGATCGAGGCCCTCACGACCGAGGTGCATCTCCGCTACCACCGGGCAGCCCACTTCGACGAGGTGCTCACGATCCGGGCCCGCTGCGCGGACCTACGCGGCGCGCGCTTCACCTATGAGTACCGGATCGAGCGGGACGGGGAGCTCGTCGCGGACGGCTACACGCGGCACGCGACCGTCGATCGCGAGACGTACCGCCCGACCCGGGTCCCGGGCTGGCTGGTCGAAGCGATGACGCGCTCCGCAGCTACGGAGCCGCCGTCGGAGTAGGCGGAGCCTCCTTCGCCTTGCCCGGCGCCGGCGGCTCCTTCGCTTCGGGCTTCGCCGACTTCGGCTCGGGCGCCTTCGTCCCGATGTGGATGATCCTCGTCTCGCCCTCGTACGAGGTCGTCCACGTCTCCGAGTCGAGGAGATCTCCGTTCGGCGCGTAGATCTCACGTGTCGCCGTCGTGCGCGAAGGCCGCGACCCCTCGGCCTCGACGACACGCTCCCCCTTCGGAAGCTTCGGATCCTTCACGTACTCCCTCGGCACGGCGCCCGTGTACACGAGCGGTGTCGCGGAGCTCTCCACGCGGCGCCGCTCGCCGCCGTAGATGACGACGTGGATCGCGTCGGACTCGGCAATGCCCCTGACGAGCACCCAGCTCGACGTGTCGTTCCGGAACTTCAGGTCGAGCGAGGGCCAGTAGACCGTGGCGTCGCGGCCGAGCTGGTAGCGGCTGATGTAGAGCGAGTGGGGATGACGCTCCGTGATCTCGAGACCCGCCTCCCAGGCGGCGTTGAAGACCGTCGTCGCGACCTGCGAGGTGCCGCCGCCCACCTCCTCCGCGTACTCGGTCCCGATGATCACCGGCGCCGCCCGGAAGCCGCGCTCGACCGTCCTCTCGCCGATCGCGTCGTTGAGCGAGAACGTGCCGCCGGGCGCGACGAGGGTGCCGTCGAGCGCCCGCACGCCGAGCTGGAGGTTCGTGACCCTGTCGGCCGTGCCCGAGTAGTACGTGCGGTACCCGGCCATGCGCGTGTCGATCCCCATGGCCAGCGCTTCCTTCGTCGTGCGCTCAGGCGCGGAGCGCACGAGGGCGAGGCGGGCGACCCGGTCGGCCGGTCGCGTCGCCGCGCGGAGGAGCGCCTGCGCCGTCGCCGGCACGTCCAGCTCGATCCCGGCGCGGGCGGGGATGACGCTCACCCGCT
>CAZMUG010000110.1:0-8960 GCA_964569165.1 uncultured Gaiellales bacterium
GTAGATCTCGGGGAGCCGGTCCGGGAAGACGGCATCGATGACGACGCCCTTGATCTCGATGATCCGGCCGGTGTTCGTGCTGTCAGATCCGTTCTCGGACATGGTTCTCCTGAGGCGAAGGTCGTGGGCGCAGAAGGGCCGCGCCGGCGCGGGCGAGTTTATCGAAGCCCAACGTGAACCCTGCCGGGAAGTGACCGGGCCCTGGCTATCCTGGCCACCTGTGCCCGCGAACCGGAACACCCTGCTCGTTCTCGGAGGAGTGGCTGCGGCTGCGCTGATCGCGGTCGTGGTCGCCGTGACCGCGCTCGGAGGCGACAAGACCGCGACGAAGCCCGAGTACCAGGCGACCGTCGTGAACACGCGCGACCGCGTGGACTTCGCCTACGCGCAGATCACCAAGGCCGACTCCGTCGAGAACCTGATCGAGCGCCTCGACGTGGCGTCCGCGGCCATCGGGGACGTCGCCGACGACGTCCGCGATGCCGCCGTCGCGCCCGGTTTCGAGGACCTGAACTCCGAGCTCGCGGACCGGCTCGATGCGTTCTCCGACACGCTCGCCGCGACCGCCGACCAGTTCGAGGACCCGACGTCCGCGGGATTCGGCCTCGACTCGATCACGAGCCTCGGCTTCGTCGAGTGGGACGACGTGAACGAGGTCCTGACGAAGATGCAGAAGAAGGGGCTCGAGGTCGAGCTCCTCGAGCGACACTAGCCCGCTCCCCCTGGCGCGCTAACTCCCCCGGCGCGCGCTCGTCTCAACGGATGGTGGCTCGCCGCCTGAAAGTCGTGGCTGCGCTCGCCCTCGCCGCCGGAGTCGCCCTCGCGGTGACCCGGGCGGGCACGAGCGCGACGGTGCCCGTTCCCGATGCCGAGATAGCCGGGAACACCACGGGCTTCCTCTCGGAGTGCGTGTCCCTCCCGGAGAAGAAGATGGCGCGCTGCTACACGAGCGGCCTCCTCGCAGCGGTCGAGGAGTACGGCAACCCATCCACCGGCGTGCCGAGGATCGACGGCCAGGTGCACGAGGCCGGCGGCTTCCTCGAGGCCGCCTGCCACTCCCTGATGCACGAGGTCGGCCGGACCTGGGCGAAGCGGCACGGAGTCACGCTGGAGACGCTGTTCGAGTACACGCCCCGCTCGAACGACCCCGGGTGCTCCGGCGGCTTCGGGATGGGGATGGCGATGTACCTGGGGCCCGAGCTCGTCCAGGATCCGGAGAGCATCCTGGCGGCTTGCGGACAGCTCCCGACCCGCTTCCGCGAGTACACGTGCGTCCACGGCGCCGGGCACGCGTTCATGCGCGGCTATCACGGGTCGCTCGGACCGGCGGTCGGCGCCTGCAAGGCGCTCGGGCCCAACCGGGCACCGGACTGCTCCCAGGGCGCGTTCCACGACTACTGGATCTCCCTCGGCGGCGTCGACGGCACCGAGGTGTCCGCGAGCGCCGACACGTCGCCGGAGTCCGTGTGCGGCGCGTACGAGTACAAGCGCCCGTGCTGGTTCCGCTACTTCTGGGAGCGGCAGGCCTCGACGAGGGTCTACGAGCCGGCGGACGTCCTCGGGCTCTGCGGCGAGCTCGAGGGGCTCCAGCGGGCCGGCTGTATCAGCGGCGCGTCGCTCCTCATGTCACGGGAGCGGGACCCGGTCGATCACGCCCGCACCTGCGCCGGGCTCGAGGGCACGGACACCTACAACTGCCTGCGCGGTGTCAACATCCCCGCCCTCGACGGAAAGGTCTTCGAGCAACTGCGCCTCGTCAACACGTGCGCCGACCTCCCCACGACGACGCGCTGGTGGTGCTACGGCTGGTTCGGGCGCACCCTCTCGGTCCTCACCGACGGGCAGTTCGCCTGCGCGAAGCTCGAGCCACGGCACGCACGCGTGTCGTGCCGGGCGGGCGCGGCCCGCAGCGACCGGCCGCTGCGCACGTTCTCTTGACGCGCTGACGAGACGACGCGCCGGCTACAGGGGTACGACGTCGCCCGAGCGCTGGGCGAAGGCGCGGCCGTCCGCGATGATCTGCTCCACCTCGCGCTCGAGCTGCGTATAGGTGGCGTACTGCTCCGGCTGCCGGAAGCCCGACTCGTCGGGCCGGTCCGCGAACTGGGCGGCAGCACCGAAGAAGACGAGCGCGAGGGCCGCGGCCATGCCGAGCTGCGCGCGTGCGACCCAGGTCCTGGCCGGCCGCCGGACGTCCACGGGCCGCGCGAGCGGCTCGAGCGGGGCGGCCCGCAGCTGCTCGGTGACGACGACGGCGCCCGTCTCGAACGCCCGGCAGGCGGGGCACCGCGAGAGATGCGCCTCCACCATGCGCGACTCGAGCTGCGAGAGCTCGCCGTCGAGGCGGAGCGAGACCTGGGACCGAACCCGGTCGCAGACCACGGAGCGCGGCACCACTGTCATGCTCTCTTGGACGAGCGCGGGCGGCGGGAGTTAGCGCAGAGCGCGCCCACGGACGGCTACGGGCTCGCCGAGGGCTGGACGACGTCGAGCGGCTGCATGATCTCGGGGAAATGGCAGGCGACCGGATGCTCGCCCTCGGACGGCGTGACGAGCGGCGGCTCCTGCTCCTCGCAGATCGGCTGGGCCTTCCAGCAGCGCGTCCGGAACCGGCACCCCGAGGGCGGGTTGGCCGGACTGGGAACGTCACCCTTGAGCACGATCCGCTCGCGCTTGCCGCGCACGTTGGGCGACTCGATCGGCGCCGCCGAGAGCAGCGCCTGTGTGTACGGGTGCATCGGGGCCTCGTAGAGCTGCTTCCGCGTCCCGACCTCCACGAGCTTGCCGAGGTACATCACCGCCACGCGATCGGAGATGTGGCGGACGATCGAGAGATCGTGCGAGATGAAGAGGTACGTGAGGCCGAAGTCCCGCTGGAGCTGCACCATGAGGTTCACGACCTGGGCCTGGATCGACACGTCGAGCGCGGAGACAGGCTCGTCGAGGACGAGCATCCGCGGGTTGAGGGCGAGCGCCCGGGCCACGCCGATCCTCTGGCGCTGGCCCCCCGAGAACTCGTGCGGGAAGCGGTTTCCGTGCTCGGGGCTGAGGCCGACGGTGCGCAGGAGCTCCTCGACGCGGCGGCGCCCCTCACCGCCCCGGTAGAGGCCGTGGATCCTCAGCGGCTCGGCGACGATCTCGCGGACGGTCATGCGCGGGTTCAGCGACGCGTACGGGTCCTGGAAGACGATCTGGACGTCGCGGCGAACGGGCCGCATCTGGCGGCGCTTGTACTTCGTGATGTCGTTGCCGTCGAAGACGATGGTGCCCGCGGTGGGCTCGATCAGCTTGATGATCGTCCGGCCGAGCGTCGTCTTGCCGCACCCGGACTCGCCCACGACTCCCAGCGTCTCGCCCTGGCGAATGCTGAGATCGACGCCGTCCACTGCACGCACGTGACCGACCGTCCGCTTGAAGAGCCCGGCCTTGATCGGGAAGTACTTGACGAGGCCGTCAACGCGGAGGATCTCGCTCGCGTCGCGCGCCCCTGCGGCCTCCTGGGCGGGCGCCGTGGTCTCCGCCTGGCTCATCGTCCCTCCGCCGCGCTCACGCGGGCTGCGGCGTGCTGTGCCTCGAGCTCCTCCACGAAGTGGCACGCGGAGAGGTGCTCGCCGGACTGGCCGAACGTGCGGAGCGTGGGGATCTCGGTGCGGCAGATCTCCCGCCCCTGGGAGAACGCGCAGCGCGGGTGGAAGGCGCACCCGGGCGGTGGGGTGACCAGGCTCGGCGGCTGCCCGGGGATCGGCTCCAGCCATTCGCGGTCGAGATCGACCCGCGCGAGCGAGTTCATCAGCCCGATCGTGTACGGATGGCGCGGCTCGTTGAAGATCGTGAAGACGTCGCCGAGCTCGACGACACGGCCGGCATACATGACCACCACGCGGTCGGCCAGCTCCGCGATGAGGCCGAGATCGTGGGTGATGAGGATCGTCGCCGCGTGGGTCTCCTCCTGCGCGGCGCGCATCACCTCGATGATCTGCGCCTGGATCGTGACGTCGAGCGCCGTCGTCGGCTCGTCGGCGATGAGGATGCTCGGCTCGTTCGAGATCGCCATCGCGATCATCGCGCGCTGGCGCATCCCGCCGGAGAACTCGTGCGGGTACTGGTCGTACCGGCGCTCGGCGAACGGCACGCCGACGAGGTCGAGCAGCTCGACGGCCCGCTTGCGCGCGTCGTCGTCCTTCGTCCCCGGGTTGTGCGTCTTGATCGCCTCCGCGATCTGGTCCCCGATCGTGAACACCGGGTTCAGCGAGGTCATCGGGTCCTGGAAGATCATGGCGACCTCGCCTCCCCGGATGTCCCGGAGCTCCTTCTTCGGGAGCGTGAGCAGGTCGCGCCCCTTGTAGAGGGCCTGGCCCGCGGCGATCCGGCCCGGAGGCACCGGGATGAGGCCGAGCATGGCCATGACGGACACGCTCTTGCCCGATCCCGACTCCCCGACGACGCCGAGGGTCTCGCCCGGGTAGAGGTCGTAGCTGACGCCCGTGACCGCGTGGACGATCCCGTCCTCGGTCTTGAACTCGACCGTCAGGTCCTGGACCGAGAGGATGGGATCAGGCACGGACTCGCTGGGTCGGGTCGAGGGCGTCGCGCAACCCGTCGCCGATGAAGTTCACGGCGAGCGCGATGATGACGATGACGATACCGGGGAAGGTGACGAGCCACCAGTACCCGAGGCCGCCGACGTTGCCCTCGGCGATGAGGCTGCCGAGCGCGGGGTTCGGGGGCTGGATCCCGAAGCCGAGGAACGAGAGAGCCGCCTCGACGAGGATCGCCCCCGCGATGATCAGGGTCATCGTGACGACGATCGGGCCGATGCAGTTCGGAAGGATGTGCCGGACGATGATCCGCAGGTCGCTCGCCCCGGACGCCTTCGCGGCCTCGACGAACTCCTTCTCGCGGAGCGAGAGGAAGACGCCGCGGACGATCCGCGCGAGGCCGGTCCAGAAGAGGAACGCGAGGATCAGGCCGATCATGACCGGCTGCGAGATCTCGATCGGGCCGATCGTCTGCGTCTCCTGACCGAGGAACGCCGCGGCCGTGAGGAGCACGGCGAGCCCGGGGAGCGTGAGGATGAGGTCGGTGAAGCGCATGAGCAGGTTGTCGATCGTCCCGCCGTAGTAGCCCGCGAACGCGCCGACGACGGTTCCGATGGCGGTGGACACGATGGCGACGAAGAACGCGACCCAGAGCGACGTCCGCAGCCCGTAGATGACACGGCTCAGGTAGTCGCGACCGAGGAGGTCGGTGCCGAAGGGATGGTCCCAGGACGGCCCCTGGGCGATGATGAGGTAGTCCTGGTCGTTGAAGCCGTACGGCGCGACCCACTTGGCGAAGATGGCCACCAGCGCGACCAGGATGAGGACGACGACGCTCCCGACCGCGAGCCGGTGCCGGAAGAAGCGCATGCGCGCGTACGCCCACTGGCTCCGGGCCTTGACCTCGACGCCGCTCTCGTAGGAGAGCTCCAGGTCCATGCCGGCGGCCCCCTGCGGCTCCTCGATCGTCGCGACCGTGCCGGCGCCCGGACGGGCCGCAGCGGGCCGGGACACGCTGCCCGCGTCCACCACGACCTCCTCCCGGTCCTCCGGGAGCTGGTCCGCCGGGGGGACCCGGTCAGTCATACCGGACGCGTGGGTCCAGGTACCCGTAGAGGATGTCCGCCACCAGGTTGAACACGATGATCATCGTGGCGGTCACCATCAACCAGGCCATCACCGGGTACGGGTCGCCGAGGTTCAGCTGGTTCACGAAGTAGAGCCCCATGCCGTCGAGCGCGAAGACGGTCTCCGTCACGACGGCGCCCCCGAGCAGGCCGCCGAAGTTGAGCGCCACGATGGTCACGAGCGGGATGAGCGCGTTGCGGAACGCGTGCTTCATCGTCACGCGCTTCTCCGACAGGCCCTTGGCGCGCGCCGTGCGAACGTAGTCGGAGTTGACCACCTCGAGCATCGACGCGCGCATGTACCTGGAGTACTGCGCGATGCTCGCCACCATGAGCACGAGGATCGGGAGGCCCAGGTGCTGGGCGCGATCGAGCAGGAAGTGGATGCCCGTGCCGGGGTCCACCCCGCTCAGGTTCGCCGTGTAGAAGATCCGCACGTCGAACCAGAGGTAGATGTTGACGAACAGCACCTGCAGCATGAGCGCGAGCCAGAACACGGGCGTCGCGAGGCCGACGAAGCTGAAGGTCGTCGCCGTGTAGTCGAACACGGAGTACTGGCGTAACGCCGAGTACACCCCGATGAAGACGGCGATGAGGACCGCGAGCAGCTCGGCCACGATCACGAGCTGGAGCGTGTGCCCCATCACGCGGGTGAGCTCGGGCAGGATCGGACGGTCGCCGATCGTGGTGGTGCCGAACTCGTTCGTAAGCGCGTCCTTGACCCAGTACAGGTACTGCACCGGGATGGATGCGTCGAGATGCTTCCGCTCCGTGATCCGGTCGATCGTGATCTGGGACGCGTTGGGCTGCATCTTGAGGAACGCGAGCGGGTCGTTCGAGAGCGAGACGAACGCGAAGATGATGAAGCTCGCGGCGATCAGGACGACGACGCTGTAGAGAAGTCGGCGGATGACGTAGGTCAGCATGTCGGCCTCCGGATCTTAGAGGGAAGTCCCGCCCCCGCTTGCACGGGGGCGGGACTTCGGGTCGTGCGGGAAAGCCTGTGCGACTCGCGCCTAGGCGCTCGTCGTCCAGACCTCCGCGTTCCACGTCGAGCCCTGCTGGGTCGGGTTCAGCACGGGGCCCTTCACGCTGGTGCTGTTGATCAGGAAGCCAGGCCGGACGTACATCGGAACCGACATCACGTCCTGGGCCATGATCTTCTCGGCCTGGTTCAGGAGCTTCGCCCGGGCGTCCGGGTCCGGCGTGAACTGGGCCTTCTGGAGCAGGTTGGACGCCTTCTTGTTGCAGTAGTTCATGTAGTTCTGGTCACCACCGCAGCCGTAGAGGCCGAAGCTCGTCCCGGAGCTGGTGGGGCCGCCGAGCCACGTGAACATGAAGATGTCCCAGTCGCCCGAGGGGAGCACCTGTCCGAAGACCGTGCCCGCCGGGCCGAAGCGAGGCACCAGCTCGATGCCGACGCTCTTGAGCTGCTTCTGCGCGATCTCGAAGGTGAGGGCGCGCAGCTGGTTGCCGGAGGTCGTCGTGAAGCGGAAGCTGAGCTTCCCGACGCCCGGGCAGGACCAGACGTCCGAGTTGTTCGCCGCGGGCTTGCTCGGGCCACCCGTGCAACCCTTGCCCTTCAGGGTCGAGATGACCTTCGCCTGGTTGAACTTCCAGATCGCCCAGTTCGGCTCGTAGTACTCCTCGAACGGCTTGAAGATGTGGCTCTGCAGCACCGGCAGGCTCTTCGCGTTCTTGACGAGCCCGGGCTTGACGTACAGCGCCGTCTTGATCTGGGTGCGGTTGATGCCCTGGATCAGCGCCTGGCGGATGTACTTCTGCTTGAGAGCCGGATGCCCCTTCGGGCCGAACTGGATGTCCATGTGCTCCCAGAAGTAGCCGGGGCCAGTCTGAACCTTGAACTTCGAGTTCTTCTGGATGTCCACGATCTGGAGCTGCGGCTGCGGCTCCGTCACCTGGATCTCACCCGAGGTGAGCGCCTGGAACAGCGACGGCGTCGAGGGGATGTAGCGGAACACGATCCGGCTGAGCTTCGCCTTCGCGCGTGCCTGGAAGGCGGTGTTCGCGCTGATCACGATCTGGGTCCCGCGCTGCCAGCTCGTGAACTTGAACGGGCCGCTCGAGATGTCGAGGCCGTTGCGGCCCCACTGGTTGAAGTCCTGGCCCGCGACCTTGTGGGCAGGAAGCGGAGACGACGCGACCAGGGCGTCCCAGGCCGAGTACGCCTTCCCCTTCTTCCACATCACGGTGACGTTCTTGCCCGTCGCGTTGATGGCCTGGATGTCCTCCCAGCCCTCGCGGGAGGTGATGTCCCAGTTCGGGTTCATGATCGTGTTGTAGGTGCCCTTGAAGTCCGCACCGGTGACCTGCCGCCCGTCGCTCCACTTCGCCTTCGGGCTGTACGAGAACTTCACCGTGAGCGGGTCGTTCTTGAGGATCTTCGGCGGGCCCGCGAAGAGGTACGGCGTCAGCTTCGCGTTCTGGTTGTAGATCATCCCGCCGGCCAGGATCGTGTTCGTCACGAGCGACGTCGTGTACGCGTTCCCCTCGGTGATGAAGTTGTTGAGGGTGACGGGCTCCTGGTCGTGGCCGATGACCACCGTACCGGCCGACTGCCGCTCTGTCTTGGCGTTCGCGGCGGGTCCGACGATGAGGCTCGCAACGAGCGCCGTCGCACCCGCCAGGAGCCAGATTGAAGGTCTACGCATGTACTCCCTCCATCCGAGTGTCTTCCTGCGTTGCCTCGCCCAGGCCCCGAAGCCGCCGGCCGGCCCGGCTCCCGACTGCACGGCGGAGTCCTCCGCCTGCCGGTCGCCCGAGCGCCTTCGTGCCCTGGTCGAGGTGCAGGATCATACTGTGTGACGTTCGTGCCGCAATTTCGTTAGGAGGAGGGCCACGTGGCTTTTCAGCGCAGGGACGGGGACCGTTCGGGCAAGGCCGACTACTTCGTCGCGTCCGAGGACGCCGGGAAGCTCGCCCTCGAGGCCGGGGAGCTGCTCGAGCGTGCCGTCGGCGTGCAGTGGTACGGGGCGATCGGAAACGACGCCGACCTCGCGGCCATGAAGCTCTGCCTGCTGCGCCGCGCGCGGGCAGGCGTGGGCGGCGACGCGCTCCACGGCGACGCGGCCGTGCGCGAGGCGCTCGAGGGCGCGAGCCCGTCCGCGCTCGTGTGGATCGCGAGCCGCGCGATCTCCTACCTGGACGAGAACGGCTATCCAGAGTCGGTCGAGCCTTGGCTCACGTGAGGCGCTGAAGCGCCTCAGCGGGTGGGGTGCCAGGTGAGGCGCTGACGCGCCTCACCCGGTGGGGTGCCAGGTGAGGCGCTGAAGCG
>CAZMUG010000111.1:0-8937 GCA_964569165.1 uncultured Gaiellales bacterium
GAGGAAGAGGAAGAGGAAGAGGAAGCGGAAGGGCAGGGCGGGGCGCTGAAGCACCCCGCCGGTTCAGGGCAGGGCGGGGCGCTGACGCACCCCGCCGGTTCAGAGCAGGGCCGGGCGCTTCCCCACCCCGGCGGCGTGCTCGTCGACTCGGCGGAGTTCGACGGCCTGCCCGCGCCCGAGGGCGGCCGCCGGATCGTCGAGAAGCTCGAAGCGGAGGGCCGCGGGCGGTTCACGATCAACTTCCGGCTCCGCGACTGGGGCTTCTCGCGCCAGCGCTACTGGGGCTGCCCGATCCCCGTCGTCTACTGCGACACCTGCGGGATCGTCCCCGTTCCGGACGAGGAGCTCCCCGTCGTGCTGCCGGAGATCGAGGACTACAAGCCGAAGGGCGTGCCCCCGCTCGCGCAGGCCGAGGACTGGGTGAACGTGGCATGCCCGTCCTGCTCGGGGCCGGCGAAGCGCGAGACGGAGACCATGGACACGTTCGTCGACTCCTCCTGGTACTTCCTCCGCTACTGCGACGCCTCGAACGACTCGGCGCCGTTCGACCGCGCGGCCGTGGACTACTGGAGCCCCGTCGACCTCTACATCGGCGGCGTGGACCACGCGATCATGCACATGATCTACGCGCGGTTCTGGGTCAAGGTGCTGAACGACCTGGGGATGCTCGGCTTCCGCGAGCCCTTCGCGCAGTTCTTCTCCAACGGGTGGGTGACGCTCGGGAACACGAAGATGTCGAAGCGGGCGGGGAACATCGTCGGCCCGGACGACTTCCTCGAGCGCTACGGCGCCGACGCGTGCCGGCTCAACATCCTGTTCCTCGGCCCGGCTGACGAGGACATGGAGTGGACCGAGACCAGCGTCGAGGCGATGGCTCGCTTCGTGCGGCGCCTGTGGACGATCGTCGGCGAGGTCGCGGAGCGCGCTCCCTTCGGCGAGCCCGAGGGCGGCCCGCTCGCGCGGAAGGCACACGCGACGATCGCGAAGGTGTCCGACGACGTCGGACGCCGGTTCGCGTTCAACACGGGCATTGCAGCGGTGATGGAGCTCGTGAACGAGCTCTCGAAGGATCGGAGCGGGCGCGACTCGCGGTTCGCGGCGGAGACGGCCGTGTCCCTGATCCAGCCGTACGCGCCGCACGTCGCCGAGGAGCTGTGGGCTCGGCTCGGGCACACGCGGCTGTGGGAGGCGCCCTGGCCCGTGGCGGACCCGGAGCTGCTCGAGGTCGACACGGTCGAGGTCGTCGTCCAGGTGAACGGGAAGATCAGGGACCGGGTGCACGTTCCGGCGGGGATGGCGGAGGGCGAGCTCGTCGCGCTGGCACGCGCGTCGGAGCGCGTGGCCGAGTACCTCGACGGCGGGGAGCCGGAGCGGACGATCGTCGTCCCCGGCAAGCTCGTCAACTTCGTCACCTGACGCGCGCCGGTGCGCTGCTCCAGCAGTGCACCGCTCTGGACGCACCGCACGCCGCCGCCCGGTGCATTGCTTCAGCAATGCACCGCCTGAGACCAGGTGCGCTGCGTCAGCAGTGCACCGCCTTTGTCGCACTTCCTCGACGAAGCCGTGTCCCACGTGTGACCGGGTCGCAGCCACCCTGAGCGGGTGCCGTTCGACGTCTCGCGCTCGACCGCTCTCGCGGCGGGGTGCGCCCTGCTCGTCGTGCTCGCGCTCGCCGGGCAGCGCCTCGCGCAGACGGGCGCGGCGAGCGCCCCGGAGGCCGTCGCGCCGCTGGAGCCCGTGCGGGCGCCGAAACGTGCTCGTGCGGTGCTGGTCGTCCATGTCGTCGGGGCCGTCCGGCGGCCGGGCCTGTACCGACTGCGAGACGGCGCACGGGTTGCGGACGCGGTCGCGCGCGCAGGCGGCGCCCGGCGCGGCGCCCTGCTGGCCGAGCTGAACCTCGCGGCGCCGCTCGTGGACGGGGTGCAGGTGCTCGTCCCGGCCCGGCAGCGAGGAGGTGGGGCGGCGAGCACGAGCCAGGGCTCCGCCGCCGCGGACGGGACCACGGCGTCGAGACCGAGCCTCTCGTCGGCAACGGCCGAGGAGCTCGACGAGCTCCCCGGCGTCGGGCCGGTCACGGCGCAGCGGATCGTGGACTACCGCACGGAGCACGGCCCGTTCCGGTCCGTGGACGACCTCGACGCCGTCCCGGGCATCGGGCCCACGAGGATCGAGCAGCTCCGCGACCTGGTGACACCCTGAGACGGGCCGTCGAGCTCCACTGGCCGTCACTTCTCGCAGGCTCCACCTGCGTTGGCCTCGCGCTGGCGAACTGGGCGGCTCCCGGCCTCGGGCCCGGGCTCGCGCTCGCGGCGGCCGGCCTGGGTGGAGTCGCCGTCCTGACCGGCTGGCCGCGCGTCGTCGCCCTCGCTCTCGCCCTGGCGGCGCTCGGCCTGACCTGGGGCTCGCTGCGGGTGAGCGAGCTGGAGCGGAGCGTCCTCATCGGGCGCCTCGGGGACACCGGTCGCGCCCACGTCGTGACGACCGCGGCCGCGCGGACGTCTCCCTGGTCGGTCCGCGTTCTCGGCGTGACGCGGTCCTTCGACGAGACCGCGGTGCACGAGCGCGTGCTGCTCGTGCTTCCGGCGGGCCGCGCGCCGCCTCGCGGCGCCGTGTTGGAGGCCGACGTCCGCGTGGTCGAGCCACGCGAGCCGTCGGCGGACGGCGGGTTCGACGAGCGCGACTGGCTCGCGCGCCAGGGAGCCCACGTGGTCCTGCGGGCGACCTGGTGGAGACAGGTCGGGCGTCGCGGCGGCGTCGCCGCTCTCGGCGACCGTCTCCGGGACCGGATCTCCGCCGCGGTGCGGGACGGCACGGGCGGCGTGCGCCGGGGCGTCGTCCTGGGAATCGTGCTGGGCGAGGACGAGGGCCTGCCGGACGCGACGAGGGACGACTTCCGGGCGGCGGGCCTGACGCATCTCCTCGCCGTGTCCGGGCAGAACGTCGCGTTCATCGTCGCCGGGGCCCACGCGCTCGGCTGGCTGCTCCGGCTCTCGCGCTACCTGACCGAGCTCACGACGCTCGCGGCGATCGGCGGGTACGTCCTCGCGGTCGGATGGCAGCCCTCGGTGGTGAGGGCGGGGGTGGCCGGTGCCCTCGTGTCGCTCGCGTGGCTCGCGGCCCGACCCAGAGACCGCTGGCACTTCCTCGCTCTCGGTGCGATCGTCCTTCTCGCCTGGGCGCCCGCGACGCTCTTCGAGCCGGGATTCCAGCTCTCCTTCGCAGCGGTCGCCGCCATCTTCGTCGCCGTTCCACGCGTTCGGCGGGCGGCCGACGGCTCCGCGCTTCCGGCCGCCTTCGCGGACGCGTTCGCGGTCTCGCTCGCGTGCGGGGTGGTCACGGCACCGATCGTCCTCTACCACTTCGACCGGGCGCCCGTCTACACGGTCCCGGCGAACGTGCTCGCGTTCCCGGCCGTTCCCGTCGTCCTCGGGCTCGGGCTCGCCTCCGCCGCGGTCGCGCCGCTCTCGCCCGGAGCGGCGGCGGCGCTCGCGTGGATTGCCGGCTGGGCGGCGGCATGGCTCGGGCTCGTCGCGAGGATCGTCGCGAGCCTCCCGGGCGCGCAGGTCGGCTGGCGCGGCGCCTGTGTGCTCCTGCTCGGAACGGTGGTCTCCTGGGTCGTCGTCCGCGGCGCCCGCCGCCGTCTCGTCGCGTCGTGGCCCGCCGCCGCTGCGGTCCTGGCCGGCCTCGCGCTCGTCGCCGCGGTGGGCGGGTGGGCGCTCCGGCCGGCTCCTTCCTGGACTCGCCCGGGCGGGCTGCGCGTGACCTTTCTCGACGTCGGCCAGGGGGACTCCATCCTCCTCGAGACGCCGACTGCCCGCGTGCTGGTGGACCAGGGGCCGCCGGAGGCGGACGTCGCGGGGCAGCTCTCGGGGATGGGCGTGCGCTCCCTGTCGGCGCTCGTCCTCACCCATCCCGAGCGCGACCACGTGGGCGGCGCCGCCGACGTGCTGCGCCGCCTGCGGGTGGGAGAGGTGCTCGACCCGGGTCTCGCCGCCACGGGGTCCGATCACGAGGAGGCGCTCGCCGCAGCCAGGCAGCGCGGGGTGAGGGTCCGTGTCGTCCGCGAGGGCGACGAGCTTCGCGCCGGCGGCCTTCTCCTGCGCGTGCTCTGGCCCGAGGACGGCGGCGCCTCCTCGGAGAACCCCAACCTCAACGCTGTCGTCCTGCTCGCGTCGTACGGCGAGACGGACGTGCTCCTGCCCGCCGACGCGGAGTCCGACGTCACGTCGGGGCTTCGCGCCGGGGAGGTCGAGATCCTGAAGGTCGCGCACCACGGCTCGGAGGACCCGGGTCTCGGCGAGCAGCTGCGAGAGCTCCGGCCGCGGGTCGCGGTGATCTCGTGCGGGCGAGGGAACGACTACGGCCACCCGCGCCCGGAGACGCTCGCCGCGCTCTCCGCGTCTCCCGGGCTCGCCGTGCTCCGGACCGACCAGGACGGGCGGGTCGTCGTCGAGTCCGACGGCCGGCGTCTCCGGGTCCGCACCGAGGGGTAGGTTTTGCTCGTGGCCGACGGCCCCGACAAGCCCGTCTATCTCCTCACGGGGAGCGACCGGCCGAAGATCGACACGGCTCTTGCGCGCCTGCGGCGGCACTTCGTGCCCGAGGCGATCGAGGTCGTGAGCGCGACGGACACCTCGGGGGAGGCCGTGGTCGGCCTCTGCAACGCGGGGAGCCTCTTCGGGGACTCACGGCTCGTGATCGCGGAGGACGTGGACGGGACGAGAGACGGCGAGGGCCGCCTCAAGGGCGGCTGGAAGCCGGGCGACGTGGATGCGATCGCCGCCTACGTCAAGAGCCCGGCGCCGGGGACCGTGCTCGCGCTCGTCGGCGAGGAGGTGAAGACGACCTCGGCGCTGGGCAAGGCGTGCGCGAAGGCGGGGCAGATCCTCGAGTTCGACGTCGTCAAGAAGAAGGTCGCAGGCTGGGTGCTCGAGCAGTTCCGCAGCCGCGGCGTCCGCGCGGAGCCCGAGGCCGCGGAGGCGCTCGTCCAGATCGTGGGGGACGACCTCCAGGCGCTCGCCATGGAGATCGACAAGCTCGCGACCTGGGCCGCCGGCGAGCCCGTGGGTGAGCGGGAGGTCGCGGCGCTCGCGACGCCGGTCGCGGGCCTGCCGATCTACGAGCTCACGGACGCGTGGGCGGCGCGCGACGCGGGACGGGCGCTCGCCGTGAGCGAGACGCTGTTCGAGCGGGAGTCGCGCCCGCGCCGGGACGTGGCTCCGCGTCTGGCGGGGGCGCTCGGAAGCCATGCGACGAGGCTTCGCTCGGTCAAGCGCCTCGCTGCGGACGGCGTCCCGGCGAAGGAGGCGGCCGCGCGACTGAAGATGCACCCCTTCCGCGCGCAGAAGCTGTACGGCGAGGCGGAGGGGCTCTCGGTGGAGGAGCTCCGGAGCGCGCTCGTGCGGCTCGCGGCACTCGACGGCGCGCTCAAGGGGCAGAGCCGACTGCAGCCCGACCTCGAGCTCCAGCGGGCGCTCGTGGACCTGACCCGAAGGCCCGGAGGGCGGCCCGCGTAGCGGGCTACGCGCCCGTGCCGGCGGCGAGCTTCGCCGCCTGCGACTTCTTGCGGGCGGCGGTGTTGCGGTGCAGCGCGCCACGCGACGTCGCCTTGTCGATCGTGCGCACGAGCTCGCGGTGCTCCGCGGCCACCTGCTCGGCGTCGCCGTCCGCGACCGCAGCCTCGAGGCGCTTCGTGAGCGTCTTGACGCTGGAGCGGTAGCGGAGGTTCTCGAGCCGCTGCCGAGCCTGGATCCGGACGCGCTTTCGCTGCTGCTTGATGTTGGCCATATCGAGGAAGCGCCCGCTCTCGCGGGCCGCGGGATGGTAGCAGCTCCGGGCGCGCTGGGAGAATCGCGGGGCCATGGACTCGACGCCTCCTGACCGCCTCGACCCACGGCCGCCGGAGCCCGGCGCCGGCGCTGCTTCGGAGCTGCCGGTACCGGCGCGGAGCGACGCGCACTCGAGTCGCCGGATCGCCCGCTCGACCGCGGTCTTCTCCGCCGCCACCGCCGTCTCGCGCGTGCTCGGCCTCGTGCGCGAGATGGTCAGCGCCTACTTCTTCGGCGTCTCGGGGCTGATCAACGCGTTCACCGTCGCGATCCAGATCCCGAACCTCGTCCGTGCGCTCGTCGCGGACGCCGCGCTCTCGGGCGCGTTCGTCCCGGTCTTCAGCGAGCTGCTCGAGAAGGGAGAGCGCAAGCGGGCCTGGCGAGTAGCCTCCACGCTCTTCTGGCTGACGCTCCTCGTCCTGGGGGGCGTGACCGCGGTCTTCATCCTGCTCGCGCCGCTCCTCATGCGCCCGTTCGGCGACCCGGGCGGCGACTTCGACCTCGCCGTCGGGCTCTCACGCGTGCTCTTCCCGATCGTCGTCCTGCTCGGCCTCTCCGGGATCGTGGTCGGGATCCTCAACACCTATCACCAGTTCGCGGTGCCCGCCCTCGCCCCGGTGGCGTGGAACCTCGTCATCGTGCTCGGGCTCGTCCTCGGCGTGCCGCAGATCTCCGACGAGAGCGCCCAGCTCTACCTGTACGCCGGAGTCGTCGTGCTCGGGACGCTCGTCCAGCTGCTGCTCCCGATCCCGTGGCTGCGCCGGCTCGACGGCAGCCTGACCCTGGCGATCGACTGGCGCGACCCCGCCGTCAAGCGGGTGCTCGTGCTCATGCTCCCGGTCACGCTGACGATCGGCCTCGTCAACGTGAACTTCCTCGTGGACACGCTGTTCGCGTCGCGCCTGCTCGACCCCGAGCTCGCGCCGGCCGCGATCGACAAGGCGTTCCGGCTGTACATGCTCCCGCAGGGCATCTTCGCCGTCGCGGTGACGACGGTGCTCTTCCCGACGCTTGCCCGCCTCGCGGCCCGCGGCGACGCGCCCGGGCTCCGCCGTGCGCTCGACGGCGGGATGCGCCAGATCGCGTTCCTCCTCGTTCCCGCGGCGCTGCTCTCGATCGCGCTCGCGCAGCCGATCACCCGGCTCGTCTACCAGCGCGGGGAGTTCACGGCCGAGGACACGACGATCGTCGCCCAGTGCCTGCAGGCGTTCTCGATCGGGCTCGTCTTCAACGGCTGGATGCTGATCCTCAACCGCAGCTTCTACGCCGTGCAGACGAACTGGGTCCCGACGGGCATCGCGCTCGGCGCCGTCGGCGTGAACGCGCTCTTCGACACGGTCTTCTACCGGCTCGGGATCTGGGGGATCCCGCTCGCGACCTCGACGGTCAACGTCGTCGCCTCCGGGGTGCTCCTCGTGATGATGCGGCGCCGCGTCGGGCTCGAGCACGTCTCGCGGACGCTCGCCGTGGTGCTCCGGATCGCTCTCGCCTCGGCCCTCGCCGCGGCAGCTGCCTTCGGGACGTGGTACGGCCTCGACCACGCGCTCGGCCGCGGCTTCCTCGCGCAGGTGCTCTCCCTCGGCTCCGCCTTCGTCGTCGGCGGGCTCGCCTACCTCGGTCTCGCCCGGGCGCTCGGGCTGCGCGAGCTCGAGGCGCTGCTCCTGCTGCGGGCGCGGCGCGAGTAGAGCGGGGTCAGGTCTTGGAGTAGAGCGGGGTCAGGTCTTGCAAACGTGCAACATGCAAGACCTGACCCCGCAGGAACGCATCCGCAACTTCGCGATCATCGCGCACATCGACCACGGGAAGTCCACCCTGGCCGATCGCATCCTCGAGCTCACGGGGGCCGTCAGCGAGCGCGAGATGCGCGAGCAGCTCCTCGACACCATGGAGCTCGAGCGCGAGCGCGGGATCACGATCAAGGCGCAGGCGGTGCGCGTGAACTGGCGCGGGTACGAGCTGAACCTGATCGACACCCCGGGGCACGTGGACTTCACGTACGAGGTGTCGCGCTCGCTCCAGGCCTGCGAGGGTGCCCTGCTCGTCGTGGACGCGGCGCAGGGGATCGAGGCGCAAACCCTCGCGAACGCGTACCTCGCGATCGAGAGCCACCTCGAGATCGTTCCCGTCGTCAACAAGATCGACCTGCCCCAGGCCGATCCCGACGGCGCCGCGCGCGAGCTCGGCGAGCTGCTCGGCGAGGACCCCGACCGCGTCCTCCGCATCTCCGCGAAGACGGGCCAGGGCGTCGAGGACGTGCTCGACGCGATCGTCGAGCGGATCCACGCTCCGACCGGGGACGCGTCCGCGGCCGCGCGCGCCCTCGTCTTCGACTCCTCGTACGACCAGTACCGCGGGGTCGTCGCGTTCGTGCGCGTCGTGGACGGGAGCTTCGCGACGCGGGAGGGACTGCGCGCGATGGCCCAGGGCACGGCCTTCGAGGCGGAGGAGCTCGGCGTCATGTCCCCGGCACGCACGCCCGTGCCGTCGCTCACCGCGGGCGAGGTGGGCTACGTCGTCACCGGCCTCAAGGATGTCTCGCGCCTGCGCGTGGGGGAGACGCTGACACCCCGCAAGGCCCCGGCGGCCGAGCCGCTCCCCGGCTACCAGGACGTGAAGCCGATGGTGTTCGCGGGGATCTTCCCGACCGACTCCGACGACTACCCGGAGCTGCGCGACGCGCTCGAGAAGCTGAAGCTGAACGACGCCTCGCTCTCGTACGAGCCGGAGACCTCCCAGGCGCTCGGGTTCGGGTTCCGCTGCGGGTTCCTCGGTCTCCTGCACATGGAGATCGTCCGCGAGCGCCTCGAGCGGGAGTTCGACCTCGACCTGCTCATCACCGCGCCGAACGTCGCCTACCGCGCGCTGCAGCGGGACGGCGACCTCGTCGAGGTGCACAACCCGGCCGAGATGCCGCGCGAGCTCGAGTCGGTGGAGGAGCCGTACGTGAAGGCCTCGGTGATCGTCCCCAAGGAGTACGTCGGGACGATCATGGAGCTCGCGAACGAGCGGCGCGGCTCCTTCGACCACCTCGAGTACCTGAGCGAGGATCGCGTCCTGCTCGTCTACGAGCTCCCGCTCGGCGAGAGCGTCCTCGCCTTCTACGACCAGC
>CAZMUG010000112.1:0-8872 GCA_964569165.1 uncultured Gaiellales bacterium
CCCCCACTACGTGCGGGAGGCCTTCGAGGCCGGCGCCAGCGGGTACGTCCTCAAGGAGGCCGCTGACACGGACGTGGTCGAGGCCGTGCGCGCGGTCGCCGGCGGGACGCGCTACGTCCACCCGGCGCTCGGCGCCAGGCTCGTGGCGGCGGAGACGGAGGAGCGAAAGCGCGCCGAGTCCGACCCGCTGTCGGAGCGCGAGCGCGAGGTTCTCCGCCTGCTGGCGCTGGGCCACACGAACCAGGAGATCGCGGCGCTCCTCTACATCTCGGTCCGAACCGCCGAGACCCACCGCGCCCACATCATGCAGAAGCTCAGCCTGTCGAGCCGCGCGGAGCTCGTCCGCTACGCGCTCGACCACGGCCTGATCGACCGCTGAGCCTCAGCCGACGACGAGGACGTCGCACGGCGCCAGCCGAACGACGTCCGCACTCACCGATCCGGGCTCGGGGCGTGACGTCACGTCGCGTCCCCGGCGTCCGACGACCACGAGATCCGCGCCGAGGTCGCCGGCCGCACCGACGAGCTCTTCCGCCGGATCTCCCACGCGCTGGACGTACGTCGCGGTGACGAGCCGATCGAGCAGCAGGTCGCGCGCGCTCGCGAGGACGTCACGCTCTCCGTCGCCCTCTCTCGCCACCGCCACGACGGCGAGCGTCGAGCCGTACCCGGCGAGCCGGGCCGCGGACTCGAGCGCCCGGCGGGCGCCGTCGGTGCCGTCGAAGCCGACGACGATCCGTCGAGGTTGCGCCGCCATCGGCGCATCGTGGAGCCACGACACCCGCTGCAACGTCGGGGGACGCCCGCTCGCGACCGCGGGAAACTACGCAAGCCGAAGGGGCGGCTTGCGCCGCCCCCTGGCACTCCGGGAGGTCGGAGCTCTTGCGATCCGGGACCTCCTCGTTCTCCCGGATCAGCCCGTGGCCGGCGTCATCGCGGGTGCGACCTTCGCCTCCTCCTCCTGCTCGGCACGGCCGAAGACCGCGAAGGCGAGGATGACCAGGCCGGCCCCCGTCAGCAGGAGCGCGATCCCGACGACGAGCCCGAACACGGCGAGTCGCTCCGCCATGTAGCTCATGTTCAGCGCCGTCGTGAGCGCCGTCTCGGTCACCCAGATGTTGCGAGCGCCGTTCGAGACCGGCGCGCCGGTGTCGTCCTTGGCAGCGGCGGCCTCGTCGTTCGTGCCGGCCGGGTCGCTCGGGTCGTCGGCCGCCTGGAAGCGGCCCATCTGCGCGTACGTCAAGCCGCCCGTGGACTCCAGCGTGTGCTCACGCATGATCTGCGCGAACGCGCGAGCCTGCTCGCCGGTCTCGACGGGCTTGCCCGCCCACTGCTCGGCGTACTTCTGAACGGCGGGATCGTCGGCCGAGCCGAACGTGATGCCCTCCGCCTTGATCGCGTCGCGCGTCGTCTGGTACGCGTTGACGCCGAGAGCGATCGCGACGACGCCGAAGATGACCAGCAGGCCACCGGCGATGAACCCGCCGATCTCCCAGAACCTCTTGTGCGACATGCTCCACCTCCCGGTGCGTTGGAACTGATTGCGCACAGGCTTCCCGCCGGGCGCCCCGAGACCATCGGGAGATTCACTCGTAGCCGGTTGGCGCAAACCCGCCCTCTTCGTGCGGAGAAGTACGGAATGCCGGGCGGGGCCGGGCGCCGTGATCAGGCGGGCCGCAGGACGACCTCGACGGCCGTGCCTCGCCCCGGCTTCGACCGGACGCTGAGATCGCCCTCGATCGCCTGCGCCCGAACCCGCATGTTCTCGACCCCCTGCCCCCCGGTCGGCGCGTCGGAGTCGAACCCCGCACCGTCGTCGGAGACCGTGACGACCCGCCGCCCGCCCCGCTGCGAGATCGAGACCTCCACGTGCGAGGCGTTCGCATGCCGACGGGCGTTGCCGAGCCCCTCCTGGACGATCCGGAAGACCTCGATCTGCTCGTCCGGGGCGAGCCTGACAGCCGGATCGACGTCGAGCTCGACCTCGAGCACCCCGTCCGCCGTGAGCACCTCGACGTACCGCCGGAGCGCTGCGTCGAACCGAGCCGAGCCACCGGCCGACGAGAGCGCGAGGACCGCGAACCTCGCCTCCTGCTGGGCGGAAGTGGCCGCGCTCTTGAGAAGCGGCAGCACCTGCTCGAGGGGCGCCCCGGACTCGAGCATGCTGACCTGCGTCGAGATCGCGAACAGGTACTGCGCCAGGCCGTCGTGGATCTCCCGCGCCACGCGAGCACGCTCGTCGGCGACGGCGCGGCCGAACTCGGCCTCGGAGATCGCGCGCCAGACTCCCACGAGGAGCGTGCCGTACGCGACGAGCCTGAGGAAGTCCCCCTGCAGGACGTGGTCGCTCGAGACGACCGGCGTGAAGACGAGATGGAGGTCGGCGAACAGCGCGAGAGTCGCTGCGAGACACATCCAGCTGTCGAAGTCCCGGCCGTAGCGCCGGTAGCGGAGACCGAAGCCGACCACGGCAGCGAGCCAGAGAACGGCGAGGAGCGCGGCCGCAACCCTCAGGTGCGGGCCCTCGATCACGCCTGCAGCGAGTCGGGTTTCCTCCCCTTCCTGCGCGGAGAGGCCGAGCGCCGCCGCGAGGAGCACCCCGGCAACCGCGCCGGCGGTGGCGGCGAGCGACCTCCGCCGCGCCCCGAGCCGCGAGCTCACGAAGGGGGCGACGGCGATCAGGCCGGCGCCGAGGAGCCGTGCGCCCACGAGCGTCCACGCGGCAGAGGTGGTCGATCCCCCTCCGAGGGCGGGCACGAGGCTGAACGCGATCGTCCCGAGCGCGATGCTGAGGAACCCCGCGGCGAGCAGGAGGTCGAGCGCGCGTCCCTCGACCAGGAACCGGACACTGGCCAGCACGAAGACGAAGGCCGCCACGACGGCGACCGCCGTGTCGAACGCGAGCCGTGCATCGTGGAGCTCGTAGACCGACTGCAGCGAATCGTTCGCGAGGAAGAGCGCCGTTCCCGCAGCGAGCAGGCAGACGAGGAGGATCTCCCCGAGCAGCCACGACCGATAGCTCTGGGACCGAGCGTGCTCCACGTCCACCTTGTCGGCACACGGCCGAGTGCCGATAAGAGCAGCGTGACCGAGAGGGTCCTCATCGTCGACGACCACCCGCTGACGCGGGACGCCCTCACGGGCCTGCTCACGCAGCAGGGCTTCGACGTGGTCGGCGAGGCTCGGGACGGAAGCGAGGCGATCTCCGAGGCAGGCTCGCTCCAGCCGGATCTCGTCCTCCTCGACCTCACCATGCCCGGGATGGACGGCCTCACGGCGCTTCCGTTCATACGCGAGCGCGCCCCCGACTGCGAGATCGTGGTGCTGACCGCGTCCGACGCCGAGGAGAACCTCCTCGCCGCGATCCGGGCAGGTGCTTCCGGCTACCTCCTAAAGACGGAGCCGCCCGAGCAGATCGCCGCCTTCCTCAGGGGGGTCGCGCGCGGTGACGCCGCGCTCTCGGGCGGAGTCGCCCGCCGGCTCCTGGATCGCGTCCGCGAGGGCGGTCGTCCGAGCGGAGTCCCGGAGGACATCGCCCGCGTGCTCTCCGCCCGCGAGGTGGAGGTCCTGCTCCTGCTCGACGAGCACCTCGCGACCGATCAGATCGCGCAGCGGCTCTTCATCTCGGAGCACACGGTTCGCTCCCACGTGAAGAGCCTCCTACGCAAGCTCGGCGTCTCGTCTCGTCGTGAGGCGCTCGAGCGGCTCGACCGGGCCCGAGCCGCTTAGCTGGAGAAGCCCTCCAGCGCGGCTTCGACGAGGCCCGGAAGGGTCACGGTGTCGTATCCCCCCTCCAGCACGGCACAGACCCTGGGCGCCAGCGACGCACAGCGCCTGGCGAGCTCCCGGAACCCGCCCAGCGTCACCGCCATGCCCGCCAGCGGGTCGTCGGCGTGCGCGTCGAATCCGGCGGGTACGACCACCACCTCGGGGCCGAAGGCACGCACCGCCGGCTCGACGACGTCGGTGAACGCGGCGCTGTACTCCGCGTCACCCGAGCCGGCCGAGAGCGGGACGTTCACGATCCCGTCCCGGCTCGTCCCCGGCCCCCCCGACCCGGGCCAGAACGGCCACTGATGCAGGGAGACCGTGAGCACGGTCGGATCGTCCCGGAAGATCGCCTCGGTGCCGTTGCCGTGATGGACGTCGAAGTCCACGATCGCCACTCGCTCCGCCCCGAGCTCGGCCTGGGCGTGCCGGGCGGCAACGGCGACGTTGTTGAAGATGCAGAAGCCCATCGCCGCCGTGGGCAGCGCGTGGTGGCCGGGCGGCCGGACGAGCGCGAAGCCGCCTCGCTCGACGGCCTCGATCGCGCAGCCCGCCGCCAGACGAGCTGCCTCGCACGTCGTGGGGCCCGCGTACGTGTCCGGATCGAGCCACGTATCGTCGTCGATCCCGTCGATCGACGACACGTACCAGTCCGCATGCACGCGCTCGATCGCGGCCGCCGTCGCCGGGCGCGCCCTGACGAAGTCGGGGAAGCGCTCGTGCAGGGCCCGGAGCCGTGCCGGCGACTCCGGGTGGACGTGGTGCCGCGGAGCATGCAGGTGCGCCATGGCCGGGTGGCTGATCAGCTCCATGCCCGGGCCTCCTCGAAGCGTCGCGCCACACCGGGGAGCCCGAGGCCCTCGGCATGCCGAGCCGCCGCGCCCCAGTCGGGAGCGACGTCCGGGAGCGCCGGCAGGGGCGCTTCGCGGTCCATGGTCGCGATGCGACGGAAGAGCCGCAGCGACTCCGCCTCCGTGGCGAACCGCCCGTCCGCGAGGAGTGCCTCGAGCGTCCCGTACCGGTTGAGGAGCTCGGCGGCGCGCTTCTCGCCGATTCCCCGCGCCCCGGGAATCCGGTCCGACGGATCGCCGCGCAGGGCGATGAAGTCCGGCACCTGCTCCGGCTCGACGCCGTACCGGGCCCGGACCTCTTCCGGCCCGATGCGCGCCGGCTCACCCCCGCCTCGAACCGGCTGGAGAACGGTCGTCCGCGTGCTCACGAGCTGGAACGCGTCCCGGTCTGAGGTCGCGACGAGGGCGTGCCCGCCCGCGGCCTCCTCGCTCGCGGCCGCCGAGGCGAGGAAGTCGTCGGCCTCGTAGCCGGCCGCTCTTGCGCTCGCGAGCCCGGAAGACGCGACAAGCCCCGGCAGGAGCTCCAGCTGCTCGAGCAGCTCGGTGTCGAACTCGCGGCCGCTCTGGTACGCGGGCAGAGCCTCGTGCCGGTAGGTGGGCACGTCGAGCGTGTCCCAGCCGACGAGGACCGTTCTCGGGCGCTCGGCCTGCCAGAGACGGAGCAGCATGTTCGCGAAGCCGATGACGGCGTTCCCCGGACCGCCGTCCTCCCTGCGCATCGTCTTCGGGAGCGCGTGGTACGCCCGATGGGCGAACGAGTCGCCGTCGATGACGAGGAGCGGCCTCACACGGCCTCGCGCTCCAGCTTCGAGATCGCGTCCTGCAGACGATCCGTCGCGATCCGCGCCGCCTCCTGCTCAGAGCTGTCGACGAGATCGGACACGTCGACGGGCGTACCGAACCGGACGCGGAGCGGCCCGAGTCGCGAGAGGCGGTCGGTCCCGGTGATCCCGGCCGGCAGGAGGGGAACGCCGGCCTCGAGGGCGATCCGCGCGGCCCCGGTGTGCCAGCGTGCCTCGTGGCGCTTGCGCATCCCCTTCCTTCGTCGGGTGCCCTCGGGGAACATCACGACTCCATGCCCCTCCCGCGCCAGGGTAACGGCGGTCCGGATCGCCTCCTCGTCGCGCTCGCCCCGGCGCACCTTGAAGCCACCGCCGGCGACGATGACGAGGTTCAGCGGGAACCAGAAGAGCTCCGCCTTCGCCATGAAGCGGAGGTAGCGCCGGGGGAAGAGGGGGAGCCCGAGCGGCCACGGGTCGAAGTTCGAGCAGTGGTTCGCGGCGAGCACGAACCCGCCCAGCGCCGGGACGTTCTCGACACCCCGCGCGCGGTGTCTGAACGCGGTCTTCAGAACGGGCCAGCTGACGATCGCGACGAGGGAGTAGAGCCAGCTCGGTCGAGGCGCCCGGGGCACGACGAGGAGTATCGCGGGATTGCGCCGGACGACCACGGCGCTAAGGTGTCGCGCCGATGGGCAAGAGCCTGGTCATCGTCGAGTCGCCGGCCAAGGCGCGGACCATCGCCGCATACCTCGGCCCCGCCTTCACCGTCGAGTCGAGCGTCGGACACATCCGCGACCTCCCCGCCCGCGCGTCCGACATCCCCAAGAAGGACCGCCCGCGCTTCGGCGCGCTCGGAGTGGCCGTCGAGGAGCGGTTCGAGCCGTACTACGTCGTGACTCCGGAGAAGAAGCGCATCGTCGCCGATCTGCGGAAGAAGCTGAAGGACGCCGACGAGCTCCTCCTCGCGACCGACGAGGACCGGGAAGGCGAGGCGATCGCCTGGCACCTGCTCGAGGAGCTGAAGCCGCGGAAGGGGATGCCGGTCCGGCGCATGGTCTTCCACGAGATCACGAAGGACGCGATCGGCCGCGCGCTCGAGCAGACGCGCGAGATCGACCAGCGCCTCGTCGACGCGCAGGAGACGCGGCGGATCCTGGACCGGCTCTACGGCTACGAGGTGTCCCCGGTCCTCTGGCGGAAGGTCATGCCGCGGCTCTCGGCCGGGCGAGTGCAGTCGGTCGCAACGCGGCTCGTCGTCGACCGGGAGCGCGAGCGAATCGCCTTCACGTCGGCCGTGTACTGGGACGTCGTCGGGACCTTCGAGCCCGGCTCCTTCGAGGCACGCCTCGCCGCGATCGACGGTGTCCGCGTCGCACAGAGCCGCGACTTCGGCCCCGAGGGGGTCGCGACCCCCGGTGTCGTCGTCCTGGACGAGAGCCGCGCGACCTCGCTCGCCCGCGACCTGGAGGGCCGGCCGTTCTCGGTTCGCTCCGTCGAGGAGAAGCCGTACACGCGGCGCCCGGCTGCCCCCTTCCGGACGTCCACGCTCCAGCAGGAAGCGGGCCGCAAGCTCCGCTTCACGTCCCAGACGACGATGCGGCTCGCCCAGCGGCTGTACGAGTCCGGCTACATCACCTACATGCGCACTGACTCGGTGACCCTCTCCGACACGGCGCTCGAGGCCGCACGCGCGCACGCGGCCCGCGCGTACGGCCCGGACTCCGTGCCCGCGAAGCCCCGCCGGTACGAGCGCGCCGTCGCGAACGCGCAGGAGGCGCACGAGGCGATCCGCCCGGCCGGCGACGTGTTCCGCGCGCCGAGCGAGGTCGCGCGGGAGCTGGGCCGCGACGAGCTCGCGCTCTACGAGCTGATCTTCCGGCGAACGGTCGCCTCGCAGATGAAGGACGCGACGGGCCAGACCGTCTCCATTCAGCTCGAGGGCGAGACCGGTCAGGGAGTCGTGGCGAGCTTCGGCGCCTCGGGCACCGTGATCACGTTCCCGGGCTTCCTGCTCGCCTACGAGTCGGGAAAGGACGAGCCGTCCGACGAGGACGAGGAGCGCCGGCTCCCGCAGCTCGAGGTCGGCCAGAGCCTGGACGCGTCGGCGCTCCGCCCCGACGGGCACGAGACGAGGCCCCCGGCCAGGTACACCGAGGCGAGCCTCGTGAAGGCACTCGAAGACCGCGGCATCGGACGGCCATCGACCTACGCGGCGATCCTCTCGACCATCGTCGATCGGGGCTACGTCTTCAAGAAGGGCACCGCGCTCGTTCCGACCTTCCTCGCGTTCGCCGTGACCCAGCTCCTCGAGGAGCATTTCGACCAGCTGGTGGACTACGAGTTCACGGCGCGCATGGAGGGAGATCTCGACCGGATCGCCGCCGGGGACGAGGCGCGCGAGGCCTGGCTCGAGCGGTTCTACTTCGGCGACGGAGCGCCCGGGCTCCATGCGCTCGTCACCGACCAGCTGGACGAGATCGACCCGCGCGAGATCAACTCGATCGCGATCCCCGGCTCGGACGCGGTCGTGCGCGTCGGCCGCTACGGCCCGTACGTCCAGCGCGGGGACGAGCGCGCGGGCGTTCCCGACGATCTCGCCCCCGACGAGCTGACCGCGAGCGCCGCGGAGGAGCTCCTCGCGCGCCCGTCGGGCGAGCGCGAGCTCGGCGTGCACCCGGAGACGGGTCGCACCATCGTCGCGAAGGACGGCCGCTACGGCCCCTACGTCACCGAGGTCCTCGGAGAGGGCGAGGACGGCAAGCCGAAGACCGCCTCGCTCTTCAAGAGCATGTCGCTCGACACGGTCTCGCTCGACGACGCCGTGCGATTGCTGACCCTCCCGCGCACGCTCGCCGATCCGGCGGACGGTGGCGAGATCCTCGTTTCGAACGGGCGCTACGGGCCGTTCGTGAAGAAGGGGTCGGAGACGCGGTCGCTCGAGACGGAGGAGCAGCTGCTCTCGCTCACCGCCGAGGAGGCGGTCGAGGTCCTGGCACGGCCGAAGCAGCGCCGCGGACGCGGAACGCCGCGGCCGCCGCTGGCCGAGCTCGGGCCCGACCCCGTGAGCGGCAAGCCGCTGGTCGTCAAGGACGGTCGCTTCGGGCCGTACGTCACCGACGGCGAGACGAACGCGTCCCTTCGCCGCGGCGACACGCCCGAGAGCATCACGCTCGAGCGCGCGGTCGAGCTCCTCGCCGAAAGACGCGCTAAGAGCGGGTAAAGCCTCCTGGACGGGGGTTCTCACCGTCCGCGAGAGCCGTCATGATCTAACTCGCCTGGGTCGAGGACGTCTCAGGTGGCAGGAGGCCTGCAGGCTCTTCGCCATACGCGCCGAACCGCCGAGAAGCCGCACCGACGGAATACGGGAACCGGGCGCAGACGTTGACGAGCTTGTGACACCTGCGTGTCGACGATTCACCCTGGAAACAGACGAAACTCCGTCCTACACTCCGTAAGTTTGTCGCAGCCGCT
>CAZMUG010000113.1:0-5208 GCA_964569165.1 uncultured Gaiellales bacterium
GAGATCGCGATCGAGAAGCGCGGCGTGACGCCGCGGCTCACGCGGGCCGGCTACCTGGTTGCGAGCTCGAGAGCTGTCCCGCCGGCCGAGTTCCGCAGGGACTGGAAGCTGAGCTCCATCGAGGGCTTCCTCTTCCCGGCGACGTACGAGTTCACGAAGCTCACGCCGTCCGAGAGGCTCGTGCGCGACCAGCTCAGGGCGTTCCGGAAGAACTGGCGGAAGGTCGATCTCCGCTACGCGAGGTCGAAGAACCTCACGCCCTACGACGTCCTGATCATCGCGTCGATGATCGAGGAGGAGACGGTCGTCCCGGCGGAGCGCCGTCTCGTCGCCGCGGTCATCTACAACCGGCTGCGCAACGGGATGCCGCTCGGGATCGACGCGACCATCCGCTACGGGCGGAACGTGCCGGGGACGGAGTCGCTGAAGCAGTCGGACCTCTCCAGCGACGACCCGTACAACACCCGGAACCGCCTCGGCCTGCCACCGACGCCGATCTCGAATCCGGGGCTGGCGTCGATGCGCGCGGCGGCGCATCCCGCGCGCGTGGACTTCCTCTACTTCGTCCGCAAGGGCGACTCGAGCCGCCACTTCTTCACCGCGAGCCAGTCCGAGTTCTGCCAGGCCTCGCTCGAGTACGGGTTCGGCGGCTGCTGACCGGTTCGCACAGGGTCGGAAGAGCCACTACTAGCTCGTGCACCGACGACGGCCCGCTCCGCGGCCCGTCGCAGCGATCGGGATACTTCGCGCGGCGTGGCGACCGAGATCTCAGGCTCGACCCGGCTCGTCGGCCTTCTCGGCTGTCCGGTCGAGCACTCGCTCTCGCCCCGGATGCAGAACGCGGCGTTCGCGGCCGCGGGGCTCGACTGGGCCTACGTGGCCCTCCCGACGCCACCCGAGCGGCTCGAGGACGCCGTGCGCGGCCTCGCCGCGCTCGGCTTCGCCGGCGCGAACGTCACCTCACCGCACAAGCTCGCAGTCGCCGCGCTCTGCGACACGAGTGTCCCCTCCGTCAACACGCTCGTCGTCTCCGAGCGCGGTCTCGAGGTCACGTCGACGGACGCCGCGATCCTCGACGGGCTGCGTGCGGAGAGCCCCGTCGTCCTCGGCGACGGAGGGTCCGCTGCCGCGTTCCTCCACGCGCTGCCGCACGCGCGGCAGTTCGCCCGCCGCGGAGCATGGCCTCCCGAGGCGGACGACGCGGACCTGGTCGTGAATGCGACCTCGGCCCGCGACGAGGTGCTGGTGCGGCTGGGCCCGGGCCAGACGCTCGTCGACCTCCCGTATCCCGAGACGGCTACCGCGGCGGCCGCCCGCGCTGCTGGGGCAACGGTCGTCGGCGGGCTCGAGGTGCTCGTCGCCCAGGGCGCGGCGTCGTTCGAGCTCTGGACCGGGCTCCCGGCACCCGTCGACGCGATGCGGCGCGCCCTAGGCTTCCCCGCGTGACCCTCGAGCTCACGACCGCCGGCGAGTCGCACGGTCCCGCCCTCGTCGGCATCCTCGGCGGCCTACCCGCCGGGCTGCCGCTCGAGCGGGCGGCGATCGACCACGACCTCGCGCGACGCCGCGAGGGATACGGGCGGAGCCCGCGGCAGGAGCTCGAGCTCGACGAGGTCGAGGTCCTGGCCGGGCTGCGCCACGGCGTGACGCTCGGCACGCCGCTCGCGCTCGTGATTCGCAACCGCGACCACGCCAGCTGGGAGTGGGGGATGAGCCCGTGGCCGCCGGAGAACGAGCCGTCGGGGAAGGGCACGACCCCGGTGACGCTTCCACGCCCCGGCCATGCCGACCTCGCGGGCTCGCTCAAGTTCGGCCACCAGGACGCGCGGAACGCGCTCGAGCGCGCGAGCGCGCGGCACACGGCGCTGCACGTGGCCGCGGGCTCGGTCGCGAGGGCGCTGCTCGCCGAGATCGGCGTCACCGTCCACGGCCGCGTGCTGGAGATCGGCGGCGAGACGACCCCCGAGGGCCGGCAGCGCGCCACCGACGCCGCGCGGGCCGAGCGGGACACGCTCGGCGGCGTGGTGGAGGTGGTCGCGGAGGGCGCTCCGCCCGGTCTCGGCTCGTACGCCGAGAAGGGCTCGCGGCTCGACGCACGGCTCGCGGCCGCCGTGATGGGCATCCAGGCGGTGAAGGGCGTCGAGATCGGGGACGGGTTCGCGCTCGCCCGCGTGCGGGGCACGCAGGCGCACGACGAGATCGAGCCCGGGCTGCACCGCTCCACGAACCGAGCGGGTGGTCTCGAAGCTGGCGTCACGAACGGCGAGCCCGTCGTCGTCCGGGCGGCGATGAAGCCGCTCTCCACGCTCATGCGGCCCCTGGGCTCCGTCGATCTCGCGACGGGCGAGCCGGGGAAGGCACTCGTCGAGCGGAGCGACGTGCAGGCGGTCGAGGCGCTCGCCGTCGTCGCCGAGGCGGCGGTCGCCTGGGAGCTGGCTCGCGCCGCGCGGGAGAAGTTCGGCGGGGATGCGCTCGGCGACTTCGTTGCGGCGCACCGCGCCTACCTCGGGCGGATCCCGTGGCGGCCCCGCACGCGCTAGACCGGCACGTCGCGCTCGTCGGCTTCATGGGCGCCGGCAAGTCGACGCTCGGCCCCGTCCTTGCCGAGCGGCTGGGCCGCTCCTTCGTCTCGGTCGACGCCGAGGTGGAGGAACGGACGGGAACGACGATCTCGGCGCTCTTCGCGGACCGGGGCGAGGATGCGTTCCGCCGGCTCGAGGAGGAGGCGGCGCTCGAGGTGCTGGGCCGGCGCCCGCCCGCGGTGATCGAGATCGGCGGCGGGGGCCTCGCATCCCCGGCCACACGAGCGGCGCTCGCGGAGAGCGCCTTCACACTCCACGTCGAGGCGACGGTCGCCGAGGCCTGGGAGCGCGTCGCAGGGACCGACAGGCCGCTCGCACGCGACCCGGAGCGGTTCCGCTCCCTGTTCGAGGAGCGGCGGCATCTCTACGCGGAGGCGGATGCCGGCGCCCACGACGCCGACGGCGCCGTGCTCGCCGCGGCCGCAGTCGCGCTGGAAGCGCACACGGAGGCCGTGGGAGACGTGGTCGTCGCCGACGAGCACGTCGCGCGGCTGCACGGGGTCGAGGCGACGCACCTCGTGCCGCGGGGCGAGGCCGCCAAGACGAGCGAGCAGGCCGAGCGCCTGTGGCGATCGCTCCGCCTCGAGCGGGGTGGCACGATCGTCGCCGTCGGGGGCGGCTCCGCGCTCGACCTCGTCGGCTTCGTGGCCGCGACCTACCTCCGCGGGGTCCCGTGGATCGCCGTGCCGACGACCCTCCTCGGCCAGGTGGACGCCGCCATCGGCGGCAAGACGGCGATCGACCTCCCCGAGGGGAAGAACCTCGTGGGCGCGTTCCACTGGCCCGCGCGGACCGTGATCGACACCTCCTTCCTCGAGACGCTCCCCGACGCGGAACGGGCGAACGGGCTGGCCGAGGTGGTGAAGACGGGGCTGCTCGCCGGCGAACGGCTCTGGGAGCTCGGCACCGCCGAGCAGGTGCGCCGGTGCGCCGCGTTCAAGGCCGGTGTCTGTCTCCGCGATCCCCGCGACGAGGGTGAGCGCGCGCAGCTCAACCTCGGGCACACGTTCGCGCACGCCCTCGAGGCGGCAGCGGGGTACGCGCTCCCCCACGGGCGGGCGGTCGCGCTCGGGCTCGTTGCCGCCCTCCGGCTCTCGGGCCTGGAGCGGGAGGCGCACGAGGTCGCGGAGCTCCTCGCGCCCGAGCCCGTGCGAGCCGATCCCGATACCGCGTGGGAGGCGCTCCTGCGGGACAAGAAGGCCGTGGCCGGTCGCGTGCGGCTCGTGCTCCTGGAGGCGCCGGGGAAGCCGCGCCTCGGCATGGAGCTGCCGGAGCCCGAGGTGCGAAGGGCCCTGGGCTCGCTCATTGCATAGGGTGCCGCCGTGCGGATCGTGGTCCTGAACGGCGTGAACCTCGACGTCCTCGCGCGCCGCGATCCCGACCTCTACGGAGGCATGGGCATCTCCGAGCTCGAGACGCGGATCTACGAGTGGGCGCTCGAGCTCGAGTGCACGGTCCGATGCCGGCACACGAACCACGAGGGCGAGTTCGTCGACTGGTGCCACGAGGCGTACGACTGGGCCGACGGCGTCATCGTCAACCCCGCGGCCTGGACGCACTACTCGTGGGCCATCCGCGACGCGGTCGAGCTCTTCACCGCCCCCGTGGTCGAGGTGCACCTCTCGAACGTGGACGAGCGGGAGGAGTGGCGCCGTTTCTCCGTGCTCGAGGGCGTCACTGCTGCCCGCTTCGTCGGCCGCGGGCCGGACGGCTACCGGGAGGCGCTCGAGTTCCTCGCGAAAGGAGCAGGATGACCAGGATCGAACGTCTCGCGGCTCTCCTCGACGAGCCGCTGCTCGTGGCCGGGCCGCCCTACGTGCTCGGCGGTCAGGCGAACGTGCGCTACCTCACGGGCCTCGCAAGCTCCAACTCGGCCGTGCTGGTCGAGCCCGACGGGTCCTCGACGCTCTTCACCGACTTCCGGTACGCGCAGCGCGCGGCGGCGATCCCGGGCGTCGAGTTCGTCGAGGCGCCGCGGAACCTGCTCGCGTTCGTGGGCGAGCGGCTCGCCGGCCGCCGGGTCGGGATCGAGGAGGAGCACCTCCCGCACGCCGGGTTCCGGACACTCGTCGAGACCGGAGTCGAGCCGGTTCCGACGAAAGGGCTCGTCGAGTCCCTGCGGGCGGTGAAGGACGAGGCCGAGATCGCTGCGCTGCGCCGGGCCGGAGCCCTCTCCGACGAGATCTTCGCGGCGCTCGCGAGTGAGCGGTTCACGGGCCGCAGCGAGCGGGAGCTCGCCTGGTGGATCGAGCGGAGCTTCCGGGACGCCGGGGCCGAGGGCGTGTCGTTCGATCCGATCGTCGCCGCGGGGGAGACGGGAGCATCGCCGCACGCGGTGCCCGGAGACGGCCCGATCGCGCCGGGAGTGCTCGTGACGATCGACGCGGGCTGCATCGTTGACGGCTACTGCTCGGACTGCACGCGCACGTTCGCCGTCGGCGAGGTCTCGGAGCGGATGCAGGAGATCTATGCGCTCTGCCTGGAGGCGCAGCTCGCAGGGCTCGCGGCCGTCGGCCCGGGCGCGAGCGGCCGCGAGGCCGACGCCGCCTCCCGGGTCGTGATCGAGGCCGCCGGGCTCGGCTGGGCGTACGGGCACGGCATGGGCCACGGCGTGGGCCTCCAGATC
>CAZMUG010000113.1:5218-8835 GCA_964569165.1 uncultured Gaiellales bacterium
CGAGGCGCCGACCCTCCGCCAGGAGTCCGAGGACGTCCTCGTCCCGGGGAACGTGGTCTCCGTCGAGCCCGGGATCTACCTGCCGGGAGAGGGTGGCGTGCGGATCGAGGACCTCGTGCTCGTGACCGGGGACGGGCGCGAGCGGCTCACGCAGCTCACGAAGGAGCTCGTGACGGTCGAGTGAGGCCGGGCCGCGCACGGCCCCTACAATGCGCCGCGCGATGGCCGAGACCGTCTCCACCAACCAGTTCCGCAACGGCATGCATATCGAGCTCGACGGCTCGGTGTGGCGCATCGTCGAGTTCCAGCACGTGAAGCCCGGCAAGGGCGGCGCCTTCGTGCGGACGAAGCTGAAGGCGCTCGAGACGGGGGCCGTCGTCGACCGGACGTTCCGCGCCGGCGAGAAGTTCGCGCGCGTCCACACGGAGGTGAAGAACGTCCAGTTCCTGTACGACGACGGGTCCGAGGCGCACTTCATGGACGAGGAGACGTACGAGCAGTTCGGGCTCCCGCGGGCCGACGTCGCCGACGAGCTCGCCTTCCTGCCCCCGTCGAGCTCCGTGCAGATGCTCGCCGTGGACGGCAAGCCTGCCGGGCTCCAACTGCCCGGCTCCGTGGAGCTGACGGTCTCGGACACGGAGCCGGCGGTCAGGGGCGACACGGTCTCGAACGTCACCAAGCCGGCCACGCTCGAGACGGGCGCGGTCGTCCAGGTCCCGCTCTTCGTGGGGAGCGGCGAGCGCATCAAGGTCGACCCCCGCGACGGCCGCTACATCAGCCGGGCCTGAGACGTCTGCGGCGCGGGTGCGCCGCCTCGGCCGTGCGCTGCCCGTCCGACCAGAGCGGCGAGGCGCTGGAGCACCTCGCCAGGGCGCTAAGGTGCGGGCCGTGCCGAAGCTCGTCGACACCACGGTCAGGCTCCTCTCCCAGGAGCCGCTCGCCGGCCGCGTCCCCACCGCCGAGGTGCTGAAGGTCGCGGAGATCCTCGACGGCGCGGGCTTCGCGTGCCTCGAGGTCTCGGGGGGCGGCGTCTTCGACGCCCACGTGCGCCGGAGGGTGGAGAGCCCCTGGGAGCGGATCCGCGCGCTGAAGGCCCGCGTGTCCACGCCGCTCGGGATCGCCCTGCGCGGCCGCTTCCTCGTCGGCTCGCGCCCGGTGAGCGCCGACATCGTGGGCCGCTTCGTCTCCTGCGCGGCGGAGAACGGGATCGAGGTCTTCCGCCTCAACGACCCCCTGAACGACGTGTCGAACCTCCGTGAGGCCGGTGCGGCCATCACCGGGGTCGGAGGCGCGTTCCACGCCGGCCTCGTCTTCAGCCCGGGCAGGACCGGGGAGCCCGACGCGCTCGTCGAGGCTGCACGGAGGCTCCCGGACCTCGGCGCGACGCGCGTCATCGTGAACGACCCCACGGGTGCGCTGGTGCCCCATCGGGCCCAGGAGCTCGTCGCCAGGATCGGGGAGGCGTCCGGGCTGCCCGTCGGCTTCTACGGCCAGGGGTCCGCCGGCGTCGGCCTCGCGTCCGCGCTCGCGGCCGTCGAGGCGGGGGCCGACCTCGTCGCGACCGCCGTCTACCCGCTCGCGCTGACGCTCCACCGCGTGTCCGGCGAGTCGCTCGCCGAGTCGCTCCAGGGGCTCGGCCACGCGGCGGGCCTCGACGTGCAGAGGCTCTGGGACGCCGCGGACGTCATCGACGAGTGGATCGGGGACGAGCCGGTCGCCCCGCTCGCCCCGCGCATCGCCGTGCGCGCGGCCGAGTACGACCTGCCCGCGGGGCTCGTGGCCGCGCTCGAGGTGCACCTCCGCGCCCACGCCGCCGGCGACCGGCTGCTCGATGTGCTCGAGGAGGTCGGACGCGTCCGGGCGGAGGCGGGCTGGCCGCCGCTCGCCGCGCCGATCGGACAGATCCTCGCCTCCCAGGCGCTCCTCCACGTGCTCGAGGCCCGCCGCTACGGAACGGTCATCGACGAGTTCCGGGAGCTCGTGCACGGAGGCTACGGCGCGACTCCGGAGCCGATCGACCCCTCCGTGGAGCGCGCAGTCGGGCTCCTCGCTCCGCACGCCCAGGCGCCAGACGAGGTGACGACCGAGGACGTGCGAGAGCAGGCCGAAGGGCTCGCCGCGAGCGAGGAGGAGCTCGTCCTCATCGCCATGTTCGGGGCGGACGCGGAGGAGCTGCTCCGCAGGATCCGCGCCCGCCACTCCCGGGAGGCGTCGCTCGTCGCCGAGGACGCCGACGCCGAGCGCGGGGAGCAGATCCGCGAGCTCGTCCGGATCGTCCAGGAGAGCGGCGGGGGGGAGATCGAGATCGAGGACGAGGGAATGCGTGTGTCCGTGCGCCGCGCGGACGAGCCCGGGCTGCACGGGGGCCCGGCCGGCGTGGCGGCGGTCGTCGAAGAGGCAGCGTCCGCAGCCGAACCGGCCCCCGCGGGCAACGGCGCCATCCGCGTCGAGTCACCGATGGTCGGCGTCTTCTACCGGGCCGCGAACCCGGGAGCGCCGCCCTTCGTGGAGGTCGGGGACACCGTCGTCCCCGGGCAGACGCTCTGCATCCTCGAGGCGATGAAGCTCTTCAACGAGCTGAAGGCCGAGGCGGCGGGCACGGTGCGCTCGATCCACGTCGAGAACGCGGAGGCCGTCGAGTACGGACAGCTCCTCTTCGAGATCGACCCGATCGTCGCACCACCCCCGGTCTAGGCGCAGCGTGTTCAGTCGAGTGCTGGTCGCGAACAGGGGCGAGGTCGCCGTGCGCGTGATCCGCGCGCTGCACGAGCTCGGGATCGAGGCGGTGGCCGTGTACTCGACCGCCGACCGCGACGCGCTCCACGTCGAGCTCGCCGACCACGCCGTGTGCATCGGGCCTCCGGCCGCCGCGGAGAGCTACCTGCGGGTCCGGAACGTCGTCGCCGCCGCGGAGACGACGGACTGCCAGGCGGTGCACCCGGGGTACGGCTTCCTCGCGGAGAGCGCCGCGTTCGTCCGTGCGTGCGAGGACAACGGCCTCGCCTTCATCGGGCCGACCGCGGAGGTCGTCGAGCGGATGGGGGACAAGGTGGCCGCAAAGGAGGCGATGCGCGCCGCGGGCGTCCCGCTCGTCCCAGGGTCGGACGGCGCCGCCGGCCTCGCCGAGCTCCGGAGCGTCGCGCTCGCGGTCGGCTTCCCCGTGCTCCTCAAGGCGTCCGCGGGCGGCGGCGGCAAGGGCATGCGGCTGGTCGGCTCGGAGGACGAGCTGGACGCGGCCTTCGGCTTCGCGAGCGCGGAGGCCGAGGCGGCGTTCGGGGACGGATCCCTCTACCTGGAGAAGGTGATCTCGCCGGCGCGCCACGTCGAGATCCAGGTGCTCTGCGACGGGCAGGGAGGCGTGCTCACACTGGGCGAGCGCGAGTGCTCGATCCAGCGGCGCCACCAGAAGCTCGTCGAGGAGTCGCCCTCGCCCGCGCTCGACGCAGGCGGGCGCGAGGCGATGGAGGCGGCCGTCGAGCGTGCGTGCGAGTCCATCGGGTACCGGAACGCAGGAACGTTCGAGTTCCTCGTCGGGCCCGAGGGCGACTTCCACTTCATCGAGGTGAACTGCCGGCTCCAGGTGGAGCACCCCGTCTCCGAGCTCGTCACCGGGATCG
>CAZMUG010000114.1:0-8827 GCA_964569165.1 uncultured Gaiellales bacterium
GCGGCCCGTCGCGCGCGCGACGGACTCGCCGATCGAGGTCTTGCCGGTGCCGGGGGGCCCGATGAGCGTGAGGATCGCGCCGGAGCGCCGGTCCGCCTCCACGCCGCGCTCCTTGCGGAGCTTCGCCACCGCGATGTACTCGACGATGCGGTCCTTCACGTCGTCGAGGCCGGCGTGGTCGGCATCGAGCACCTCCCGCGTGTGCTGCGGATCGAGCCGCTCCTCCGAGCGCTCGCTCCACGGGACCGCGAGCAGCCAGTCGAGGTAGTTGCGGATGACCGTGGCCTCCGGGGTCTGGTCACCCATGCGCTCGAGGCGTCCGAGCTCGCGCTCCGCCTGTTCGAGCACGCTCTCGGGCATGCCCGCCTCGGCCACCTTCTTCCGGTACTCGTCCACGACAGACGCCTCGTCCTCGCCGAGCTCCTTGCGGATCGACTCGAGCTGGCGGCGAAGGATGTACTCACGCTGCTGCTTCTCGACGCCCGACTCCACGTCCTCCGCGATGCGCTTCCGGACCTGGAGGAGCGCGAGCCGCTCGCGCTGGAGCTCCAGGGCGAGCTCGAGCCGCTCACGGACATCCACCGTCTCGAGCACGCGGACCTTCTGCTCGAACGTGAGGTCGGGCGAGTAGCCGGACGTGTCTGCAAGCGCGCCCGGCTCGGTGATCGAGCGGACGAACGCGGCGATGCGGCCGTCGTCGCCGCGCAGCTCGAGGATCTCCTCGACGACGGCGCGGTACTCGCGCTCGAGCTCGCGGGTCCTGCCGTCGGCGGGCTCCTCGTCGGGGTGCTCCTCCACCTCGACGAACAGCCGTCCCCGTTCGTCGCTCACAGCGGCGCCCGCAACGCCGCGGTGGAGCCCGGCGAGCGCGACCGCGTGACCGCCGCCCGGGAGCCGGATGCGGTCGGTCACGTCGGCGACGGTGCCGACGTCGGCGAACTCGCCGTCGTCGCTCTTCGGGACGAGCAGGACGCGCTCCTCGTCTCCGACGTCGACGGTCAGGGTGACGTTCATGTTCGGGAAGACGACGATGTCCTCCAGGGGGACGAGCAGGAGACGGGTCGTGTTCTCGCTCACGGTTCTCGCTTTCCTCCGAATGCCGTAGGTAGTACGAAAAGTGTACCGAAGCAAAGCTCGCCGGTGAGTCAGCCCTCGAGCCGGCGGAGCCGGGAGAGGGTCGTCACGGCGACCCGGCCCGCGAGCGCGTCGGCCGAGAGCCCCGCGCCCGAGGAGCCGTACGTCATGACGCCCGCGACGAAGACGCCGCCGGGCCAGAAGACGAGCCCGGCGTCGTGCCGCGCGACCGACACCCACCCTGCCTTGTGCAGCACCCTCACCCCTCGGTTTCCCTTCTGCACCCGGTCGAGCTTCGGCGCGTCCCGGACCCGGGCCAGGATCCAGAGGAGGTGCCGCCCGTCGTCGGCAGTGAACCCCGGCTGCGACCCGGGAAGCGGACCGAGGCCGGCCGAGGCGAGCCAGACCGCGCGCAGGAGCGTCGCGAGGTCCTTCGCGGTGGTGTACTTCCCGTAGCCCCACGACGGCTGCTCGTCCACCTCGACGGGTATCCGCCGCGCGAGCGTGTTGAGCTCGTAGCCGCCGTACATCTCCGAGTCCTTCATCCCGATCCCCCGCATGAGCGCGTTCACACGGTACGAGCCGCCGCTCGTCGATCCGCCGAGCCACGTCTCGAGGGCGTTCGCGGCAGCGTTGTCCGAGTACGCGAGCATGGAGACGAGGAGGTCGTCGACGTACGACCCTGCCGGCGGGAGGCCCGGGTGCCGCGCGAGAACGGTGGTGGCGATCGCGAGCTTGAGCGTGGAGGCGGCGGGGAAGCGGGCCTTGGCGTTCCAGGCGGCCCCCGCGCCCCCGGTCAGGCTCTGGACGTAGATGCCGGACGGGCCCCCGAAGCTCCGCGCGAGCGAGCGGACCTTCCGCGCGAGGTGCGCGTCCTCGCGGCCGCGGCGGAACCGTGGCTGCGCGGCCTGCGGGAGACCGAAGACGTCGTCGACGAGACGCGACGACCTGCGCCCGTCGGCCGCCGCGGTCGTGACGCGCACGCGGACGTCGCCCGTCGGGAGCGGGACCTGCAGCGAGAAGCCCCGCCTGCGGATCTGCGTCGTCGCCCGCACCCGCCCGTTGACCGCGACGATCACCCACCGCGTGCCTGCGGGAGCGCGACCGCGGACGAGGCCGTACGAGACCTGGTGGGGCGCGGGCTGCACGATCGCGGGCGGCGGCAGCGGGGACGGAGGCGTCGCGGGAGCCAGGACGACCACCCACCAACCATAGAGCCGCGGCGCCTCACCGCGAGCGCTCTCCGGGAGAGAGCGGAGGCGAACGCGATCTAGCCTAGTGCCCATGGCGATCACGACCCCGCCGGCCGCCACCGGCCGGATCCTTGCCCACCTCGACCTCGACGCCTTCTTCGCCGCAGTCGAGGAGCTCGAGCAGCCCGAGCTCCGCGAGCGGCCCCTCGTCGTCGGCGGCGACCCTCACGGGCGGGGAGTCGTCTCGACCGCGAACTACGTGGCGCGCCGGTTCGGGATTCACTCGGCGATGAGCGCGGCGGAAGCGCTCCGGCGCTGCCCGGAGGCCGTCTTCGTCCGACCCCGGCACGCGCTCTACAGGCAGTACTCGCGCGTCGTCTGGGACGTCGTCGCCGAGATCGTCCCGCGCCTCGAGCGGACGGGAATCGACGAGGGCTACCTCGACCTCGGCACGGTGGCTCCGGACTTCACCCGCGCCCGGACACTCGCGTCGGCGATCCAGACGGCCGTCCGCGGAACGACCAGCCTCACGTGCTCGCTGGGGGTCGGAACGTCGAAGGTCGTGTGCAAGATCGCCTCCGACAGGCGTAAGCCGGCCGGGATCACGGTCGTGCCGCCCGGGTCCGAGGCGGCCTTCCTGGCACCCCTCGCCGTCCGGCTGCTCCCGGGGGTCGGGCCACGGGCGGAGGAGCGGCTGCGCACGGCCGGCATCGACACCATCGGAGCACTCGCCGCACTCGGCGACGCGGAGCTCAGGGCTCTCATCCCGGGCTCGCTCGGAACGCTCCTCCGCCACCGGGCCCGCGGGATCGACCCGCGCGACCTCGAGCTCGAGGTGGAGCCCGTCTCGGTGTCCGCCGAGGACACGTTCGAACGGGACGTCGCCGACCGGACCGTCCTCCACGGCGAGGTGAGGCGCCTGGCGACCCAGGTGTCCGAGCGGCTGCGCGGCTCGGGCCTCTCCGGGAGGACCGTGACGACGAAGCTGCGCTACGCGGACTTCTCGATCCGCACCCGCTCGACGACGCTCCCGGCTGCGGTGGACGAGGCCGAGGTCATCGGCGAGGTCGCCTGCTCCCTGCTCGACCGCGGGCTGCGTGACCGCCCGGGCGCGCTGCGCCTCGTCGGGGTGGGAGTCTCCGGGCTCTCGCCGTTCCGCCAGCTCACGCTCGAGGGGGCGTAGAGTCGGCTCGTGCTGGAGGCTGCGCTCTGGGGGCTCCTCACCGCGGGCTCGCTCTGGGTCGGCGCCGTCCTCGCCGTGTACGCGCGCCCCGGCAAGCGCTGGATCGGCGCCGCGCTCGCCTTCGGCTCCGGCGCGCTGATGGCGGCGGTCGCCTACGAGCTCGTGCTCGAGGCCTTCGAGACCGATGTCGAGGTCGCTGCGGTCGGCTTCACGGGCGGAGCGCTCGCCTTCTACGTCGGCGACTGGGCGATCGACCGCCGCGGGGGTCACGGGCGCAAGAGCATGCACGGCGAGGATCAGCTCGCCGGCAGCGCCTCCGCGATCGTGCTCGGGACGATCCTGGACGGGATCCCCGAGTCGTTCGTGCTCGGCGCATCGCTCCTCGAGGGGTCCGTCGCGACGGCCGTCGTGGTCGGCGTGTTCGTCTCGAACGTGCCGGAGGCGCTGTCGGGGACGAGCGGGCTCCTCCAGGCCGGCTGGGCACGAGGACGCGTGCTCGCGCTCTGGAGCGCCGTCGTCGCCGTGTCCGTGCTCGCCGCGACGGTCGGCTGGTACGCGCTCGACTCGATGCCCACGGCAACGGGCGCGTTCGCGCTCGCGTTCGCCGGCGGTGCGCTCCTCGTGATGCTCGCGGACACGCTCATGCCCGAGGCGTTCGCCCTCGGGGGCCGCGAAGCGGGGCTCCTGACCGCCCTCGGGTTCGCGCTCGGGTTCGGCCTGTCCTAGCCGGACCTGCCGTACAGGTTGAGGATGCCGCTCACGACGGCGACGACGGCGAGCGCGACGGCGAGGCCGAGACGCCCCGCGGCGGCCAGGGAGGCTGCGGCCACGCCGAACAGCCCGAGCTCGACGGCGAGTCGCGCTGGAGGTCGCAGCCCGGCCCGGGCCTTCGGGGAGACGAACACTCCCCACAGGAGCGCGAAGGCGGCCGCGGCGGCAACGCCGAGGATCCAGCCGCCGGCTCCGTCGACGGTCGTGACTCCCCAGTACGCGAGCGCCACGAGAGCCGTGAGCTCGAGCACGAAGCGCACCGCCAGATTCGTCGAGACGAGCGCCCTCACGACCGGTGGAGCGGGCACGTGAGGCACGTCGGCCCGCCGTCGCCCTTCCTCGAGATCTCCTCGCCGCGATACACGAGGACGTCCACGCCCGCCCGTTCCAGCCGGCGCCTCGTCTCCGGGTTGCCGTCGAGAGCGAGAGCCCGGCGCGGCCCGAGCGCGAGGACGTTCGGGCCCTGCGACTCGAACTCGTCGTCGGGTACCTCGACGACGGCGATCCCGCGCTCGGCGAGGAGCTCGAGCAGGCGGACCGGGGCGATCCGCGTGTACACGAGCGCGAGGTCGCGGTCGAGCGGTGAGAGAAAGGACATGAGGTGCATCACGCCTGCGGGCCCGCTCCAGTGCGGGAGGTCGAACCAAACGACGTCGACGCCCGGAAGCGCGCCCGCGAGCGCAGGCACCGCGGCCCCATTCGTGCGGTAGCCGACGCCCACGAGCAGCGTCTGCTCGTCGAGCCAGACCGTGTCGCCCCCTTCCGCCACGGCCGGTGCCGCGACCTCGGCCACGACCGGCACGCCGGCTGCCTCGAGGGAGACCTCCAGCGCTGAGGGCTCGCCTCGGCGTGCTTCCTTGCCCGGCCGCAGGAGCACGGCGCCGTCACGCCCGACCAGGACGGGGTCGTAGACGTAGATCGCGTCCGGGTTTCCCGGATCGTGGCGCGACACGATCACCTCCGCGCCCGCCTCCTCGAGCAGCCCGCAGAAGACCTCGTGCTCGAGCGCCGCCGCGGGATGGTCCGGCGCCGCGCGCCAGCCGTACTCCCGCCAGCGCTCGACGTCCTCGGCGAGCGGCGGCCGGACCAGGACGCGCTCGAGCGTCCCGGTCATCGACGCGGCGCCGAAACCAGCCACGCGCCCACGCTACACGCGACGAGACGTCATGGAGGCCGGGGCGGAGAGCGAGCGCCGCGGTGAATATATTGACATCCATCGATTAATATGGTTATGCTTCATATCGATAAGCGTCGATATAGGAGGAGCGCCATGAGCACGGGTGCGGAGATCAGGGAGCACGTTCGCGAGCGGTACGCGGAGGCGGCACGAAACGTCTCCGGCGCGGATGGCTGCGGGTGCGGCTGCGGGTGCAGCCCGGAGAGCGCCGACGAGGCGCAGTTCGGCAGCGGGCTGTACGAGCCCGGAGAGCGGCAGGCACTGCCCGAGGGCGCCGTGAACGCCAGCCTCGGCTGCGGGAACCCGGTCGCTGTCGCGGACCTGCATCCCGGCGAGACGGTGCTCGACCTCGGGTCCGGGGGCGGCATCGACGTGCTTCTCTCCGCCCGCCGCGTCGGTCCGACGGGAACCGTCTACGGCCTCGACATGACCGACGAGATGCTCGAGCTGGCGCAGTCGAATGCACGGACCGCGCGCGCGACGAACGTGCACTTCCTGAAGGGCTACCTGGAGGACATCCCCCTGCCCGCCGAGAGCGTGGACGTGGTGATCTCGAACTGCGTCGTCAACCTCTCGCCCGACAAGCCGAGAGTGCTGCAGGAGGTGGCGCGGGTGCTCCGCCCGGGCGGGCGGATCGGCATCTCGGACATCGTCGCCGAGGACCGGCTCTCGCCGGAGGACCGGGCCGAGCGCGGCAGCTACGCCGGGTGCATCGCCGGAGCGCTCTCCGTGAGCGAGTACCGGGACGGCCTGGCCGGCGCCGGGCTCGCCGAGGCGGAGATCACGCTCACGCACGAGGTGGCCGACGGGATCCACGCGGCGATCGTGCGCGCGCGGAAGGGCGCCTGACCGCAGCGCGACGCCGTACCCGCGAGCCGCCTACGCGAGCAGGTGCCGGTTCCGGGCGAGCGCCGCGAGGATCCGGTCCACGTCCTCGTCCACGTTGTAGAGGTGGAGCGAGACGCGGAGGCTCGAGTCCCTGGTCGAGGTGACGATGCGCTCCTCGGCGAGCGCCTCGACGAGGGCGTTCGGGTCGCTGGAGAGGATGCAGACGAGCGGCCCGTGCTCCCCCGCCCCGCGCGGCGTCACCGCGGTGGCCCCGAGCTCGTCGAGCCCGGTGAAGAGCCGCTCGACGAGCGACGCGACGTGGGCGTCGATCGCCGGGACCCCCGCCTCCGCGATCAGCCCCATCCCCGCGACGCCCGGGTAGAGCGAGGGCACGGGCGGCGTCCCGCTGTCGAAGCGCCGCGCGCTCGCGTGCGGCGAGTAGTCCGCGATCGACATGGCGAAGATGTCCTCGTCCGCGAACCACCCGGTCTGCGTGGGTAGGAGCGAAGGCACCAGCGACCCGCGCAGCCACATGAAGCCGAGCCCGGCGCTCCCGAGGAGGTACTTGACGGTCCCGCCCGTGACAACGTCCACCCCGAGCGTCCGCACGTCCAGCTCGACCGCGCCGAGCGCCTGGTAGCTATCGGCGAGCACGAGCGCTCCCTGCGCGTGCGCGAGCTCCCCGATGGCCGTGACGTCGTGCCGGTGCCCGGAGCGGAACGACACCGCCGTGCAGCAGACGAGCGCCGTGCGCCCGTCGATCGCCTCCGCCCAGCGCTCGAGCGGGATGTGCCCGCCGGGCTCCGGCGCCACGTGGACGACCTCGGCCCCGCGGAGCTCCTGGGCGTGGGCGATCTGCCCCACCGTCGGGAACTCGTACTCGCCGATCACGATCCGGTTCCGCTCGCCCGCGAGGTCGAGCGCGGAGACGAGCCCACTCACCCCCTGCGACACCGACGTGGTCACCGCGACCTCGTTCGGGTCGGCGTGCACGAGCCGCGAAAAGGCCGCACGCGCGGCCTCGCTCCGCTCGACCCAGAACTCCCACTCGGCGCCGTTGGCGTCCCACCCCGCGAGCCACTCCTCGGCCGCCGCCCGGACGCGGTTCGAGAGCGCGCCCTGCGAGCACGAGTTGGCATACGTCGTGTGCTCGAAGATGGGGAACTCGTCGCGGATGGCGTGCCCGACCACGCGCTACCTCCCGAGGTAGGCCTTGCGCAGCTCCTCGTGCTCGCGCAGGTCGGCGGCCTTCCCCTCGAGGACGACGCGACCGGTCGAGAGCACGTACCCGCGGTCGGCGATCGACAGCGACACGTTCGCGTTCTGCTCCACGACGAGCATGGCGACGCCGGCCTGGTGCACCTGCTGGATGATCTCGAAGCTGCGCTCCACGAGGATCGGCGCCAGCCCCATGGACGGCTCGTCCATCAGCATCAGCTTCGGGCGGGCCATGAGCGCGCGGCCCATGGCGACCATCTGCTGCTCGCCGCCCGAGAGCGTCCCGGCCAGCTGGCTCCGCCGCTCGTGGAGGAGCGGGAAGAGCCCGTACACGCGGTCGAGGTCCTCGCGGAGGTCTGCACGGGGACGGAGGTACGCGCCCAGCTCGAGGTTCTCGAGCACGGTCATCGGCCCGAAGAGGCGGCGGTTCTCGGGGACGATCGCGAGCCCCCGCGTGATCCGGTGGGCGGTCGGGTGCCTGGTGACGTCCTCCCCGTCCAGGACGACGGCCCCCGCCCGCGGAGAGACGATCCCGAGGATCGTCTTCAGCGTGGTGGACTTGCCCGATGCGTTCCCGCCGAGGAGGCAGACGAGCTCACCCGCCCCCACCTCGAGATTCACGTCCTGCAGGATGTGCATCTGCCCGTAGTAGGTGTTGATGGCCTCGAGCCGGAGCAGGGGAGTCGAGCCGTTCGCGCTCACTTTCGCTCCACTCCCCCCGTCCCCAGGTACGCCTCCACCACGCGCGGGTCGGTCGCGACCTGCTCGAACGTGCCCTCGGCGATCTTCACCCCGTGATCGAGCGCGACCACGCGGTCGGAGATGCCCTCGACCACGTGCATGTCGTGCTCGATGACGAGGATCGTGTAGCCGCCCTCGTCGCGCAGGCGCGCGATGAGCTCGGTGATCTCGTGCGTCTCCACCGGGTTCATGCCCGCCGCCGGCTCGTCGAGCAGGAGCAGCCGGGGCTGGGCCGCGGTCGCGCGGGCGATCTCGAGCCGCCTCCGGTTCGCGTACGAGAGGGAGTAGGCCGGCTGGTTCCAGCGATACCCGACGAGGCGCTGCCCGAAGAACGAGAGCCGCTGCTCCGCGAGTGCCTCGATCTCGCGCTCCTCCCTGCGCATGCCCGGAGTCCGGAGGACCGACCGCACGAGCCCTGCCCTCGTGTGCCCGTAGGCGGCAGCCATCACGTTCTCCTTGACGGTCATGTTGAGGAAGAGCCGGAGCGTCTGGAACGTGCGGGCGATCCCGCGCCTCGCGATCGAGTGTGGGTCGAGCCCGACGACGCTCTCCCCCTCGAAGAGGATGTCGCCCTCGTCGGGTGAGTACACGCCCGTCACGAGGTTGAAGAGAGTCGTCTTCCCCGCCCCGTTAGGCCCGATG
>CAZMUG010000115.1:0-3609 GCA_964569165.1 uncultured Gaiellales bacterium
CGCAGGATCGCCTTCGTGTGCAGCTGCGAGACGCGCGACTCGGTGACGCCGAGCACCTCGCCGATCTCGCGCAGCGTCAGCTCCTCGTAGTAGTAGAGCGTGACGACGAGCTTCTCGCGCTCGGGAAGCTCCGAGATCGCCTCCGCGAGCGCCTCCCTCACCTCGGACTGCTCCAGCGAGACCTCGGGGTCGGGGCCGGACTCGTCCTCGATCGTGTCGATGAGGGCGATCTGGTCGCCGCTGCCCGAGGGGGACCACAGCTCGTCGAGCGCGGCGACGGAGGTCCGCGACAGCTCGGTGAGGCTCTCCTCGAGCTCCTCGCCCGTGATGCCCAGCTTCTTCGCGATCTCCTCGTCGGTCGGCGCCCGCATGAGCTCCTTCTCGAGGGCCGCGATCGCGCGCTCGATCTGGCGCGCGCGCGTGCGCACCGAGCGCGGTACCCAGTCGAGCGACCGGAGCTCGTCGATGATCGCGCCCCGGATGCGCGCCATCGCGAAGGTCTCGAACTTGATCTCGCGATCGGGGTCGAAGCGCTCGATCGCGCCGATGAGGCCGAGGAGCCCGTACGACACGAGGTCCTGCTCGTCCACGTGCGACGGCAGGCTCGCACCCACGCGCCCGGCCACGAACTTCACGAGCGGTGCATAGGTCAGGATCAGCCGGTCGCGCACCTCCTGGGTGCGCTTCTTCTGGTACTCCTGCCAGAGAGCCTGGACTTCGTCCACCGCCGCCACGACGAGAGAATACGCCGCGCGCAGGCGAACTCCTCAGGGACGCCGGCGAACGAGCACGCGGCGGGCGAGGTCGCCCATCCAGAAGGCGAGGGCCGCCGCGGGAACGGCGATCACCCAGGCGCTCCCTCCCTCGCGGGCCGACGCGACGGCGATGAAGACGAGGCCGGCCGCCAGCGCCATGAAGAGGAGCCCGAGCAGGTGCCGCTGCACCGTGCGAATGGTGCCAGCGGACGGGCTGTACCATTCGCGCGCAGCCCAGGGGCGTGGCGCAATTGGTAGCGCACCGGTCTCCAAAACCGGGGGTTGCAGGTTCGAGTCCTGTCGCCCCTGCTGCTGCTGCTGGGTCTTCGCGCTACCGTCCGACGTCATGCGCATCGCCGGCGTCCGACTCGGAGCTCCCGTTGCCCGCCTGCTGGTCGACGTCCTGAAGGGGGAGGGCTTTCCGGACACGGCTGCGCGCGTCGCCGCTTCGATCGAGCAGGGGGTCACGACAGAGGCGCCGCTGAGCCTCGCCGATCACCAGGCGATCCTGGACGCGCTGGACCGCAACTGCCCGCCAACGCTGAGCCGGCTTCACCGGGAGCTCGGCGAGGAGCGCCGCTACGTCCGGCGCGTGACGGGCGGGTAGTTCACGGACGGGCACCGCGGGTGACAGGTTCGAGCCCCGTCGCCCCTGCTACGTCGTCACGGGCAATCGCTATCCCGAGACCTTCAGCACCACGAACGGCCGGTCCTTCGTGATGGGGCAGCCCGGGCGGTCGCACATCCCCCTGATCGTGAAGCGCTTCGTGAGCGTGCCCGGCTTGCCGCCGAAGAACGCGGGATACGGCAGCGTCCAGGAGCCCGTGATCGTCGCCTTCGAGAGCTTGGCGCGCTCGAAACCCAGCTCCCACCTGCACTGCCCGACGAAGCCGACGTAGCTCTTCGTGTCCTTGAGGAGCGACGCCCACTTCCGGTTGACCGAAGCGGGAACGGCACGCGGGAGAGGGCTGTACCCGCTGAGAAGCCCGTACGGGTGCTTTCCGGCGAGGACGCCCGTGCAGCGCGCCGCGCGCAGCATCGGGAGCACCTGGGCGCTCCACCTACCCGAATGACCGCCGAGCTGTCCGCCCCTGCCGCCGCTTCCAGGGTACGCCGGATCGCGCGGAATCACGACCGGGAACCTGATCTCGACCGCTCGCCCGCTCTGCAGGGCGACGGGCGGGAGGTTCACGAGCTTCGGCGGGACGCTCGGCGGAGGTGGCGCCTCGAGCGGACCTGCCCGCACATCGGCGCCGGCGACGGCGGCGAGGACGCCGAGCACGGCGATCCCGGCGAGATCGAATCTCCTCGACGGACGCGAGCGACGATTCACGCGCGCGAGTCGATCACACCTCGCCCACGCAGTCAAGCGCGCGCGTCAGACGCGGCCGAGCTCGCCCAGCGAGAGCTCGGTCGCCTCGAGGAACGCGTCGATCTCCGCCTCGCCCATCGGCGTCGAGAGACAGCCCATCCCGCGCGGCGTGGACAAGATCCCGTGGCTGAGCAGGGAGAGGTGGAGCTCCCGGAGGAGCCCGAGGTCGCCCGCCAGCACGTCGGCATGGGTGTGGATCGGCCCGTCGGCGAAGTGGACGTTGAAGAGGGAGCCGATCTGCGTGACGCACGCGGGGACGTCGGCGCGGGCGAGCAGCCCCTCGACCCCCTCGCGGAGCCGGACAGCGAGTGCCTCCAGCCGCTCGTATTCCGCAGGCGGGAGCCCGTCGAGCGCCGCGAGCCCGGCCGCGCAGGAGAGCGGGTTCCCGTTGAAGGTGCCTCCGTGCGGCATCCGGCGCGGCGAGCGCGGGTCGAAGAGCTCCAGCACGTCGCCGCGGCCGCCGAACGCGCCGATCGCAAGTCCGCCGCCGATGATCTTGCCGAGGGCTGTGAGATCGGGCGTGACTCCGTACCGTCCCTGGGCGCCGTGATAGCCGATCCGGAATGCGATCACCTCGTCGAAGACGAGGAGCGCTCCTGCGTCGCGCGTCAGCTCGCGGAGGAAGGACAGGAACCCGGGGTCGGCTGGAATCACCCCGCCCGCTCCCAGCACGGGCTCGACGATGACCGCGGCGAGATCGTCGAGGTGGGGCGCGAGCACGGCGCGAGTGGCGTCGACGTCGTTGTACGGGGCGACGAGGATCGACTCCGCGACTCCGGCGGGAACGCCGCTGCCGCCCGCCGGCGTGCCGGCGTCGGCAGGGATGCTCACGGCGACGTCGTGCGTCCCGTGGTAGGCGCCCGCGAAGGTGAGGCCGACGGATCGCCCGGTGAACGCCCGGGCGGCGCGGAGAGCAAGCATGGTCGCCTCCGTCCCCGAGTTCGTGAAGCGGAGCAGCTCGAGGCTCGGCAGCCGCTCCTGGAGCCTCTCGGCGAGCTCAACCTCCAGCTCGCTCGGCCCCGCGCCGCTCGCGAGGCGGCCTGCTTGCTCCCGCACGGCCGCGACGATCGGCGGGTAGCAGTGGCCGTGCGCGAGTGAGGTGTAGTTCGAGATGAAGTCGATGCGCTCGACACCGTCGGCGTCCGTCACGCGGCACCCCGAGCCCTGGACGAGGTAGAGCGGGTAGGGCTCCTGGAAGACGGTGGTGCGGGTGTTCCCGCCCGGAAGCGCGCCGAGCGCACGCTCCCACAGCGCGTACGACGCCGGAGCCAGCTCGGCGTACTGCTCCGCCGCGATCGAGCCGGTGGACGGACGCGCCATGCCGACCATTCTCTCAGCCGATGGGCTCGAGGACGAACATGCGGATCTCGCGACCGGCACGGCGCCGGTAGCCCTCGTAGCCCGGCCAGAAGCGAAGCGCCTCGGCCCAGTAGCGCTCACGCTCCTCGCGGCCGGCGCGCCTCGACGCCATCGCCAGGGGAG
>CAZMUG010000115.1:3709-8820 GCA_964569165.1 uncultured Gaiellales bacterium
TCAGCCCCGGGACGCACGCGTGGCGCCGACCACGATGCCGAGCGCTCCGAGCAGCAGGATCACGAGCCCGGCCAGGAGCGTCCCGATTGCGATCCAGAGCAGCGCGTCGATCTCCCCGCCGATGGAGAGCTCGGCCTCGACGCCCGCCGAGCCGTCCTCGTTCATCAGCACCACGACCCAGTCGCCGTCCTCGGGCTCCCACGTGAGGCTCTGCGTCCCGGCCCCCGCGGCGGAGGCGACCCAGAAGGACTGCTCGCCGGGCGGCGTCGACGGCGCCCCGCCGGGCTCCTCGTCGTAGTGCGGACGCCGGTCGAGCTCCGTGACGACCGAGCGCCGGACGCCGGAGAGGTACGACTCGACCTCGTCCTCCGGCCCGATTCCCACGAACACGGGGCGCACCGCGTCGCTCTCGATCTTGACCGTGCCGAGGAAGAAGTCCACCGCGCGCTCCTGGCCCTCGAGGGAGACCTCGGCGCTCTCGGACAGGACGGCGTAACCGGCGCTGCCGAACCGCTCGTCCGGGCTCATGAGGAAGCCCTGGTCGTCCCGCTGCGTCTGGTCCACGACCACCGCCGTGACCCCGGCCGCGAGCAGCCCGGCGCCGATGAGCGCGACGATGCTCCCGAGGACGACGAGGGTAACGCGCCCGAAGGTCCATCTCGACCCTCCGGCAGCGGCCGCCGGGGCTACGACGTCGGCTGCCGGCGACGCCTCCCACACGGCCGCATCCGGCTCGTCGGGGCCCTGGTCGAGCCGGAACGGCGGGTAGCGATCGGTCATGAGACCTACGTAGGCCGCCACCCTGAGCACCCAGCGGTCGAGGCCGAGGACGAGGTCGAAGATCGACTCCGGATACCGGCCGCGGAAGAGGAGGACGAACGCCGCGAAGAGGACGAGGAGCCCGATGAGCCCGGCGTTGGCGGCGAACCACCAGCCCCCGCTGCGGACCGTCCAGCTCGCGCTCCCGAGAAAGAGCGCGAGCACGAGGTAGTGAGGGATCGCGAGCAGCCACCACTTGACGAGGACGAGGCCGCGCGAGAGCTGGCCCGGGTACTCGACGTCGAAGGTCGCGGGATAGCCCGGCACGTCGGCGAGGGTGAACGGCGGGTAGCGATCCGTGCCGAGCGCTCCGTAGCTGTAGAAGGCGACACGCCAGGTCCAGCGCAGCACCCCGACGTTGAAGTCGAAGAGAGACCGCGGGTAGCGGCCGGTGAAGAGGATCGCGAAGAGCGCGATCACGCTCACCCCGAAGAACGCGATCCAGAGAACCGCGAGCACGACGTAGTGCGGAATCGCGAGCAGCCACTTCACGATCCAGAGCCAGCGGCTCAGCTGCGGCGCGAGCTCCCCGCGGACGCGAGCCGGGTACGTCGTCACTTCCCACCTCCGGTCGTCGGTCAACGGCTCAACTCTTTCAGATCCACCCCACCGCGCTCATCCGCAGTTCCCCGCAGAGCCGATGGTCGCGGCCGCGCACGTGGATCCACCCACTAGGTTGTCCGGAATGGACCGGCCGACCGACCACGACCGCACCGCTCCGGAGCACCCGCTCGACGACGTCCTCCCGGGCGAAGCTCGCGTCCTCGTCGCCGCGCACGAGTCCCTGGCCGGGCGGCGGCGGGGAATGCGCGGGCTGTGGCCCTTCCTCGGCCCGGCGTTCATCGCAGCCGTCGCGTACGTCGACCCCGGCAACTTCGCGACGAACATGGCCGCGGGCGCCAACTTCGGCTACCTGCTGCTGTGGGTCGTGCTCGCCGCGAACCTCATGGCGATGCTCGTGCAGTCGATGAGCGCGAAGCTCGGGATCGCGACGCGCAAGAACCTTCCCGAGGCCTGCCGCGAGCGGTTCTCGCGCCGGACGAACGTGCTTCTCTGGCTCCAGGCCGAGATCGTCGCGATGGCAACGGACATCGCGGAGTTCGTCGGCGCGGCGATCGGCCTCAACCTCCTGTTCGGGATCGCTCTCTTCCCCGCCGCGCTCGTCACGGGAGTCGCGGCGATGCTGATCCTCGCGCTGCAGGCGCGCGGGTTCCGACGACTGGAGGCGGTCATCGCCGGCCTGATCGGAGTGATCGTCGGCGCGTTCGCGCTCCAGGTCTTCCTGGCCGAGCCGGAGCCGTCCGACATCGCAGGCGGGTTCGTCCCCGGGTTCAGCGGGACGGAGAGCGTGCTGCTCGCGGTGGGGATCATCGGGGCGACGGTGATGCCGCACGTCATCTACCTGCACTCGGCACTCACGCAGCACCGCGTCGTGGGGGCGACGGAGGCCGAGAAGCAGCGCATCTTCCGCTTCGAGCTCGTGGACGTCGTGATCGCGATGAGCATCGCGGGGCTCATCAACATGAGCATGCTGATCATCGCCGCCTCGACCTTCCACGTCCGCGGCCTCGAGGACGTCGGGGACGACCTCTCCCAGGTCTACGACGCGCTCGGCCAGTACCTCGGCGCGCACGCGGACGTCCTCTTCGGCGTCGCGCTGCTCGCGTCGGGCCTCTCGTCCTCGAGCGTCGGGACGCTGGCGGGCCAGGTCGTGATGCAGGGCTTCATCGGGCGGCAGATCCCGCTCTTCATCCGCCGCGTCGTGACGATGCTCCCGGCGCTCGTCGTCGTCGCGGTCGGGACCGATCCCTCGCGGGCCCTCGTCCTCAGCCAGGTCGTGCTCTCGTTCGGGATTCCGTTCGCGCTCGTCCCGCTGATCCTCTTCTGCCGCGACCGCGACCTCATGGGAGCGCTCGTGAACCGTCGCGTGACCACGGTCACGGCCGTCGTCGTCGCGACGGTGATCATCGCCCTGAACGCCTTCCTGCTCGCGGGGACGTTCGGGATCGTGGATCTCTAGGGCGCCTCGGCGCGGACTTCTCGCCGGTACTCGATGAGCTCGCGGGCGATCGCGAGCAGCGAGCCGGCCACCGGGATGGCGAGCAATGCGCCGAAGACGCCGGCCAGCTGCGCGCCGATGAGCACGGCGCAGAGGACGACCAGCGGCGAGAGCTGCACCGTCCGCCCGTACACGAGCGGCTGCAGGACGTGGTTCTCGAACTGCTGATACGCGACGAAGAAGCCGAGCGCGACCAGCGCCCGCACCCAGTCCGTCTCGATGAAGACGACCGTCGTGACCGCGATCGCGGCGACCGTCGCGCCGGCGAGCGGGATCAGGTCGAGGATGGCGACGAGCAGCCCGAGCGCGATCGCGTAGTCGCTGCCGACCGCGTAGAGCACGATCGTCGCGAGCACGCCGGCGACGAGGCTGATCACGAGGTTCCCCGTCACGTACCCGGAGATCGTGCGATAGATCTCGCCGCCCACACGCTCGAAGCGCGGTCGCGCCTCGTCCGGGAGGAGGCCGAGCAGGCTCGTAACCGTGCGCGGGCCCTCGAGGAGCATGAAGTACGTCAGGAAGATCACCGTGATCACGCCGACGACGGCGGTCACGACGCTCCGGACGACGTCGAGCGCCGGCCCGCTCAGCCCCAGGATCCCGCCGACGCCGTCCTCCGCGATCGCGTCCTGGATGCGGTCGACGATCTGGTAGCGGTCCTGGAGCCAGCCGAACGGGCCCCTCCCCGCGGTGAGGTCGTCCACGAAGCCGGGCACGGCGTTGACGAAGTCGGTGACCTGGCTCACCACCGGCGGGATGACCAGGAAGCCGATCCCGGTCACGATGAGGAGGGCCACGACGAAGACGGCCGAGGCCGCGAGCCCCCGGCTCGACCCGCGGCGCTCGAGCCGCTCGACGGCGGGGTTCAGGGCGGCGGCGAGGAGGGCGGCGATGAAGATCCAGGTGAGCACGCGCCACGCGAGCAGAACGAGCGCGATCCCGAGCCCCACGAGCACGGCGATGAGGAGGACGGAGAGCACCGTTCGGGGGCGCACGGTGACGACGCGAGCCTCGGGGGTCGCCATGAGCGACTGTTCGGTGCGCAGCCGGGAGTTCCTGGAAGGGCGGCCGGGCCGCACGGGCTTCGGTGTCTGACACCGAGGGTGTGCAAACCCGCATGGTTACGCGGGGTGGTGTCAGACACCGCTCTGAACGGCCCGCCCCGAACGAGCCTCCTGCGCTGCGCTACACGGCGACCGCGGGCAGCCCGGCGAGCGCCATCGCCACCTCGTCCTCCGAGTACTCGAGATCCTGGAGCTTCCCGGCGAAGTAGTCGATGTAGGCCTGCATGTCGAAGTGCCCGTGCCCGCAGAGGTTGAAGAGGATCGCCTGCGAGACGCCCTCCTCGCGGCAGCGGATCGCCTCGTCGATGGTCGCCTTCACCGCGTGGTTGGCCTCCGGCGCCGGGACGATGCCCTCGGCGCGGGCGAACTCGACGCCCGCCGCGAACACCTCGGTCTGCGTGTAGGCGCGCGCCTCGAGCAGCCCGAGCTCCTTCAGGTGGCTGACCATCGGCGCCATGCCGTGGTACCGGAGCCCGCCCGCGTGGAAGGGCGGCGGCGTGAAGGTGGAGCCGAGCGTGTGCATCTTCACGAGCGGCGTCATGTGCCCGGTGTCGCCGAAGTCGAAGGCGTACGCGCCCTTCGTCAGGCTCGGGCACGCGGAGGGCTCGACGGCGATGACGCGCATCTTCGCGTCCTCGCGGAGCGCCCGGCCGATGAACGGGAACGTGAGGCCGGCGAAGTTCGACCCGCCGCCCGTGCAGCCGATGAGGATGTCCGGGTAGTCCTCGGCCTCGCCCATCTGGATCTGGGCCTCCTCGCCGATCACGGTCTGGTGCATGAGCACGTGGTTGAGCACGGAGCCGAGCGAGTACTTCGTGTCCTCGCGCGGGGCGGCCGCCTCCACCGCCTCGGAGATCGCGATCCCGAGCGATCCGCTCGAGTCGGGGCTCTGGGCGAGGATCGCACGGCCGGATTCCGTCTCCTCCGAGGGGCTCGGGACGACCCGCGCGCCGAACGTCTCGATCAGGCCGCGCCGGTACGGCTTCTGGTCGTACGAGACCCGCACCATCCAGACGTCCACCTCGAGGCCGAAGATCTGGCCGGCGAACGCGAGCGACGACCCCCACTGGCCCGCACCGGTCTCGGTGGTGAGGCGCTTCACGCCCTCCTGCTTGTTGTAGTAGGCCTGCGCGATCGCCGTGTTCGGCTTGTGCGACCCGGTCGGAGAG
>CAZMUG010000116.1:0-8638 GCA_964569165.1 uncultured Gaiellales bacterium
CTGATGGACTGGCATCTCGAGCACCCGGAGGAGATCCCGGACTCCTTTCGCCAGACCGATGCGTCACCGGTCGTGCAGGCAGCCGACTACATCGCCGGCATGTCCGATCGCTTCGCGCTCGCCACCCACGACCGCCTGTTCCGGCCGACGCTCGATCTCTAGGACCAGCGGAACAGGCGCAGGGAGCGCGGCCGGACACCCTCGCCTCGCTCACCGTGAGCGAGCCGCCCGCGACCCGGGTCGCCCTCGACAACCCCGCGGTCGCAGAGGTCGCCCGCCGCGGCGCGGGCCTGCTCGAGAGCGGGCCGAGAGACGACCCGGAGGCGTTCCTCCGCGCCTTCCTGGCGGCAGTGGGGTCCGGGTACGACGTTCCCTCCCCGCTGCCGCCGGAGCTCGAGCAGGCCGCCCGCGACCTGGCCAACGAGCGCGGGCCGTGGGAGGCCGAGATTCCGCTCTCCGAGCTCGCGTCGGCGACGTTCGCGACGCTCGTCGTCTCGGGCGCGCACGACGACGCGTTCGACGCCATCTGCGACGTGCTGGAGCACGAGCTGGGCGCCGAGCGGCTCGTTCTCCCGGGGTACGGCCACAACGTCCAGGGCCATCCCGACTTCAACGACCTCCTCGCGGACTTCGTCGAGCGGGCCGCCGCCGCGCGGCGCTGAGGCGCGGCGACGCCGGGTTCGCGCCACGCCGGGCCCCGGAACGAGAGGACGAGCGTCGGGGCCGCTGTCCCCGGGCCCGGACCGACAGCACGGAGACCCTGGAGGCTCGTGACTCGCCCGGGGGCCTCCGTCCGCTCGTGCGCGGGGAGCGGTGGGCCACCCGCCGGTGCAGCGGCGGCTACGCCGTCAGCCGCTCCCGCACCTCCTCCGCCTCCCGCTCGCGGCGACGGATCCTCGGGTTCATCAGCTTCACGATCTCGAGCAGGTAGACGACGTAGACGGAGAAGACCACCGCCGCGAGGCCGATCACCGCCACGATCAGCGTCTCGAGCGGATGCCACTCGCCGCCCTCACGGAACGGCACGAACCGGGTCGCGAGAGCAGCTCCCGCCAGGCTCGCGCACCAGAGCCACATGGTCACGGCGGCACGTCGTTGCGAGAAGCCGATGTCGAGGAAGCGATGATGGAGATGGCCCCGGTCCGCGGCGTAGATCGGCCGGTTGTGCTTGAGCCGCCTGGCCACCACGAAGGACGTATCCAGGATCGGCACTGCGAGGACGAGGAGCGGGAGGACGAGGACGACGGTGGACGCCGTCTTCAACAGGCCCTGGATCGAGACCGCAGCCAGCACGAAGCCGAGGCAGAGCGCACCGGAGTCGCCCATGAAGATCCGCGCCGGGAAGAAGTTGTGGCGCAGGAACCCGAGGCACGCGCCGGCGACCACGGCCGACAGGATCGCCGGGTCCGGCTTCCCGAGCGAGAGCGCGAGGATCGCGTACGTGACACCGGCGATCCCGCACACGCCCGCCGCGAGCCCGTCCAGCCCGTCGAGGAAGTTGACCATGTTCATCACGGCGACGATGAAGAGCATCGAGAGCGGAACGCCGAGCCAGGCAGGGAGATCGACGACGCCGAGGAGCGGGAAGGTGAAGTGGTCGATCCAGACGCCGAAGGCGCACGGGATCGCGGCCGCGACGAACTGGCCGCCGAGCTTCACGGACGGCGTGAGCCCGCGGAAGTCGTCCACCGCGCCGACGACCGTCGCGACGGCCGCGCCGAGCAGGATCCCGCGGCTCTGCCCGGAGAGGTCGAGGAAGGCCAGCGACGGGATCAGGATCCCGAGGAAGATCGCGAGCCCGCCGAGGCGCGGGATCGGCCGCCGATGCACGCGCCGCGCGTCGGGCTCGTCCACGGCGCCGAGCAGGCGCGCCATCCCGCCGACCGCCGGCGTCAGGAGCACCACGACGACGAACGCGATGACCGCCCCGTAGAGAACCTCCGGGGTCGCTCTGAGCTCGTCCAGCACGACGCCGGGTTACTTCGTGCCGTACAGCCGGTCGCCTGCGTCGCCGAGGCCGGGGAGGATGTACCCCTTGTCGTTCAGCCCGCGATCGACGGCCGCGACCACGATGTGCACGTCGGGGTGGTCGGCATGGACGCGGGCGATCCCCTCGGGAGCCGCGATGAGCGCGATGAGCCGCACCGACGTCGCCCCGGAGCGCTTCACGAGGTCGACGGCCGCGGCGGTCGAGTTCCCCGTCGCCAGCATCGGGTCGAGCAGGATCACGTCGCGCTCGGCAAGGTCGTCCGGGAGCTTCACGTAGTACTCGACGGGCTCGAGCGTCTCCTCGTTCCGGTAGAGGCCGATGAACCCGACGCGTGCGCCCGGGATGAGCGAGAGGACGCCGTCGAGCATCCCCATGCCGGCGCGGAGGATCGGGCAGATCGCGACCTTCTTGCCAGAGATCCGGCGCGCGCTCGTGCGCTCGAGCGGAGTCTCGATCTCGATCTGCTCGTCGGCGAGGTCGATCGTCGCCTCGTACGTGAGGAGCAGCGTCAGCTCGTTCACGAGCTGCCGGAACATCTGCGTCGTCGTCTCCCGGTCGCGCAGGAGCCCGATCTTGTGCTGGACGAGGGGGTGCGTGACCTCGGTGACGGCGCCGGTCGCGTCAGTGTGGAGGCTGGCGGGCGCGTCCACCGTTCCCCTCCTCAGTCGCCGAAGGAGGGGAAGGCGGCGAGACCGGGATAGAGCGGGCGGCGCTCGAGGAGAGCCGCGCTCCTCGCCGCGAGCGCGCTCAGGTCGGCGTCCCCGGAGAGAGCGCCGGCGATGATGCTCGCGACCTCGCGGAAGTCGGCCTCGTCGAACCCGCGCATGGTCATCGCCGGGGTCCCGAGGCGGAAGCCGGAGGCGACCGTCGGCGGCCGCTCGTCGAACGGCACGGTGTTCCGGTTCACGGTGATCGCGACCTCGGCGAGCCGCTCCTCCGCGTCCTTCCCGGACCACTCCGTGCGGCGGAGGTCCACGAGGACGAGATGCGTGTCGGTCCCGCCGGTGAGCACGTCCACGCCGCGCTCCTGGAGACCGGCAGCGAGCGCGTCGGCGTTCGCACGCACGCTCTCCTGGTAGGCCCGGAACGGCTCGGAGGCCGCGATCCGGAAGCACGCTGCCTTCGCCGCGATGGCGTGGTTGAGAGGCCCGCCCTGCATCCCCGGGAACACCGCCTTGTCGAGCGCCTGGGCGTGCTCCTCCCGGCAGAGCACGAAGGCGGAGCGCGGCCCGGCCAGCGTCTTGTGCGTCGTCGAGGTCACGAAGTCGCAGTGCTCGACCGGGCTCGGATGGATGCCGGCCGCGACGAGCCCCGCGAAGTGCGCCATGTCGCAGAGGAGGAGAGCACCGACCTCGTCGGCGATCTCGCGGAAGCGCCACGCCTCGACGGTGCGCGGGTACGCGGACGCGCCGCACACGATCAGCTTCGGATGGTGCTTCTTCGCGAGCGCCCGAACCTGGTCGTAGTCGACGAGGTTCGTCTCGCGCGACACGCCGTAGTGCACGACCTTGTACAGGCGGCCGGAGAAGTTCACGCGGTGGCCGTGCGTGAGATGCCCGCCGTGCGTCAGCTCGAGCGCGAGGATCGTGTCCCCCGGAGCGAGCGTCGCGAAGTAGACGGCCATGTTCGCCTGCGAGCCGGCGTGCGGCTGGACGTTCGCGTGCCCCGCTCCGAACAGCGCCTTCGCCCGCTCGATCGCGAGGAGCTCGATCTCGTCGATCACCTCGCAGCCGCCGTAGTAGCGACGGCCCGGATATCCCTCCGAGTACTTGTTCGTGGGGACGCTCCCGACCGCCTCCATGATCGACGGCCACGTGAAGTTCTCGGAGGCGATGAGCTCGATCTCGCCGCGCTGCCGCTCGAGCTCGCGGTCGAGGAGCGCGGCGACCTCGGGATCGACGTCCGCGAGACCCGCCGTGCGAAGGTCGTCGAGCTGCAGCTGCACGGTCGCCATCGGCCCGGATGCTACTCCGCGAGCGCAGCTCGGACGCGGGCGAGCGCGTCCCGGGCGGAGACGGCGCCTTCCCTGAGGACGGCCGGCTCGGGGCCGGTGAGGTCGAGCACCGTCGAGGGCAACCCGGGGAGCTCGCCTCCGTCGAGCGAGGCGGCAACCCGCGACACGATCTCCGGTGCGACGTCCTCGAGCCGGCGGGGATCCGGCTCGCCGTGGAGGTTGGCGCTCGTCGCGGCCACAGCGCCCACGTCGTCCAGGAACCGGCTCGCGGCGCCCTGGACCGCCGGAACGCGGACGCCGATCGTGTCGCCGGCGGTGCCCGTGAGCCACGGGAAGCGCCGCGCCGGGTTCGGCAGGACGAGCGTGAAGCGGCCGGGCAGGAGCGCGCGCACGACTCTGCCGGTGCGCCCACGCAGCTCGGGCACGCACTCGAGCAGCCAGTCCACGCTCGCCGCCACCAGCGCGACGGGCTGTTCGGGAGCGCGCCCCTTCAGCGCCGAGAGCGCTCGCACGGGGCCTTCGCGGTACGGCGTGCACGCGAGCCCGTACACGGTGTCGGTCGGGATGACCACGAGCTCGCCGCGGCGAACCGCCGCGATCGCATCCTCGACGTCGCTCACGCCGGCGTCCCGGTCGCCACGCCCTCCACGACCCGCTCACGGCCGGCCAGGTCGTGCGTCACCCGGATCCCGGTGAAGCCGACGGCGTCGAGGAGCTCCGCGACGCGGTCCGCGTCACCGTCGGCAACCTCGAGGACGAGCGCGCCTCCGGCGCGGAGCACGCCCGGCGCGGCCGTCGCGATCGCCTCGGTCGCGCCCTCGCCGACGAGCGCCGCTCGAGGCTCCCACTGCAGGACCTCGGGCTCGAGGGAGTCGATCTCCTCGGAGCGCACGTACGGAGGATTGGAGACGACGAGGTCCCACGGGCCGATCGGCAGGCCCTCGTGCAGGTCGCCCTCGCGCAGTTCGACCCGGAGCCCCGTTCGGGCCGCGTTCGCGCGTGCGACGTCGAGGGCGCCTGCCGAGCTGTCGAGCGCCGTCACCCGGGCGCCAGGGTGCTCGTCGGCGATCGCCAGAGCGATCGCGCCGCTGCCGGTCCCCACGTCGAGTACCCGCGGGGCCTCGAGGCCGGCGAGGAGCGCGAGGCAGCGCTCGACCACCACCTCCGTCTCCGGACGGGGCACGAGAACCCGCGGATCGACGGTGAGCGTCAGCCTCCGGAACCCCCACTCCCCGAGCACGTATGCGAGTGGCTCGCGACGCTCGCGACGCGCCACGAGCCCGTCGAGGTCCGCGAGCTCGCGCTCCCCGAGCCTCCCGTCGAGGTCTGCGAGGAGCTCCGCGCGGGACGAGCCGACCACGTGCGCGAGGAGGATCTCCGCATCGACGCGCGGGCTCTCGCACCCCGCCTCACCGAGCCGCGCGACCGCCGCCGCGAGCGCGTCCCGGCAGGTCACGCGGGGGCGCCGGCGAGCGCCAGGCGCTGCTCCTCGGCCCTGAGCGCCTCCGTGAACTCGCCGAGCTCCCCCTCGAGGACCTGGTCGAGACGGTGCACCGTGAGCTTGATCCGGTGGTCGGTGACCCGGCTCTCCGGGAAGTTGTAGGTGCGGATCTTCTCCGCCCGGTCGCCGGTGCCGATCTGCGAGCGCCGGGTCTCGGCGACCTCCGCGAGCTGCTTCTCGCGCTCGGCCTCGTAGAGACGCGCGCGGAGCACGCGCATCGCCTTCTGCCGGTTCTGGAGCTGCGACTTCTCGTCCTGCATGGCGACGACGATGCCCGTGGGCAGGTGCGTGATGCGCACCGCCGAGTCCGTGGTGTTGACGCTCTGGCCGCCGGGCCCGGTGGATCGCATGACGTCGATCTTGAGGTCCTTCTCGGCGATCTCGACCTCCACCTCGTCCACCTCGGGCATGACCGCGACGGTCGCCGTGGAGGTGTGGATCCGGCCCTGCGACTCAGTCTCGGGCACACGCTGGACGCGGTGCGTGCCGCCCTCGTACTTGAAGACCGAGAACGCGCCCCGCCCCTTCACGGCGAGAACGACGTCCTTGATCCCCCCGCCCTCGCTCTCGCTCGTCGAGAGCGTCTCGGTCCTGAAGCCGAGCCGCTCCGCGTAGCGCGCGAGCATCCGGTGGACCTCGCCCGCCCACAGCGCGGCCTCGCTCCCGCCGACGCCCTGCCGGACCTCGACGATCACGTCCTTCTCGTCGGCGGGGTCGCGCTCGACCAGGGCCAGCTTGAGCTCCTCCTCGAGGCGCTCGACCTCGACCCGGAGCTCAGAGGCCATGGCGGCGAGCTCGGGGTCGCTGCGTGCGTCCTCGAGGTCGGCCCGCGCCTGCCGCCACGCGTCCGCGAGCCGCTTCGGCGTCTCCAGCTCCTTGAGCCTGCGCCCCGCGTCCGCTGCCTGCCGGCGGTCGTTGTAGACCGCCGGGTCGGCCATCCGCTCCTGCGCCTCGGCGTACGAGCGCTCGAGCTCGTCCACGAGACGGTCGATCGCTTCCATCACCTCGATCGTAGCCGGGCCGGGGTCAGGTCTTGCATTCCGACACAGGGTGTCGGAATGCAAGACCTGACCCCGGCGGTCCCGGCGGTCTACGCGAGCGCCGCGTCGAGCGTGATCTCGGGGACCGCCGCGAGCGCCTTCGAGACCGGACAGTTCTCCTTCGCCGTCTCCGCCAGCTCGGCGAACCCTGCCCCGTCGAGACCGGGAACGCGGCCTCGCACCGTGAGCGCGACCTTCGTGATGCCGGTGCCGGGGACGAAAGTAACGGTCGCCGACGTGTCGAGCTGCTCCGCCGGCGTCCCCGCGCCGGCGAGCCCGTTCGAGAGCGCCATCGAGAAGCAGGACGCGTGCGCGGCGGCGATGAGCTCCTCCGGGCTCGTGAGCCCGTTCGGCTCCTCGGCCCGCGAGGCCCACGTCACGTCGAGCGGCCCGAACGCGCCGCTCCCGACGCGCTCGATCGTTCCCTCGCCTTCGAAGAGCGTTCCCCGCCAGGTCACGTGCGCGCTGCGATCGGCCATCAGTCCTCCTCCTCGAGGGTCGCTTCGACGGTGACGGTCGCGCTCGCCTTGACGAGCGCGGAGAAGGGGCAGCCGGCGTCCGCATCCGCGGCCGCCTGCGCGAACCCCGCCTGGTCGCAGCCGGGCACCACGCCCCGCGCCGAGATGGCCGAGCCCACGATCCGGTGACCCGCGCCCTCGACCTCGTCCATCGTGATCCGGCAGTGCACGGTCATCCGCTCGGGGGGCGTGCCGGCACGCGCCAGCTCGCTGCCGAGCGAGGTCACGAAGCACGAGGCATGTGCGGCCGCGAGAAGCTCCTCGGGGCTCGTCTTCCCCTCCGGGTCGGCGACGCGAGAGGCGATCGTCGTCTCCAGCGCGAACGCGCCCGAGCTGAGCGCCGACACGACGCCCGAGCCGCGCGCGGTCGTCCCGACCCACGCGATCTCGGCCTCGCGGACGATCCGGGGCATCCCCTACGCCATCACTTCCACGCGGGTCTCGAGCCGTTGCTCCTCCGGCGCCTCGGCCGCCTCGCGCGCCATGACGCAGTTGAGAGCCTGGATCGAGACCTCGAGCTGGTCGAGCGTCGGCTCCCGGGTCGTGAGCCGCTGCAGCCACAGCCCGGGCGCGAGCAGCCACATGAGGACGCGGTTGTCGCGGTGCTTCCCGGCATACCGGATCAGCTCGTACGCGAGGCCGGCAATCACCGGGAGCAGCAGGATGCGGCTCAGGATCAGCCAGTACCAGACCGGCCGCCCGACGAAGGCGAACACGAAGATCGCGATCACCATCACCCAGAGCAAGAACGCTGTTCCGCAACGTGGGTGGATCAGGCTGAACTTCTGCACGTTCTCGGGCGTGAGCTCCGACTCGGCCTCGAGCGCGTTGATCGCCTTGTGCTCGGCGCCGTGGTACTGGAACACGCGACGGAGGTCGGGCAGGAGCGAGATCACGAGGATGTACCCGATGAAGACGGCGACGCGGATCAGCCCCTCGACGACCACGAAGGTGCCGGTGGACTCGACCGGGAGCCAGTTGGTGAGAAGGGCCGGCCCGACCTTGAACAGCATCAGCGCGAAGCCGATCGCGATCGCGAAGGAGAAGATGATCTGGCCACGGCCGATCTGCGTCTGGATCTCGCCCTCCTCGTCGCGCTCCTGGGAGGCCACGTTCGCGGAGATGGCGAGCGCGCGAAACCCGATCGCGAGCGACTCGCCGAGCGCGACGACCCCGCGGATCACGGGCAGCCGCCAGATCCGGCGCCGCTGCATGGGCGACTCGATCCCGCGGACGACCTCCGTGATGTCGCCCTCGGGCGTGCGAACCGCGACGGCCCAGCTCGAAGGGCTCCGCATCATCACGCCCTCGAGGACGGCCTGCCCGCCGTAGCTGACGGCCATGTGCGGCTAGCCGCGGCGGCTGCCGCCGGCCTTCTCGAGCCGGCGCTGGAAGCGCTCCACCCGGCCGCCCGTGTCCACGAGCTTCTGCTTGCCCGTGTAGAAGGGGTGGCACTCGGCGCAGATCTCGACGTGGAGCTCGGGCTTGGTCGAGCGCGTCCAGAACTCGTTGCCGCACGAGCACGTCACGTGCGCGAGGACGTAATCGGGGTGGATGTCGGCCTTCATGAGCCCGCCAGGATACCAGCGGCCGTCGGCGCGGCGACGTTCCCGCCGGAGACGATGCACACCGTTC
>CAZMUG010000117.1:0-8569 GCA_964569165.1 uncultured Gaiellales bacterium
CGCACGGCTCGCCGTCTTCGTCGGAGGTTGCACCGTGGAGGCCGCGACCGCGATCTGCGACACGGGCCGCTCCCGCCTCGCCTCGCTGGTCGCGCAGAGCCTGCTGCGCGAGAGGTTCTCGGACGGCGAGCTTCGCTTCTCCATGCTCGAGACGGTGGGGGAGCTCGCCCGCGAGCAGCTCGCCGCGAGAGGGGAGCTGGAGGAGCGCCAGCGCCGTCACGCGGAGTTCTACGCGGACGTCGCCGAGACCGCGGAGCGCAGGCAGGACACCGCGAGCGAGGAGCAGGCCTGGGCGCTGCTCGACCCCGAGCTGCACAACCTGCGGGCCGCGCTGGACTGGAGCCGCGAGGCCGGAGCCGTGAATCTTGAGCTCAGGCTCGTCACGGCGCTCGCGCCGTACTGGTGGGTCCGCGACCACCTGCAGGAGGGGCTCGCCGCGATCGAGCAGGCGCTCGCGCGGGCCGGGGAGGCGGCGGCGCCGCTGCGTGCCAAGGCGCTCTTCGGCGCCGCCCGCATCGCGCACAGCCTCGGCACGTACGAGGCGATGCAGGTCTTCGCCGAGCAGAGCCTCGCCGCCTACCGGTCTGCCGGAGACGGCCGGGGCGAAGCGTGGGCGCTGCTCGGTCTCGGGATCGCCGTCGGGTGCCTCGGGGACCGGGAGCGGAGCAGGGCGCTCTACGAGCAGGCCGCCGAGCTCTTCCGCACGCACGGCGACGAGCGCGGGCTCGCGTCCGTGCTCAACAACATCGCGTACCGGCTGCTCGAGGACGGCGACACCGCTCGAGCCCGGGAGCTGTTTGCCGAGGCCGTCGCCATCTTGGAGCGGCTCGGCCTGCGCGCGAAGACCGCCATCGCGCTCGGGAACCTCGGGCTGGCCGCGCTTCTCGAGGAGGAGCTGGACGACGCGCTCGGCCGGTTCGTCGCCGCCGTGGAGCTCTCGCGCGATCTCGGTTTCGTGGAGGGGTCGGTCTACGGCCTGGAAGGGATCGGGGCAACCCTCGCCGCGGCGGGCCGGCACGAGCACGCAGCGACCATCCTCGGGGCCGCCGAGGGGACGGCCGAGCGCACGGGGTTCGAGCTCGAGGTGCTCGAGGCCAGCATCCACGCCCGGACGCTGGACCTGCTGCGCGAGTCCATGGGGGAGGCCGAGCTCGCGGAGGCGGTGGCGGCCGGCCGGCGCGTCCCTCTGGACGACGCCGTCACGTACGCGCTCCGCGAAGCGCGCGGCGCGCTCGGGTCGCCGGTACGCGGATCGTAAGGGCCTCCTTCCACGCTCCTCTCACCACGGGACACGAGCCGGGCTTCGCCTCCCGCAGCTGGTCCGCTTCCGTCGGCAGACCGACGGCCTGTCGATGTGCGGGGCGGAGAGCCGCGCCCCGCACATCGACCGGTGCGCTCGGTCAGCTGCAGCCGAGCAGCGTCTGGATGTCCCTGGCCGCGGCGATCCACGCTGCGGCCTCGCTCTCCGGGATGCTCGGTGTGCTCCCCGTGGCACCTTGTACCTTGCCGACGAACTCGTCGATGCGAGCGCAGGCGAGGGCGCGGTTCGGCGTCGAGCCGCGGAGCGCTCTCCGTGCCGCCCACAGCGAGGAGACGAGATCCTGCTGGAGCCCGGGGGCGATGCGAGCGCCGAGCACGGCCCGCCTGAGCTCGCCGAGCCGCTTGCGCGCGGGCAGATCGTCCGGGAAGTCGTCGTCCTCGATCGTGGCTCGACCGACGCCGTCGCCCACAAGCGCCCCGGTCGGGTCGCCGAGCGTGACCTCGAACGACTCGTCGGGCTCGGCCAGCCGATCACCCAGAACCTCCACGCCGATCGTCGTCTCGACCTCGCCGGGCGCGAATGTGACCGTTCCGCTCGTCGGCGCGTAGTCGTCGCCGCTCGTCGCCGTGTCGTTTCGTGTCGCGTACGGCACCGAGACCGTCCCGCTGCTCGGAGCCGAGAGCCGGACGGAGAGGGAGATCCCTTGCGTTCCCGTGTGCCCCTCGGCGACGGCTGCGTCGTCGATCGAGACCGTGATGCTCGGCGGAGGCGGCGGCGGGGGCTCCTCCGGCGGCGTGATCTCGTAGGTCAGCTCGAGGCCTTCGAATCCCGACGCCGGCTCGAGGCTCGCGCGGAGCCCGTCTGCTCCATCGTCGGGGAACCGGGCTGCCGCGGTGCCCCGCGACACGCCTGGATTCACTGCCAGGAAGCCGTCGACCTCGAGCCGGTCGCCGACGAAAGCATCGACGACGATGGTCCGTGTCCCGCGGTAGTCGGGGGTCGACGGAGGGGGCTCGGTGATGACGCACGGCCCCGGCCAGTCGCACGAGCCGGCGGTCGACGCCTGGTCACCCAGGGACTCGCCGCGATTGCCACGCAACAGCCACGACCACTCGTCGAGGTAGTCGAGGAAGCCGTCGGGGTGAGCGTCGGTCGGCTCGGACCCGTCGCGGTGGCGCTGGGCCTCGCTGTCGAACCGTGCGACCTCCTCGGGCTTGCAGTACTCGCCGTCCTCGTCGGGAACGCACACCTGTCGGGCGGGCACCGTCACCAGCAGGCGCGCGTCGACCCGCGAGGTAGCGGTGAACGTGGCTGGCCCCACCTCCGGCTCCGACCCGTCGTAGGCCGCGGAGAGGGTGCCGTCCAGGGCGACAGTGAGCTTCAGGCTCACCGGGTCCCCGGGCGCGAGACCAGACGTTCCCGGGTCGATCAGGACGCTGTTCTCGAAGGCCGTCGTGACGTCGCAGTAGCGCAGCGCCGGGCCGCCGCCCGCGACCGAGCTCCGCGCCCGGAGCGCGAGACGACCTGCGCTCGAACCGATGTCGACGCGGTCTCCCGCGTACGCGACGTCGCCGTTCTCGTTCGACTCGTTGGTGACCACACCGTCGTCGCAGAGTGCGTCGATGCGGGACTCGGCCGCCGAGGCCAGTTGCGAGATCAAGAGTGTGACCACCGAAAACGCGATGGTGAGAGCAAGGCCCCTGCTTGTCGGGAAACCTCTGCTCGCGAAGTGAAAAGGCATGTCGTCGTCCTCCGTCGTTCGTGTGGTCGGGCGAACGTACGGACCGCCGGTCCGCGACCGGTCAAAATCGGGTCATGGGGATCGACGTGCGAGTTCTCGGCCAGCTCGAGGTCGTCGCCGACGGAAGGGCGCTGAACCTGGGGGGCCGCGCACCTCGTGCGCTGCTCGGACTGCTCGTGCTGCATGCCGGCGAGCTCGTGCCGAGGCACCGCCTGCACGACGCGCTCTGGCCGGACGCGACACCCGCCATCGCGGCGCGCAATCTCAAGGCGAACGTGTACGCCTTGCGCAAGACCCTCGGCGAGCACGCCTCTCTCGTCCGAACGCGCCCGGGTGGCTACGAGCTCGCGCTCGAGCCGGAGCACATCGACGCTGCTCGATTCGAGCGCCTGCTCGACGACGCGAGGAGCGCGTTCGCCGCGGACGAAGCCGAGCGCGCAGCCACCCTTCTCCGGCGTGCGCTCGCGCTCTGGCGAGGCCCGGTTCTTGCCGACCTGTCGGACGAGGTCTTCGTCGAAGCGGCCGCGCGCCGCCTCGAGGAGCTGCGCCTGACGGCAGTGGAGGAGCGCATCGAGGCGGATCTCGCCCTCGGCCGCCACGCGGACGTCGTCGGCGAGCTGGAGGCGCTCACGGCGGCCGAGCCGCTGCGGGAGCGCCTGCAGGGGCAGCTGATGCTCGCGCTCTACCGCAGCGGACGCCAGGCGGAGGCGTTGGAGGTGTTCGTGCGTACCAACGCCCACCTGCGCGAGCTCGGCCTCGAGACGACTCCGGCGCTCCGGGAGCTACAGACGGCGATCCTCCGGCACGACCGGGCCCTCGAGGTCCGGTCACCAGCCGCACGTATGACGCGCCGTCTCCCCGCGCCGGTGACACCCCTCGTCGGCCGCCGCGCCGAGCTCGATCGGGTGAGACACCTCGTGGCGGAGGAAGGAGTGCGCCTCCTGACGCTGACCGGCCCGGGCGGCGTCGGCAAGTCGCGGCTCGCCCTCGAGGCCGCGCACTCACTCAGCGACGACTTCCCGGCAGGGGTGGTGCTCGTCGGGCTCGCGTCGCTCGTCGATCACGAGCTGGTCGCCGAGGCCGTCGCCGAGGCGCTCGAGGTCGGCGAGCAGGACCACGCTTCCCCTGTCCGCGCCCTGCGCGAGCACCTCGCGGGTCGCCGCCTCCTCCTGGTGCTCGACAACTTCGAGCACGTCGGCGATGCCGCACCGTTCGTGGGCGAGCTGCTCGCCGCAGCCTCCGGTCTCACCGTGCTGGTCACGAGCCGCACGCCCTTGCGCGTGTACGGCGAGTACGCGTTCGCGGTGGCCCCGCTCCGGCTCGAGGACGAGGCGATCCCGCTCTACTACGCACGGGCCCGTGCCGCCGGCGGGAACCCCGACGCGGGACCGCTGATTGCCGAGCTCTGCCGCCGGCTCGACTGTCTCCCGCTCGCGATCGAGCTTGCGGCCGCGCGGAGCCGCGATCTCTCGTCGAGCGAGCTGCTTGCGCTGCTCGGCGAGCCTCTGGAGCTCGCTACCGGAGGGCCACGCAACGCACCTGCCCGCCACCGGACGCTCCGCGCGACGATTGCGTGGAGCGTCGAGCGGTTGACTGTCGAGGAACAGGCTCTCTTCCGGAGGCTGTCCGTCTTCACCGGAGGGTTCACGACCGCGGGAGCCGAGGACGTCTGCGAGGCGTCGGGCGAGGGAATCCTCGCGCTCGTGACCGGGAGTCTCGTCGAGCGGCGACCCGAGGCCGATCCGCCGCGCTTCTCGATGCTCGAGACGATCCGCGACTACGCCCGGGAGCAGCTCGAGCAGCGCGACGACGTCGACGGGGTGCGCGAGCGCCACGCCCGTTGCTTTCTCGCGCTCGCCGAGGAGGCGGAGCGCGAGCTGCTCGGCGGCGCGGACCGCGCGCTCTGGCTCGACCGCATGACCCTCGAGCACGACAACCTGCGCGCCGCGCTCGCCTGGGCGCGGGAAGCAGCGCCCGATCTCATGCTGCGGATTGCCGTCGCCATGCGGCTCTTCTGGGAGCTTCGCGGGCACCTACGAGAGGGCCGCTCGGCCCTTGCCGCAGCGCTCGCACAGGCCGGCGACCGCGCGCCGGAGGTGCGCGCCAGGGCCTGCAACGCCGCGGCGGTGCTCGCGTACCGCCAGGGCGACCTCGCGGCTGCGGCCGACTACGTTCGCGAGAGCCTTGCCCTCTACCGGGAGCTCGGCGACCGAGAAGGAGTCGCACGCGCACTCGGGGAGCTCGGCAACGTCGCTGCGGAACAGGGGGAGCTCGAACGCGCGGTGGAGCTCTACGAGGAGTGCGCAGCCGAGCTGCGTGCGGTCGGCAACGACGCCGGCCTCGCCGTCGCTCTCGCCAACCTCGGCGATGTGGCGTTCAAGAAGGGCGAGCTCGGGCGAGCGGCCGGGCTGCTGCGCGAATCCATCGCGCTGCAACGGCAGACCGGCGACCGCGACAGCGTCGCGGCGGGTCTCTTCACCCTCGGCCGTGTCGAGTTCACGAGGGGGGAGAACGACAAGGCCGTTGCGATTCTCGCCGAGAGCCTCGAGATCGCGACCGAGATCGGGTACCGGGAGTGCATCGCCTACTGCCTTGCCGGGCTCGCGCACGCGGCCCTCGCCGGGGGAGGGGCAGAGGAAGCCGCCTCGCTCTTCGCGGGCGCCGATGCGCTCTTCGAGGAGATCGGGGCCAGCATGCAGCAGTTCGAGCGCGACGCCTACGATGCCGCTGTTGCAGCCGTTCGACGGGAACTCGGCGAAGAGCGTTTCGCCGCCGCGTGGACGGCGGGGCGGTCGTACGAGCCCTCGCGTGTGCTGGCGAACACCGTCGCCACCCCGGCTCAGGCCGGTCGGGCGTCCGATCGAGCAGGGCCTCCCGCGGAGTAGCCGTTCCGCGGGCGCGCCAACAGCCGCACCACGGGCTCGAGGTCTCCCCCCTCGTCCGTGTCGCCGGTAAGCGGATCGTAAGCGCCGCCCGCCACGCTCCTCTCACCGTAGGACGAAAGGAGCGAACGACATGTGGACAACCATTCGAACCGGCCTCCTGTGCGCCACGGCGGCCCTCGCCGCCGTGCCGCTGCTCGCCCTCGGGGCCTCTCGGGCCGAGGCGCGCCCGGACGGGTTCTCCGTCAGGGTCGTGGCGCCGGGGGCGGTCGTGGTCGGGAAGCCCTCGGTCATCAGGGTCACCGGCACGATTCCGGTGCAGTACCTCCGTTACCTCTACTTCGCGACGGTCGTCTCGATCCGGACCTCGGTCCTGGGCCGCTGCCCTGTGAACTACTGGGATGCCACGCAGGTGGCCAACGCCACCGGCGGCGGGGTGCTCGTGCTGACGAGCCGCGTGGCGTCCGACGGGCGCGGCCGCTTCTCCATCCCGGTGGGCATCCGTCCGTACGCACCGGGAACGGCGAGGATCTGCGCCTACGTCAACGACGGTGAGATGACGACGCTCGCCGCGGGGTCGAAGCGGATCACCGTGCGGCGGGCACGATGACGCTGCACCCGCTGCCCGTCTGCGAGACGATCCCGGGGAGGATGACGGCATGACCGAGTCGGCGAGCGTTCGGGCGCGCGCAGCACTGGGCGGGCCCCAGGACGTCTTCTACGCGTCCGCGACCACGGGCGAGTTCCCGCGGCTCGTCCGCGGCGAGGGCGTCTACCTCTGGGACGACCTGGGAAACCGCTACCTCGACGTCGCCTCGGGCGCGTTCCTCTCCAACCTCGGCCAGGGAAACGAGCGCGTCCTGTCCGCGATGGTCGAGCAGGGCCGGCAGCTCACCTACTCCTACGTCCGCAACACGCGGCACGACGCGAACGCCGGGCTCAGCGGGCGCCTGGCGCGACTCGCCGGGCCGGGCCTCGAGCGGGTGCACCTCTCGTCGGGCGGCTCGGAGGCGGTCGAGGTCGCGATCAAGCTCCTGCGCCAGTACGCGGTCGCGACCGGCGAGGGCCGGCGCCACCGCGTCCTCACGCTCCTGCCGAGCTACCACGGCGGCACGCTCGGCACGCTCGGGATGAACGGCGACCACGCCCTCCCCGAGGTCTACGGGCCGCTGGCCGTGTTCTCGGAGAAGATCCCGGCTCCGCTCACCTGCCGCGCCCCGAGCCCCGAGGCGGCCGCGCGGGCGAGCATCGAGGCCCTCGAGGAGACGATCCGGCGCGTCGGCTCCGACACCGTGCTCGCGCTCGTCGTGGAGCCGGTCGGCGGCCAGGCGAGCGGCGCCAACGTCCCGCACCCGCTCTTCTTCCGGGAGGCGCGACGGCTGTGCGCGGAGCACGGCTTCTTCCTCGTGTTCGACGAGATCGTGTCCGCGTTTCGAACGGGCCGCTTCCTCGCCGCGCACCACGAGCCGGAGGCGCTCCCCGACCTCGTCGTGCTCGCGAAGGGGCTCGGATCCGGGTACATGCCGCTCGGCGCGGTGCTCGCTCCGGCCAGGCTCGTGGACGAACTCGCCGGGCTCACGGGCTTCCACGTCTCCCACTCCGCCGACGCCAACCCGATCGCGAGCGCCGCCGGCAGCGCCGTGCTCGACGAGATCGAGGAGCGGGGCCTGATCGAGCGCGCGGCCGTCGCAGGTGCTCGCCTCCGCACGGGGCTGGAGCGGATCGCGGCAGGCTCGCCGCTCGTCGGCGAGGTTCGCGGCCTCGGTCTCCTGCTCGCGCTCGAGCTCGTCCGGGACCTGGACGGGATGAAGCGCTTCGGCCCCGACGTCGATCCGGCCGACTGCGTCCGGCACCACGGCGCCCGCCACGGCCTCCTCGTCTACTCGCGTCGGCAGAACGGCGGGCTGTACGGCGACTGGATCCTCGTCACGCCTCCGCTCGTGATCAGCGACGCGGAGTGCGACGAGCTGCTCGACCGCCTGGGCCGCGCGCTCGAGGATGCCGCGGCCGACCTGCTCCCGTGATGGAGCGGTTGCTCGTCACGGGGGGAACGGGCGTGCTCGGCCGCGCGCTGCGGCCGCTCGCGGAGGCCGCGGGCCACGAGCTCGCGCTGCCCGGGCACGGGGAGCTCGACCTCTTCGATCCCCCCGCGGTCGCCCGCGCCGTGCGGGGCGTCGAGGGCGTGCTGCACCTGGCCACCCGGATCCCGCCCGCCGAGCGGCGCTCGGATCCGGGTGCCTGGAGCGAGAACGACCGGCTCCGCGCGGAGGCCTCGAGGATCCTCGTGGACGCGGCGCTCGCGGCCGGGGTAGCCGTCTACGTCCAGCCGACGGTCACGTTCGTCTACCCGGCGGACGGGCCGGCGTCCGAGGACACGCCGCTCGGCGAGGTCGCGCCGCACCTGTGCTCGGCGCTCGTCGCCGAGCACGAGGCCGAGCGCTTCGCGCGCGCCGGCGGGCGGGGCGTCGTCCTGCGGCTGGGCCTGCTCGACGGCCCCGGGACCGGGCTCGACGAGCCGAGGCGCGACCTCGGCGCCACGCTGCACGTGAGCGACGCCGGGCGCGCGCTCCTGTCGGCGCTGTCGCTGCCCAGCGGCGTCTACAACGTCTGTCGCGACGGCGAGCGCGTCTCGAACGAGCGCTTCGCCCGCGCCGCCGGGTGGAGCCCGGCGGCGTAGGGCCTAAC
>CAZMUG010000118.1:0-8481 GCA_964569165.1 uncultured Gaiellales bacterium
GGGTGGATCCCGTAGTCCATGAGCCGCTTGGCCACGTCGAGCGCGGTGATCCCGTGCTCGCGCTTGAGGTGGCGGGCGGAGAGCACGAACTCGTGCATGCAGTGGCGCTCGTACGGGAGCTCGTAGTCGTCCCGGAGCTGCGCCAAAAGGTAGTTGGCGTTCAGCACGGAGACCTCCGACATCTCCCGTAGCCCCGCCCCGTACGAGCGCATGAACGCGTAGGCGCGCACGAACACGCCGAACGGCCCCGCGAAGCCGCGCACGCGCCCGATCGACTTCGGGCGGTCGTGGTCGAGCCGGTACCCGTCCCCGTCGCGCACGACAACCGGGGCGGGCAGGAACGGCGCGATCGTCTCGCGAACGGCGACCGGGCCGGCCCCGGGACCGCCGCCACCGTGCGGCTGCGAGAAGGTCTTGTGCAGGTTGTAGTGGACGATGTCGAAGCCCATGTCGCCCGGCCGTGAGATCCCGACGACGGCGTTCAGGTTCGCGCCGTCGTAGTAGAGGAGCGCGCCCGCGTCGTGGAAGATCCGCGCCACCTCCTCGATCCCCTCGTCGAAGAGGCCGAGGGTCGAGGGGTTCGTGAGCATGAGGCCAGCGGTCCGCTCGTTCACCTTCCCGCGCAGGTCGTCGAGGTCGAGGTTGCCGCGCGCGTCCGTCTCCACCTTCTCGAGCCGGTAGCCGGCCATGGTCACGCTCGCGGGGTTCGTCCCGTGCGCGGTGTCGGCGGTGACGATCGTGTCGCGCTCCTCGCCGCGGTCGGCGAAGTACGCGCGCATGAGCATGAGCCCCGTGAGCTCGCCCTGCGAGCCGGCCGCCGGCTGCAGGGTCACGGCCGGGAGGCCGGCGATCTCGGCGAGCATCTCCTGCAGCTCGAACATGAGCTGCAAGGCACCCTGCGCCGCCTCCTCCTCCTGGTGCGGATGGAGGTCGCGGAAGCCAGGGAGCCCGACGGCGCGCTCGTTGACGCGCGGGTTGTGCTTCATCGTGCAGGAGCCGAGCGGGTAGAAGCCGGTGTCCACGCCGAACGTCCTGTCCGCGAGCGCCGTGAAGTGGCGCACGATCTCGGGCTCGGAGAGCTCCGGCAGCCGCGGCGGGCGCCTGCGCGCAAGCGTCTCGGGCACGTCCGGCACCGGAAGGTCGGGCTTCGGCGGACGCCCCGCACGACGCCCTTCGCGCGAGCGCTCGAAGATGAGCGGCGCGTCGGGCCAGGCGCGCCCGGGCTCGGCGCTCATCGGCACACCTCCTCGAGCACGTCGGCGAGCCGGTCCACGTCCTCGACCGTCCGCTTCTCGGTGACCGCGACGAGGAGCACGTCCTCCATGCCCTGGTAGTCGCGGGCGAGAGCGTAGCCGGGGTGCACCCCGCGCTCGCGCGCGCGCCGGATCACCTCGCGCGCCGGGATCGGCGTGCGGAAGGCGACCTCCTTGAACGACGGCGCGTCGAACGCCGGCTCGAGCGGGACCCGCTCGCGCGCGTAGGCCTGGAGCGCGAGGCACGCCTCCCCCACCTCGCGCAGCCCCTGCGGGCCGAGCCACGACAGCGTCGCGAGCCCGGCGAGCGCGAGGAGCGTCTGGTTGGTGGTGATGTTCGACGTCGCCTTCTCGCGGCGGATGTGCTGCTCCCGCGTCTGGAGGGCGAGCACGAACCCGCGCCTTCCGTCGGCGTCGACGGTCTGGCCGACCATGCGCCCGGGCATGCGCCGCACGTACTCGTCGCGCATGGCGAGAAAGCCGTAGTGCGGCCCCCCGAACGACGGCCAGTTGCCCGCGGCCTGCCCCTCCCCGAGCGCGATCGCGCAGCCGTACGCGCCCGGCGCCTCGAGGACGCCGAGGGACATCGGGTCCACGTGCGCGACCGGCAGCGCGCCGGCGGAAGACGCTGCCTCGGCGAGGTCGGGCGCCGGCTCCAGGCAGCCGAGGAAGTTCGGGTGCTGGAAGATGACCGCCGCCGCATCCTGCGCCGCCTCGGCGACCCGGGCCGGGTCGGTCGTGCCGCCGTCGTGCGGCACCTCGACGACCTCGAGCCCGAACCCCGGCGCGTACGTCTTCACGACCTGACGCACCTGCGGGCTCACCGCCTCCGAGACGACGATCCTCGTCCGGTCCGACGCGTGCTTGGCCACGAAGCAGGCGTCCGCGGCGACCGTGGTCCCGTCGTACCCGGACGCGTTGGCCACGTCCATCCCGGTCAGCTCGCAGATCACGGTCTGGTACTCGAAGATCGCCTGCAGCGTCCCCTGGCTCATCTCCGGCTGGTAGGGCGTGTACGCGGTCAGGAACTCGCCGCGGGCGAGGACGACGTCGACGACGGCCGGGACGTAGTGGTCGTAGATCCCCGCGCCCAGGAAGGAGAGCTCGGCGCCGGTGTGGACGTTGCGCGACGCGAGCTCCTCCAGGTGCCGGGCGAGCTCGGCCTCGCCGAGCGCCGGAGGGAGGTCGAGCTCGCGCTCGAGGCGCACGCCCTCCGGGATCTGCGCGAACAGCTCGTCCGTCGAGGAGACCCCGATGGCCTCCAGCATCTCGGCCCGGTCGGCCTCGCTGAGCGAGAGGTAGCTCACTGCTCCGCGACGTGCGCGCGGTACGCGTCGGCGGCGAGCAGCGAGTCGACCTCACCCTGGTCGGACATGCGGATGCGGACCAGCCAGCCCTCCCCGTAGGGATCCTCGTTCACGACCTCGGGCTCGTCCACCGCCTTCTGGTTGACCTCCAGGACCTCGCCCGAGAGCGGCGCGACGACGTCCGAGACGGCCTTCACGGACTCCACCTCGCCGTAGGTCTCGTCCTTCGTCACCGCAGCCCCCACCGCCGGAGGCTCGAAGTGGACGAGCTCGCCGAGCGCATCCTGCGCGAACCACGTGATCCCCATGGTCGCCTCGTCGCCGTCGATGCGGGCCCAGTCGTGCTCCGGGTGGTAGACGAGGTCGTCGGGATAGCTCTCTGCTGCGGCCACTCAGGCCTCCTTCCGGTAGATCGGCTTCTTGACGACGCGCGCCCGGCGCGGCTTCCCCCTGACGTCGAGCACGAGCTCCGTGTCGGGAGTCGCGAGCGCCGCCGGCACGTAGCCCATCCCGATACCGACGTCGAGCATCGGCGAGTGCGTTCCGGACGTCACCTCGCCGCCCCCCTCGATCGGCATCCCCTGCCGCGGAACGGCGCGCTCCTCCATCACGAACGGCACGAGCCTGCGCTCGGGCCCCTCCTCCTTGATCCGCCGCAGGACGTCGGCGCCGGTGAACTCGGTGCCGAGAGCGCACGCCCAGCCGAGGCCGGCCGAGATCGCGTCCGTCTCCGGCGTGATGTCGTTCCCGTGCAGCGGATAGCAGACCTCGAGGCGCAGCGTGTCGCGGGCTCCGAGGCCGCAACGCACGGCCCCGCGCGCGACGACCGCGTCCCAGAGCGCTTCGACGTCCTCCGCGGCGCAGCAGAGCTCGACCCCGGCCTCGCCGGTGTACCCGGTGCGGCAGACCATCACCTCGACCCCGTCGAGCTCGCTCATGGAGTGCGTGAACGCCTTCCCCTCGGGGAGGCCGAGGCGCTCGAGCGACCGCGGCCCCTGGACCGCCAGCAACCCGTACTCGTCGGACGCGTCGCGGACCTCCGTGCCGCGGGGCTCCCGCTCCTTCAGCCACGCGTAGACGGCCTCGCGGTTGGACGCGTTGACCACGACGAAGAAGCTCCCGTGGGCCATGCGGTAGACGATGAGGTCGTCGACGATCCCGCCGCGCTCGTTCGTGAGCAGCGTGTACTGGGCATCGCCGTCGGCCAGCCGGTCGACGTCGTTCGAGAGCATCCCCTGGAGGAATGCCTGCGCCGTCGGGCCGTCGACGTGGAGCTCGCCCATGTGGGACACGTCGAAGACGCCGCAGTCGCCGCGGACCGCCCGGTGCTCGGGGATGACGCCCTCGTACTGCACGGGCATCTCGTAGCCGGCGAAGGGGACCATGCGCGCGCCCGCCGCGACGTGCGCCTCGAAGAGCGGTGTCCGGAGGAGGCTCGCCTCCACGGCCGCGACTCTAGCGCCGTGCGCGACGCCCCGACCCGGTGAAGGCACCGGGACGTCGGTTGCCGACGGGCCGGGAGCCGGCGGCAAGGCCCCCGAGCCCGCTCTCGCCGCTCACTCCTCCTTGAGGAACGACGGGATGTCGATGTCGACGTCGGTGGAGCTCGGTGCCGAGAACGACGGCCGCTCGGCCGCTGCGCCGACCGCGACCGGGGCGTCCACCCGGCGACGCCGCGGGCGGCCGCCGAAGCCGGTGGCGATCGCCGTCACGCGCACGTCCTCGCCCATGCCCTCGTCGATGACCGCGCCGAAGATCACGTTCGCGTTCGAGTCGGCGGCACCCGTCACCACCTGCGCGGCCTCGTCCACCTCGGACAGGCCGAGGTCGGCGCCGCCCGTGATGTTGAGGAGGATCCCCGTCGCGCCGTCGAGGGAGGTCTCGAGCAGCGGCGAGGAGATCGCGGCCTTCGCCGCGTCCACGGCCCGCGTGTCGCCGCGTGCGACGCCGATGCCCATGAGCGCCGACCCCGCGTCGCGCATGATCGTGCGCACGTCGGCGAAGTCGAGGTTGATGAGCCCCGGGACGGTGATCAGGTCGGTGATGCCCTGGACGCCCTGGCGCAGGATGTCGTCCACCATCCGGAACGCCTCGGTGACGGGGGTCGAGCGCTCGACCACCTGGAGCAGGCGGTCGTTCTCGATGACGATGAGCGTGTCCACGGCCTCGCGCAGGGCCTGGATGCCCTGCTCCGACTGGTCGGCACGCAGCTTGCCCTCGAATCCGAACGGGCGGGTCACGACCCCGACCGCGAGCGCGCCGAGCTCACGCGCGATCTCGGCCACGACGGGCGCACCGCCGGTGCCGGTTCCGCCGCCCTCGCCGGCGGTGACGAAGACCATGTCCGCGCCCTTCAGCGCCTCCTTCAACTCGTCGCGGCTCTCCTGTGCCGCAGCGAGGCCGACCCGGGGGTCCGCCCCCGCGCCGAGTCCGCGCGTGGCCTTCGAGCCGATGTGGATCTTCACGTCCGCCTCCGTCATCAGGAGCGCCTGCGCGTCGGTGTTGACCGCGATGAACTCGACGCCGGCCACACCGGCCTCGACCATCCGCGAGACGGCGTTCGTCCCGCCGCCGCCGATCCCGACGACCTTGATGACTGCGAGATAGCTGCCCAGCTGATTGCTCATGTCTCAACCCACCTCAGGGTGAAGCTCCCGTTGACCGTGCGACATCCTGACTCCATTCGCTCACGAGGGTAGGCCTCCTCCGCGCCGTTGTCAACGTCCAGTCTGCGGGCCACTCTAAACCTCTACCTTAGACTTGAAGATCAGCCGACGACGGGCCGCTCCGGGACGCTCACGTCCAGGTACTCCCTCCCGGACCCGGCCCGCGCGAGCACCTCGCGAGCCACGGCGAGCTTCAGGGCGAAGTCGGTCGAGGCGCCGAGCCGGATCTCCGGGCCGCGCCGGAGGACGAAGGTGAGCTCGCCCCGCGACGAGCGGACTCCCTTCACTCCCCGCCGGAACCCGACCTCGCGGGCCACCGCCAGCGCCCTCGTCGCCGGGTCGTAGCCCGGTGGGAGCTCGTCGCCGACCCGCACCGTGACGCCGCGCGGGATCCACAGCCTGGCCAGATGCAGGTTCGACCCGGTCTCGACCTCCCGCACGACCTTCCCGGTTCCCGTCACGAGGTACGCGCCGCTTCCCCGCCTCGCCACTGCGACGGCCCGCTCCACGGCCACCTTCACCACGAGGGTATGCGGGAACGCCCGGTCGACGGACACGCCCGCGATCGACGGCAGGGCGCGGACACGCCCCTCGAGCTCGCCCGCGTGCACGCCGACGAGGCTCTGCCCCCGGAGAGTGCCCGCCACCGCCTCCACCTGGCGCTGGACGCCCGGCGGCGCTCCCAGGACCTCGATGCGCTCCACCGCGAACACGGACGTGGAGAGCGCGGCCCAGTACGCGAGACCCGTCGCGACCACGATCCCGAGCGCCACGAGCAGGGAGGGGCCGGAGGGGACGAAGCCCGCGGGATCCAGGCGATCGCCGGCCCCGCCTCGCGGAAACGGGACGACGGCGCTTGCCGCGCGCATCGGCCGGCGCGATCCGCGCACGCTTCGTCCCCCGGCCATGCGGGGGAGTTCGCCGTCTCCGGTGCGCTTCCTACTCCCCGTCGAGCTCGATGTCGCCGACGAGGACGACCTCGCGCTCGAGCTCGACGCCGAACTGCTCGCGGGAGCGTCGCCGCGCCTCCGCCATGAGCGAGAGGCAGTCCGCGGTCGTCGCGCCGCCGGCGTTCTCGATGAAGTTCGCGTGCTTCGGGGAGATCGCCGCGCCTCCGATCCGGTGGCCCTTGAGGCCGCAGAGCTCGAGCATCCTCCCCGCCCCGATCTCTCCGGGCGGGTTCTTGAAGACGCTGCCGAAGGTACGGCGATTCGTCGGCTGCGTGTCCTTGCGCCTGGCAACGAGGTCCGCGACCAGCGCCTTGATCTCCGGCTCCGGGCGGGGCTCGAGCCGGTACTCGACCCGCGCGACGACCTGTCCGGCCCGGAGCTCCGAGTGCCTGTAGGCAAGGCCGAGCTCGGCCGGTGCCAGCCACTCCTCACCCTCCACGGTGACGACGAGCGCGCGGACGAGCACGTTCGACCAGTCACGCCCGTACGCACCCGCGTTCATGGCGACGCCGCCGCCGGCCGTCCCGGGGATCGCGCACGCGAACTCGAGCCCGCCGAGGCCGGCAGCGCGGGCGCGATGGAGGCAGACGGCGTTCGTAGCGCCGCCCCCGGCGTGCAGGACGGTGCCACGCGCCTCCGCGACGGCCAGCTCGCCCTCGAGCCGGACGACGAGCGCGTCCACGCCGCTGTCGGCCGCCAGGACGTTCGAGCCGAGACCGACGACGAACACGTCCAGCCCCTCGTCCCGTGCGAGACGCAGGGCGTCGCGAAGCTCGGCGACCGTGCGGGGACGCGCCAGCGAATGCGCGGGCCCTCCCGTGCCGATCGTCGTCAGGCGGGCGAGGGGAGCTCCGTGCTCGACGCTCGCCGTCACTCGGCGAGCCCTTCGCTGACTGCCCGCGCGATCCGCCATGGCTCGCCGACGCCGAGGGTCACGACCACGTCTCCGGCCCGCGCCCACGAGAGCGCCAGCGCGGCCGCATCGTCGAGAGTCGGCGCCCACCCCCGGCGGACGCCGGCGGGCACCGCGTCGAGGACGAGCCTGCCCGTGACGCCGGCGACCGGCGCGTCCCGCCCGCCGATGACGTCGGTCACGATCGCCGCGTCGGCGAGCCCGAGCGCGGCCCCGAGCTCGAGGTGGAGCTGGCGCGTGCGCTCGTAGACGTGCGGCTGGTAGACGGCGATCAGCCGGCGCCCGGTCACCTCCCGGGCGGTCGCGAGGGTGGCCGCGATCTCGGTGGGGTTGTGGCCGTAGTCGTCGATCACGCGCACCCCACCGCGCTCTCCTACGAGCTCGAACCGGCGCCCGACGCCCGAGAACCGGACGATCGCCGCCTCCGCCTCGGCACGCGGGACGCCCGCGAGCTCGAGCGCGGCGAGCGCCGCAGCGGCATTCCGGCGGTTGTGCTCCCCGGGCACGGCGAGCTCGAGCCCAACGGGCTCGAGCTCGGAGCCGCGGACGACCTGTGGCACGCCTCGCAGCCAGTCCTCGAAGAACGCTGCGAGCTCCGCCTCGGACGCGAACGCGGCATGGTGGTCGAGCTCGACGTTCGTCACGACGGCGATCTCGGGCCTGAGCAGCCCGATCGAGCGATCGGACTCGTCCCCCTCGACGACCAGCCAGCCCTGGCCGGTCCCCGCGTTCCCGCCGAGCTGCGGAACCACGCCGCCGACGATCCAGGCCGGATCGAGCCCGAGCTCGCGGAGGACGAACGCGATCATGGCAGCCGTCGTCGTCTTCCCGTGGGCGCCCCCGACGACGATCGCGCGCCGGAGTGCGACGAGCTCGGCGAGGAGCTCGGCGCGCGGGCGACCCTCGATGCGCCCGGTGTGGGCCGTCGAGACCACGACCTCGAAGCCCTCCGGAGGAGACGGCTCGCCTCCAAGCTCGATGTCGACACCCTGAAGGGCGTCGACGAAGATCGTCTCGCGGGCATCCCAGCCCCGGACCTCCGCCCCCCACCCCCGCGCGAAGTTGGCGTAGGCGGAGAGACCGGCCCCGCCGATGCCGACGAAGTAGAGCGAGCGTCCCGCGAGCGGGAGGGGCGTGCCGCTAGCCACGGTCGCGCCGTCCTTCCGCCAGCCGGATCAGCTCGTCGGCGATCTCGTCCGCGGCGTCCGGCCTGGCGAGCGCGAGCATCGACTCGCGCATGCGCGCGAGCCGGACGGCGTCGCCGAGGAGCTCCTCGGCGAGCGCAGGCACGCGCCCGAGCTCGGACTGGTCGACGACCACGGCGCCGCCGCCGCGCTCGAAATGGCGCGCGTTCAGCGTCTGGTGGTCGGCGGTCGCGTGGCCGGAGACGGC
>CAZMUG010000119.1:0-8379 GCA_964569165.1 uncultured Gaiellales bacterium
GTCCCCCCCGCTTACTCCGACCGGGGTGTCCCCCCCGCCCCCCCGGCGACCGATACCTGGTTCCGGCCCTGACCCGTGCCGTGCGGGGGCCCCGGGGGCCCCCCGGCACGTCACTCGCGCGCGTCAGCGACGCCGTCGCGGCGCTACTCGAGGTATCCCAGCGCTCGAAGTCGCTCTTCCTGGAGCCGCTCGTCCTCGGGCGAGTATCCCTCTGCGACCGGCTCCAGCACCTCGTCCTCCCCGATGGCGAGCTCCGGTGGACGCCGCTCGAGGAGATCGGAGTCGAGCGCCTCTTCGAGCAGTCGCCCGTCGAGGTCTCCCGGCACGGGCCGCCCCAGCAGGTACAGGATCGTGGGGGCGACGTCGGCGATGCCGGCCTTCACCGTGCGCCCCCTCGCCGCCGACGGGCCGCTGAGGATGAGAATCCCCTCGGCCCTGTGGCTGCCGACGTACGAGTGCGCGCTTCCGGGCTCGATCTCGATCCTGTCCCAGAGAGAGTGACCACGGCTCTGGAGGTTGCCCTTCCCGAGCCACGCGTAGTCGTCGAACTCGACGATGAGGTCGGGCACCTTCTCGATCTCCGGCCCGTAGAACAGCTCCTCCCGACGGTGCACCGTTCTGACGATCTGCTCGCCGTTCGGCCCCCGAAGCCCGAGCAGGGCGTCGGCCACCTCGTCCCGGACGGCCAGGTAGTCGTCCGGGTCCACGATCCCCTCGGACTCACGCCCCCTGAGGTTGATCACGACGTTCCCGAACGTCCCGTACGCGAAGGCGCGGGTGCGCGGCCAGTCCACCACGGTGTACGTCGTCGCCTCGTACGCTCGCTCGCGCAACGCCGGGAGCGCGCGCTTCACCCGCGTCCGGATGCCCTGCGGCGCGATTCGCCGGAAGTCGAACAGCCGTCGTGCAGCGCGACGTCCGAGCGCGGCGCCGCCACCTCGGTAGGCGAGCAGGCCGCGGCTCTCGAGGAAGGCGTTCAGGTTGACGACCCCCTCGAGATCACCGCCGCCGTGGTCCGAGACGACGAGCACGTCCCCGTCTGGGCCGGCGCCCTCCGCAAGCGCTCCAGCCGCCTCGTCGAGGATCCGGTAGACGTCTGCGACGCGGCTCTCGGCCCCGCGCCGCTCCCACTCGTCCCAGCAGAGGTGGTGGACGTGGTCCGCGGCCATGAAGACGACGAAGAGGAGATCGAGCTCGAAGCGGTCGACGAGCCAGCGTGCGATCTCGACCTTCTGCTCTGCTGCGCGCCGCACGAGGTCGAGGTCCACGCTGCCGTTCTGGCCGATCGGAAAGCGATGGTCGAGGACGAGCGCTCCGAAGCGCTCACGGATCTCGGCGAGCAGCGTCGCCGGGTGAGCGAACCCTTCGTCGCGGTCGGCGGCGTCGAAGCCCGAGAGCGCGCAGCCGTCGACCTGGGGGGCGGGCCACGTGAACGGGATGCTGACGAGCCCCGACCGCACGCCGGTTCCGGAGAGCCGGTCCCAGATAGCCGGCGCACGTCGATAGCTGCCGTTGACGATGCGCAGCCGGTAGCCGCCGTCCGCCCGTTCCGTGAAGTCCCAGATGCCGTGGCGCCCGGCATTGACGCCCGTGGTCATGGTCGACCAGGCGTGGGGCGTCAAGGGGTGCGTGACGGAGCGGAGAACGCCACTTGCGCCCGTCTCGCGCAGTCTGCGAATGTTCGGAAGGTCCCCCGCCTCCAGGAGAGGGTCGATGACGCTGAACGTCGCAGCGTCGAGACCGATCACGGTGAGCCGCGGAGTGGACACTGACGACGACACAGCCTATAAAGAGATGGGGATGAGGGTGGGACGACTTCTCGCGGCACTCGCCTGCGGCGCGCTATTCGCCGCCGGTATCTCGCTGGCCGGGGCCGTGAACGTTTCGCTCACGGCGAAGGGGCCCGAACCGGCCACGGTCACGGTCGAGTGGGGCGACACGGTCGTGTTCACGAACGTCGACACGGTGGAACGCGCGGTGACGTCGCCACGAGCACCGTTCGAGAGCGGCGCGATTCCTCCCGGAGGCACCTTCCAGCACCGCTTCGACGGGAGAGCCGGCCGGTACAGCTTCTCCCAGACCGGGACGCGCCCGACGACCTTCGGCGTCGTCGAGCTCGAGGCGAGCGGGCGGGTGTCGCTCGCGGTGCGCCCGCGGACTGCGGTCTTCGGCAGGAACGTCACGATCTCGGGCCGCTCCAGCTATCCGGGCACGCCCGTCGTCGTGCAGGTGCGCCAGGCAGGCTCGAGCGGCGACTGGACGGACGTCCTGTCCCTCACCGCGTCCGACACCGGCGCCTACGCGGGCCGGATCAAGGCAGTCGTGGGTGGACGCCTGCGGGCGCTCGTCGCGGCGGGCCAGGTCTCGTCGGGGCTCGCCGATCTCGAGGTCCTGCCGCTCCTCCGGGTGACGGCTCGGCCACACCGTGTTCGCGCGGGCGGGAGAGCGCTCGTGACGGCCGTCGTCACTCCCGCCGGCGTCGCGTCGAGAGCCGAGCTCCAGGAGTGGGACGCGGAGCGGAAGACATGGGCCCGTGAGGCTTCTGGCCGCGTCTCGCGGAGCGGGAGGGCTGCCTTCTCCCGCAAGGTCGCCAAGGGTCGCACGCGCATGCGCGTCGTCCTGAGAAGCAGCGCGCTCGAGCCCGGCTTCGCCCCGGTCGTGAGCCGAGTCGTGGTCGTCACCGGGACCTAGGCATTCCGGTGCCCGCGAGAGATGCGCGTGATCCTGCATGCGGACGACTTCGGTGCGTCCGACGACACCGTGCGGGCGACCATCGAGTGCTTCGAGGCGGGTCTTCTGACCAGCGCGTCGATCATGCCGCGCATGCCGGCGACGCCTGCGGCGATCGACTACGCCCGTGCGCATCCCGAGCTGGACTTCGGGGTCCATCTGACCTTCGTCGGGGACGAGTCCGAGCGGCCGCTCTCGCCGCCCGGGGACATTCCGGCGCTGGTGGACTCGGACGCCCGCTTCAGATCGACGCGGGAGCTGCGCCTCCGGTCGCTGCTCGGTGCGCTGCCCGTGGCGCAGATCGAGCGCGAGCTCACCCTGCAGATCGAGGCGATCGCCGCGGAGGGGATCGACGTCACGCATGTGGACTCGCATCGCCACCTGCACAAGCTCCCGTCCTTCAGGAAGGCGCTCGTCCGCGTCCTGCCGGCGTTCGGCATTCGGAGGGTGCGCGCGGTCCAGGACGTCTACCTGAGCCGGCCGCTCACGAGCCCGACGTACTGGCTCGGGCCGAGGTGGCAGCGGCGGCTCGCCCGGTCGTTCGTCACGACGGATCATCTCTACATGCCCACGAGCACCGGTGACGTCGGCTGGGATCGTCCGCTCCTCGCGGCCCTCGGGCGCCTGCGCGGAAACACCCTCGAGGTCGGAGTCCATCCGGGGTTCGACGGGTGGCGGGACAGCGAGCGCAGGACGCTCGCCGCGTTCGCGGCCCTCGCGGGCGAGGCCGGCCTCGAGCTCGTGGCCTGGAGGGACGTGGGCCGCGATGCCTGACCGCGCCGGCGCCGCCCTCCGTGCACCGGCCCGCCGGCGGCGGGAGGACCGGCCGTGAACGGCTCGCGGGTCGGCCGCGTGCTCGCGACGGCACTGGATCCCGGCACGTACCTGCATCCCTTCCGGCTCCTGCACTTCTACAGCTACTCCCACGTCAGGCCGAGACGCAGGGTCGCGCTCGCCGACGGAGCCCGCATCGCACCGAACGTCTCGATCCGGAACGGAGAGCGCATCTCGATCGGGAAGGGCACCCACGTGGGTGAGCGCGCGTACCTGTGGGCTGGCGACTCGCACGGGAGGATCTCGATCGGCGAGCACTGCCGCCTGGGCCCGGAAGTGTTCGTCTCCGCGTCCGACTACGGGCTCCGACCGGACCAGCCCATCGCGTACCAGGAGCGGAACGAGCGGGACGTCGAGATCGGGAACGACGTGTGGCTCGGCGCCCGCGTGTTCGTAGGGGCCGGCGTGCACATCGGCGACGGCTGCGTGGTCAGCGCGGGCTCGGTCGTGGCCCGCTCGCTTCCGCCGGGCTCGATCGCCGTCGGCGTCCCCGCCCGGATCGTCCGCCGGCGGGAGGATTACGCGCGCGGGGAGGAGGCCGGCTCCGCCGAGCCGGAGGGCGGTGACGTCGTCGCTGCCGGCCGCTGACCGCACCCGGCACGGCGCCGTCACCCTGCGCCTCGCCGGCCCTGGCCCGGTCAAGCACGTACTCCGATGAGCCGTGACACGTCCATCCGTGGGTCCCTGCAGTGGGCGGTGGCGCTCAGCTGGGGAGAGCGGGCGATCTCCCTGCTCTTCACGGTCGTCCTCGCGGCCATCCTCGGCCCCGAGGCGTTCGGGATCGTCGCGATGGCACTCGTGTACCTCGCGGTGGTCGACCTCCTGCTCGAGCAGGGGTTCCTGACGACGATCGTGCAGCGCGAGCACCTCGACCGCGCGCACCTCGACTCGGCGTTCTGGGTGAACCTCGCGTGGTGCCTGTTTCTCGCAGGCGCGAGCTTCGCGCTCGCAGGCTGGTGGGCGAGCGTGAACGACGTCCCGGAGCTCGCCGACGTGATCCGCGTGATGTCCGCGCTCGTCGTGGTCTCGGGGCTGACCATCGTCCAGCAGGCACACCTCCAGCGCCTTCTCCAGTTCCGGAAGCTCGCGGTCCGTGCGAACGTCGCCGCGCTCGTCGGCGGAGTCACCGGGCTCGTTCTCGCACTCGCGGGCGCCGGCGTCTGGTCGCTCGTCGCGCAGCAGCTCGTGGCGGGCTTCACCTCCCTCGCCCTGCTCTGGGCCGTGAGCGACTGGAGGCCCGGTCTGAGGTTCTCGTGGAGCCATGCCCGGGATCTCGTCGGCTTCACGAGCGGCGTGTACCTCGCGAACGTCGGCGGTTTCGTGAACAGGAGGGGGGACACGCTCCTCATGGGGCTCTTCTTCGGGCCGTCCGTGGTCGGGATCTACCGGCTGGCCGATCGATTCGTCGACTCGATCCTCGAGCTGACCATGCGGCCGGTCGGCATGGTCTCGTTGCCCCACCTCTCGCTGCTTCAGCGTGACCAGGAGGCCCTGCGAAGGACCGTCGCGACCTTCATCCGGATCGCGCTGCTCACGACGCTTCCCGCGCTGCTCGTCCTCGCGGCGTGCTCCGACTACGTCATGGCCGTCGTCGGGCCCGAGTGGGAGATCGGCGCCGACGCCCTGAAGCTGCTCTGCGTGGTCGGCATCGTCAAGGGCCTCGTGCACTTCACCGGCCCCCTGCTCTTCGCGGTCGCGCGTCCCTTCTTCCGGGCGCTGATGCTCTGGTTCCTCGCAGGCGTGAGCATCGTCACCGTGGTGTCGGTCGGCCTCGCCCTCGAGGGCTCGTCGGAGGAGACCCAGCTGATCGGAATGTCCGGTGCCCGTGCGGCCGTTGCGCTTGCGATCGTGGTCCCGCTGAACCTGCTGATCATCGCCAGGGTGGCGCGCATCCCGCCCCGGAGCTTTCTCCCGTGGCTGCCCGCGCCTCTCGGCGCCGGCGCGCTGGCGGCGCTCGGGGTCGGCCTCCTGACCGCGTCCGGGCTGCTCGACGGCGTGCCGCCCGTCCTCGCGCTCGGCCTCGCCGGCGTGGTCGCGACCGGGCTCGCGCTGGCGGTGCTCGTGTCGCTCGAGCCGAAGGCACGCGTCGAGTTCCGGCGGCTCGTGCGTGTCGTGCGCCCTTCTCCGGTGAAGCAGTAGAGGCCTCGGATACGATGCTCCCCGTGGCGGCGTCGCGGACCGAGGGACTGCCGCTCGCGCTGCCGGGGGCGTTGCGTTCGACGGGCCCTGGCGTCATCGGCGCAACGGGAGGGTCGGGAACGCGCGTTCTCGCCCGGATCGCTCGCGCCGGCGGGCTGTTCGTGGGGACCAACCTCAACCTGCACGAGGACGCGGTCGAGTTCGGCGAGTTCTCCGACCGCTGGATCGACGGGTGGCTGCGAAGTGACGGGGCCGTCGACGCGGAGACGGGTGCGACGATGGCGGCTGACCTCGAGGAGGTAGTCCGGCGACACTGTGCAGGTCTTCCCGATGGCGCGCGATGGGGGTGGAAGGAGCCGCGGAGCATCTACCTGCTTCCGTTCTACGACGCGGCCATGCCCGCGTTCCGGTTCGTCCACTTCATGCGGGACGGGCGAGACATGGCGTTCTCGGACAATCAGAACCAGCTGATCAAGCACGGGGACGCAGCTCTCGAGCCCTCCGCCGAGAAGCTGAAGAAGCCGCTGCGGTCGATCGCGCTCTGGAACGCCGTCAACGTGCGCGCCGCGGACTACGGTGAGAACGTCCTCGGGGACCGCTATCTGCGCCTCCGGTTCGAGGATCTCTGCTCCGACCCCGCCGGGACCGCCCGGCGCCTGTACGACTTCTTCGGGCTGAACGGTGAGGCGGAGGAGGTCGGGCGCGCCGAGGTCTCTCCTCCCGGCACGCTCGGACGGTGGATGTCGGAGTCGCCGGCGACCATCCGGGCGCTCGAGGAGATCGCCGGCGTCGGGCTCTCCCGCTTCGGGTACCTGTAGCGCGCGTTCGGCCCGTCAGGAGGACTGCGCCGCCCGACGGCGCCAACCCTGCTTGAGCCTGCCGAAGACCCGGAGCGACCTCGCGGTCGCGGCCAGGGCGTCGTTCGAGCGGAGGATCGCCGTTCGGGCGAGGTTTACCCCGATCGGGCGGACGTGCGGGGCGAAGAGGTGCACGTCCGCTTCCCGCCGAGCGTGATCTCCGAAGCGCCGCTTGTACTCGGCGTCACCCGGACCGAAGTCGAGGACGTGCGCCTCGTCGTCCTCGCACAGGTCCTCGATCATCTTCATGAGTGCGTACTGGCCGACTCTGTGCTCGCGGAACTCCGGGTCGAAGCCGGGAATCCCGTAGTAGAACCGCCCCTCGTACAGCTCGCCGCCGCAGAACGCGACGGGCTCGTCGTCGACGTAGACGAGGTAGGCGCGGAACCAGCCGCGCTCGGCCGCGAGCCGAGCGCGTAGCCGCTGTGCCGGGTCGTCCCGCACGCCGACACCGAGCCCGCGCTGATACGTCTTCGAGGCGACGAGGTCCGCGTCGCGGAAGTAGGTGTCCAGATCGGACGGGCGCGAGAGCTTCCGCGTCTCGAGGCGACCCGAGAAGTCCTTCTCGAGCTTCTTCGCGTACCGCCTGACGCCGGTACGGGTCGACTTCGAGAGCGACGCGAGGAAGTCGTCGAACGTCGAGGGCAGCGAGCGCTCCCAGCAGGGAGCGACGCGCGTGTAGTGCTGGCGAACGAGAAACCGCGGCCGTTGGGTTGCGGCGCGAAACAGTGGATGGTCCACGTGCAGCCTCCGGAAGACGATCGCCTCGACGTCTCCGCGCTCGAGTGTGCGCGTCAGCTCGTCGACCACCAGCGCGCCCACCTCGTCGTCGATCGTGCCGAGGAAACCGCGGTACACGACCGTGTACGAGCGAACGGTGGGGCGGTACAGCGTCCGGTATCCGAGCTTGAAGGCGAGCGCGGCGTCCTCGAGGCGCGCGACGATCATCGCTTCGGGCGTGTCGTTGCGAAACACGGTCAGGACCACCGGCTCGAGCATGGACGGCTCGGATGCGAGAACCGTGTGGAAGTGGTCGTAGTTCGCCGTCAGAGCCTCCGCGCGGAAGCCCCGCCACTGCGACTCGAGGTTCGCGACGCTCTCGAACCCGCGCGCGACTTCGACGCAGGGACCTGTCCGTCGCCGCTCCGAAGGGCTCGCCGGCTGAGGCAGGACGCCGGTCACCGTTCTGCCTCCATCCGCCGTTTCAGCGCGCTTCCCATCCCCTCGAGCCCGCTGCGCACGGATCCGACGTCGACGAACACGGCAAGCAGTCCCTCGTGGCGGGCTCGCTGCACGACCAGCGTGCGGCGACGGCTCGCGGGGGCCACGATCACCTCGTATTCGAGGTCGCGCAGGCCCGGCACGAGGAGCCGGCCCTGCCACCTGAGCTTCCGCGGCGGCCTGTAGACGAACACCTCCGCGGAGACCTCCTCGTCGTCTCCCGCGGGTGGGTCGAGGCGGACCTCCAGCGTCTCGCCCGGGCCCGCCCGGCCGCGTACTCGCATGTACGGGTTCCAGTCGGGATAGGACCCGAAGTCCATCAGCGTGTTCCAGACGTCCTCGCGGCGGGCGTCGATCAGGATCGCCGTCTCCGCGCTCCGGGACGGCGCGTCGAGCGCGGCGCTCGCTCCGAGCGCGACGAGCACGAGGAAGGCAACGGCCGCGCCAGCTAGCAACGCCGTTCTCATGTCACGTCCCGCGTGACAGGCGATTCCGCCACTGGCGCTTCAGACGGCCCACGAGATCACGGTGCCCCAGGGCGCGCCGGAGGAGCCCGTCCACCGTGGTGACGAGGCTGCGAAGGAGGGCGATCACGATC
>CAZMUG010000120.1:0-3341 GCA_964569165.1 uncultured Gaiellales bacterium
GCAAGGCGGTTTCGGCCCTGTCCTACGTGGGCGGGATGGGCGCGGGCGCCGTGACCGCCTACAAGTTCAAGGCCAATCGCGAGCATCCCCAACAGCATCCCATCGGCCTCGCCTTGGGGTGGGCCGGGGGGGGTGCTTCCCCCCGGGCAGTACAGCCCCCACAACGGCCGCGGCCCCCGTCCGGGGCCCTCGGCCGGCCTGGTACGCCTCCGCTCAGCTCGCGGGTGCGGTCACGTTCGCGGCCTGGGCACCCTTGGGCCCCTGGACGACCTCGAACTGCACGCGCTGGCCCTCGGTGAGGGTCTTGAAGCCGTCCATCTCGATCGCGGTGAAGTGGACGAAGACGTCGTCCCCACCCTCGCGCTCGATGAACCCGTAGCCCTTCTCGTTCGAAAACCACTTGACGGTGCCCTGCTCCACGTACGTCCTCCTACAGAGTGGCCGCGACACCGGCAGAGCGCCGCAGCCGTTGACTTTGAACGGCGGAACGGTAGCGACTAGGCGCCGGGCGCCGCAACCTGCGAGCGACGGTGCCGTGCAGCCGTCAACGTGTTGCGCAGAAGCATCGCGATCGTCATCGGCCCGACCCCTCCCGGCACCGGCGTCATCAGCCCGGCGACCTCGAACACGCCGGGGTCCACGTCGCCGACGAGGCCTGCCTCGGTGCGGTTCACGCCAACGTCGATCACGGTCGCCCCGGGCTTCACCATGTCCGGCGTGACCATCCCCGGGCGCCCGACCGCGGCGACCAGGACGTCGGCGCGCCGCGTGTGCGCGGCGAGATCTTCCGTCCGCGAGTGACAGATCGTCACCGTCGCGTGCTCGGCGAGGAGGAGCATCGCCATCGGCTTGCCGACGATCTCGCTGCGGCCGATCACCACGGCCTCCTTGCCCTTCAGCTCGACGCCGTGCCGCTCCAGCATCACCATGACGCCCGAGGGCGTCGCGGGCACGAGGAAGGGCTCGCCGAGGTACAGCCGTCCCGCGTTCAGGATGTGGAACCCGTCCACGTCCTTGTCGGGGTCCACGGCCCGGAGCACCTTCGGCTCGTCCATGTGCGCCGGGAGCGGGAGCTGCACGAGGATCCCGTCCACGGCGTCGTCGGCGTTCAGCTCGGCGATGAGGTCGAGCACGGCCTGCTCCTCCGTGTCCTCGGGGAAGCGGTGGTCGCGGGAGTCGATCCCCGCCTCGTGCGACGCCTTGTGCTTCGAGCCCACGTAGACGTGCGAGGCGGGGTCGTCGCCGACGAGGATCGTCGCCAGGCAGACGGGCCGGCCCCAGGCCCTCACATCCTCGGCGACCTCGGCGCGGACCTCGAGCGCGAGCGCCTTCCCGTCGATGCGAACGGCCGTCATGGCGCCCGGAACCTACCGATTTGCGCCTTCGCCCGGGTGGCTGGTATAAGACAACTACTCAGTTGTAGATTTGTACTTTCCGAAGGGAGCCACAGATCCGACATGACGCTCGTCCACCCCCTTCCGCACGCCCTCGTCGACCGGATCGCGCAGCGCTTCCGGGTTCTCGGGGAGCCGATGCGAATCCGCCTCCTCGACCGTCTCCGCGACGGCGAGGCGTCCGTCCAGGAGCTCACGGACGCGCTCGGCACGACCCAGCAGAACGTCTCGAAGCACCTCGGCGTGCTCCACTCCGAGGGCGTCGTCAGCCGGCGCCGGGACGGCGTCCACGTCCTCTACGCGATCGCGGACGAGTCCGTGTTCGAGATCTGCGAGACGGTCTGCGGCGGGCTTCGCCGCCGGGCCGCCGAGCTCGACGAGCTGCTCGCGGGAGCCTCCCGATGAGCTGCAACCGCCTCTCCCTCCATCGCGTCCTCTTCGCGCTCGCGGGGACGATGACGCTGCTCGCCGCGGCCCTCACCGCGTTCGCGAGCCCGTGGTTCCTCCTGCTCGCCGCCGTCGTCGGCCTCAACCAGTGGCTGTACGTCGCCGTCGGGGCGTGCCCGGCCTCGATCGTGCTCTCGCGCGTGCCGTGCGTGGCACGGGAGAGCGCGTGATACCGGCCGTCGGCCCCATCGGGCGGCTCGGGGCGTGGACGGCCGGCCACGTCCGCCTCGTCGTCGTCGCCTGGGCCGTCCTCGCGGTCGGGCTCGGCGTCTTCGCCCCCCGTGCCGAGCACGCGCTCTCCGGCGCGGGCTGGGAGGCGGCGGGCTCGGAGTCGGTCGCCGCGCGCGAGCAGATCGACGCCTCCTTCGGCGGGCAGGGCGCGTACGCGCTCATGGTCGTCGTCACGGGCGAGGGCGATCTCACGCCCACGATCGAGCGCGTGAGGGCGATCCTGGGCGAGGACTCGCGCATCGCGTCCGTGTCCGAGCCGCAGCTGTCGGAGGACGGGCGCACCGCGATCGTCCAGGGCGGCGCGGCCGCGAGCCCGACCGAGATGGTGCAGGCGGCCGGCGAGCTGAAGGGCGACATCGCGGAGGCCGCAGGCACCGGCGTCACCGCGAGCCTGACGGGTGCCCCCGGCATGTGGTCCGACTTCAACGAGGCGAACAAGCAGGCGATGATGACGTCGGAGCTCATCTCCTGGCCCGTGACGCTGGCCATCCTCGTGCTCGCCTTCGGGTCGCTCGTGGCCGCGGGGCTGCCGCTCCTGCTCACGATCCTCGGCCTCGTCTCGGCCGCCGGCAGCCTGTTCCTCGTGACGCAGGTGTTCGACGTCTCCATCTGGGCGATGAACTTCGCGCTCATGTTCGCGCTCGCCCTCGGGATCGACTACGCGCTCTTCATCGTGGCGCGCTTCCGCGGCGCCCACTTCGGGTCGGACGTCTCCACGCGCGAGGCCGTCGCGGTCACGATGGACACCGCCGGCAAGGCGGTGCTCTTCTCGGGCGTCACCGTCCTCATCTCGCTCTCCGCGGTGATGCTCGTCCCGAGCCCGGCGTTCCGCTCGATGGCGCTCGGGATCATGCTCTCGGTCGCGTTCGTGCTCCTCGCCGCGCTCACGCTCCTCCCGGCCGTCCTCGCCTGGCTCGGCGACCGCGTGGACCGGCTCGCACTGCCGTGGGTGCACGCCGGCGAGCACCGCTCGCCCGCCTTCGCACGCTGGGCCGAGCGGCTCGCCCGCCGGCCCTGGACGTACGGCCTCGCCGCCACGGCGATCCTGGTGGTGCTCGCGCTCCCCGTGCTCGGGCTCGAGACGGGCATGCCCTCGATCAAGGTCGTGCCCGAGTCCGACGGCTCGCGGGTCGGGTACTCGCAGGTGCAGGAGGCGTTCGGCCCCGGCGCACCGGGGACGCTCCAGGTCGTGGTGCCCGGGATGCAGGGAGAAGAGACCGCTCAGGTGCTCAGGACCGATCCAGGCATTGCGAGCTCGACGCTCGGCGT
>CAZMUG010000120.1:3351-8338 GCA_964569165.1 uncultured Gaiellales bacterium
CATCGTGAACGTCACGCCCGCGACGACGTCGGGAGCGACGGCGCTCGTCCTCGCCGTCCCCGCCGCCGACCCGTCCGACCCGGAGGTCGGCGCCACCATCGACCGGCTGCGGGACGCGCTCCCCGCCGGCGCGCTCGTCGGGGGCGCCGCGGCCGAGAACCACGACCTCGAGGAGGCGCTCTCGAGCCGGACGCTGCTCGTCTTCGGAGTCGTGCTCGCGCTCGGGTTCCTGCTGCTCCTCGTGGCGCTGCAGGCTCCGGTGATCGCGGCGGTCGGCGTGGCCACGAACCTGCTCGCGACCGCGGCGGCGTTCGGGGTCGCGAAGCTGATCTTCCAGGACGGGCGGCTCGAGTCGGTGCTCGGGTTCGAGTCCCAGGGCTTCCTGAACGCCTGGGGCCCGGTGTTCTTCTTCGCGATGGTCTTCGCGATCGCGATGGACTACACGGTGTTCCTGCTCTCGTCCGCGAAGGAGCACTACGACCGCTCGGGCGACCCGCACGAGGCCATGGTCGGCGGCGTCGCGCACTCGGGCCGCGTGATCTTCGCGGCCGCGGGCGTGATGATCGCCGTCTTCTTCACCTTCGCGCTCTCCGGGCCGCTGCCGCCGAAGGAGATGGGCGTGATCCTGGGTGTCGCGGTGCTGCTCGACGCGATGCTGATCCGCCTGGTCCTCATGCCCGTGCTGCTGCGGCTGCTCGGACGGGCCGCATGGGCGCAGCCCCGCTGGCTCGACCGCATCCTCCCCGACGTGCGCTTCGGGCACTCGTAGGATGGCGAGCATGGAGCGGACCCTGGTCCTCGGCGGCGGCTTCGGCGGCATCACGGTCGCCACCGAGCTGAAGCGGCTCCTCGGGGACGAGCACGAGGTCGTCCTCGTCGACCGCGCGGATCGGTTCTCGATGGGCCTCCGGAAGCTGTGGGAGCTCGTCGGCCACGCGACGATCGCCGAGGGCAGCCGGTCGCGCGAGGGGCTCTCGGCGCACGGCGTCCGCGTCGTCCGCGGCGAGGTCGAGTCCATCGACGTCGCCGGCCGCGCCGCGACGGTCGGCGGCGAGGCGCTCGACGCCGACTACCTCGTCGTGGCGCTCGGAGCGGTGCCCCGTCCCGACCTCGTCCCCGGGCTCGCGGAGCACGGGCACGACATCTGGTCCACCGCCGGCGTTCCCGGCGCGGCGCACGCGCTCGCGGAGCTCCGGGGAGGGCGCATCGTCATGCTCATCGCCGGCGCGCCCTACCCCTGCCCTCCCGCCCCGTACGAGTGCGTCATGCACATCCACGAGAACCTCGGCTCCCGCGGCCTTCGCGAGCAGACGGAGCTCTCCGTCGCGACCGTCCAGCCGATCCTCATGCCGAACGCGGGCATCGAGGGCTCGGACTGGATGGCCGAGCGGCTCGACGAGCGTGGCATCGCCTTCCGAACGGGCGTGAAGATCGGGCGTGTCGAGGCCGGCAGGGTCGTGCTCGAGGACGGCGAGCTGCCGTTCGACCTCCTGCTCGCCGTGCCGCCGCACCGAGCGCCGGACGTGGTGAGCGAGAGCGGGCTGACCGCGGAGAGTGGCTGGATCCCGGTCGAGCGCGGGACGCTCCGGACGGCGCACGAGGGCGTGTACGCGGTCGGCGACGTGACCGCGATCATGCTCTCCACCGGCCTCCCGCTCCCGAAGGCCGGGATCATGGCCGAGCTCGAAGGGATGCGTGTCGCCGCGGCGATCGCCGCCGGCGTGCGCGGGAGCGCGGAGCCGGCGCCGTTCCTGGGCGAGGCCTTCTGCTACGTCGAGCTGGGCGCCGAGATCGCGGCCCGGATGGACGTGAAGTTCTTCGCGGAGCCCGCGCCGGACATCACGTTCGTCGAGCCGGGCCCCGAGCGGTCCGCCGAGAAGCGGGCCTTCGAGAGCGACCGGCTCGCCCGCTGGTTCGGCGCCTAGCGAGCCGGCCGGCCGGCGATCCGTGGCCCCGCTGACGGGGTGTCAGCGTTCTCACGGATGCCCCCGCGCCGCGCCGCTGCGAGCGTGTCCCTATGGCACAGCAGCTGATCGAACCCAACCTGCAGCTCGGCTACGCGGCGGAGCCGCCCGAGGTCTTCGTCCACGACTCGACCGCGAATCCCGCTCCGCTCGGCCTCATGGGCTTCGGCCTGACGACGCTCCTCCTCAACATCCACAACGCCGGCTACATCGAGCTCAGCTCGATGATCCTCGCGATGGGGATCTTCTACGGCGGGCTCGCCCAGGTCATCGCCGGGCTGATCGACTTCCGCAAGGGCAACGAGTTCGGCGCGACCGCGTTCACGTCCTACGGGCTCTTCTGGCTGTCGCTCGTCGCGCTCGTCATCTTCCCCGACCACGGCCTCGGCGACGAGCCGAGCTCGCGCGCCATGGGCTGGTACCTCTTCTCCTGGGGCGTGTTCACCGCAATCATGTTCGTCGGCTCGCTCCGCACGACGCGGGCGCTGCAGCTCGTCTTCGCGAGCCTGGCCACGCTCTTCGTCCTCCTCGCGATCGCGGACTGGACCGGCAGCGACACGATCCTGAAGATCGCGGGCTGGGAGGGGATCCTGACCGCGCTCGTCGCCGTCTACACCGCGACGGCGCAGATCTGGAACGACGTCTACGGAAGGGTGCTGCTGCCGCTGGGGCCGGTCGCGAGGCGCTGACTACTCGCCGACCACGGCGACGACGTCGAGCTCGGTGGGCGCGAACCCGTCCACGTGCGCCTGCACGCGCGACATCCGCGGCTTGAACTCGGGCGATCCCTTCCACGCCCTCACGGCGTCGAGGCTGTCCCACGCGGCGACGCTCACGAACCGCTCCGGGTCCCGGAGGTCGCGCGCGAGGATGGCCCGCCCGGCGCCCGGCAGCGAGCACGCCCACGCCATGAACTCCTTCCACTCCGCGAGGAACGCCTCCTCCTGCCCCGCGAAGGGCCTCCACGACCCCGTGGTGTAGACCTCGCCCATCCGGGCGGACGCTAGCGAACGGCGCCCGCGCGAAGGATCCTCAGCGACTTGAACTTGGCCGGGGACGTCCGCTGCGACTTCGCACCGGGCCTCAGCTGCTGGCTGACGACCTGCCTCACCGCCTGCGTCCTCGCCGCAGCGCCGACCGACTGCGTCCTCGCCGCTGCGCCGACCGACTGCTGAGAGGCGGCCGGGCTCAGCGCCGGCGACGTCGCGGCCATGCCCGCGGGAGCGGCGATCGCCGTGCTCGCCACCGCGATCGAGACGGCGAGCGCCCCGCGCAGCCCGTGCGCCTCGACGTCGGGCTCCTCGAGCAGGGTCGCGAGCTCCTCCCCGTCGAGCGCGAGCAGGATCTCGTCGCCGCTCGAGCCTCCGAGGAGCGCCCGCAGGTCGTCGTCGGTGAGCTCGACGGTCAGGCGGTACGGATCCTCCTCCCCCTCCGCGCCGAGCTCGAACCAGAGCTGTCGACGACCCTCGGCGAGGAGCGCCTCGATCTCCGTGCGCTCGAGCGTCGCCGTGAGCTGGCTCTCCTCGTCCAGCGTGACCGGGTCGACGAGGTTCGCGGTTGTCGTGAGTGCGGTCATCGTGACCTCCTCCGTCCTGGATCGGTGCGACCCGAGTAGTCACTGCCGATCGCTTGTGCCGTTACCCACCAGACGGCCGCTCCGGCCATTCTCTTCCCACGAGGGCTACGAGCGCAACCGCCGCGAGCCAGCCGGTCGCCACGACGATTCCCACGCGCTGGACGCCTCCGGGCGAGTCGCCGCCCATCGCGAGGAACGCAGCGGCGGTCACGGCCGCAGCCGCGATCGAGGCAAGCCCGGAGGCCGTTTGCCCCGCACGCACGAGAGCCGCCCCGGTGAGGACGATGCCCGCGATCAGGAGGACGGTGCCGACGGTGGTCGCGGTCCAGTGAGTCACCTCCGCCGCCCCCGAGATCGCGAACCGACCGCCGAGCCCGCAGCCCGCGGGCCCCTTGGAGCACTGGAGCCTGGCGAAGGCGACGACGAGGAACCCTGCCCCGGCCAGCGCGATCGCGAGAGCGGCAGCTCGCGAGAGCGGTCGGACGAGCGCTCCCACGGGGAACATCGCGCAGGCGGCGGCCGCGATGGCGAGCACACCGGCCCAGCCGTGCTCGGCGCCTCGAGACGCCAGCGTGCTCACGTAGTCGCGGCCGTGCGAGTAGCCGGGGTTCGCGGCCGCGACGGCGACGACTCCGATCCAGAACACCCCGAGCCCGACGAGGACCAGCGCGGCGGCGACCTTCCTGGAGGACGGGCTCACACGCCGAGCGTAGACGCGAGAGGACTGCGTGCAGCTCGACGCCGGCGCGGCGCGCGGGATGGGCTCTACCCGAAAGACGGCACGACTCCGGGGAGGGAGTCGAGCGAGCTCCGGGTGCCCGGCGCGCAGGCCGGATAGAGGCGCCGAGCGGACTCGAACCGCTGTACGAGGCTTTGCAGGCCTCTGCCTAACCTCTCGGCCACGGCGCCGCGCGGGTCATCGTAGCCGTCCTCTTCGCAGGCTACGGTGGGCGCGGATGGCCGGGGAGCCGCACCGAGAGACCGTCGAGACCTGCCCGCGCTGCGCGGCGGCGATGGAGTGGCGGCACGGCACCTGGCAGTGCGCCAGGTGCCGCTTCAAATGGGGCTGCTGCGAGGGCGAGACCGCCGAGTGCCGCGAGCGGCGCGCGTAGGCGACCTACGCCAACCCCTCAGCCTCGTACTCGCGCAGGAAGCCTTCGAAGAGCCGCCGGTGCCCCTCCTCCTCGCGGAGGATCCCGATGACCAGGTCCTGGGTCACCCAGTCCACGCCGTCGGCCGCCTCGATGATCCGGTTGTAGTGCTCGATCGCGCCGGTCTCGGCCTCGATGACACCCTTGATGACGTGCACGAGGTCCGTCTGCTCGTCGGGCGGCTGCAGGAACGCCTGCTCGGCCCTGAACTCGAGCGAGCCGGGCACGACGCCGTAGAGCTCCTTGATCCGGGTCGCGAACTGCTGCGCGTGGGCGAGCTCTTCCTGGACGTCCGC
>CAZMUG010000121.1:0-8324 GCA_964569165.1 uncultured Gaiellales bacterium
CTGGTAGGCGACGGGGCAGATCCCGCAGATGCGTGCGGTGATGTCCGGGGCCTCGGTGAAGTGCCGGCCGCGCAGGAGGGCCTCGAAGAACCTCGGCGGCTCGAAGATCTTGAACTGCACCTCCTCGAGCGCCCCGTCGCGGATGCGCACGAGCATCGCGCCCTCGCCCTCGACGCGGGCGAGGTAGTCGGTGCGGATCTCCCTCGTCTCACTCATCGGCGGTGCTCGCCTCCCTGAAGGCCGGTGCGTTGGCGTTGTAGGTACGAAGCGCGCGGACGATCCCCGCCTCGTCCACCCCCAGCTCGCGCCACTGCCGCGCGAGCGACTCCACGTTGGGCGACTCCATGGGGCCGAAGCAGCCGTAGCAGCCGCGCGCGTACGCAGGGCAGATCGCGCCGCAGCCGGCCTGCGTGACCGGGCCGAGGCACGGCGTGCCGAACGCGACCATGACGCACGGGGTTCCGCGTGCCTTGCACTCGGTGCACACGCTGGTGGAGGGAATGCGCGGCCTGCGCCCCGCGAGGAGCGCGCTGACGGTCTCCACGAGCTGCGCCTTCGAGATGGGGCAGCCGCGGAGCTCGAGGTCCACGTGCACGTGGTCCGCAATCGGGGTGGAGGTGTCGAGGGTCGAGACGAACTCGGGGGTCGCGTAGACGAGCGGGATCCACTCCCGCACGTCCGAGAAGTTGCGGAGCGCCTGGATGCCCCCGGACGTGGCGCAGGCGCCGATCGTCACGAGGAGGCCGGACTGCTCGCGGATCTCGTGGATGCGCTCGGCGTCGTGCGGCGTCGTCACGGAGCCCTCCACGAGCGAGACGTCGTACGGCCCCTCCACCTCGGCGCTCGTGGCCTCGGGGAAGTAGGCGATCTGCACGCCCTCGGCGATCGCGAGGAGCTCGTCCTCACAGTCGAGCAGCGAGAGCTGGCAGCCGTCGCAGGAGGAGAACTTCCAGACCGCGAGCTTCGGCCTCGTCGCCACGGCACTCACAGCTCACGCACCTCCATCAGGCCCGTCATCTCGTCGGCCCGATACACGGGGCCGTCGCGGCAGATCAGCGTCGGGCCGAGCTGGCAGTGGCCACAGTGGCCGACACCGCAGCGCATGTTCCGCTCCATGGAGAGCCAGATCCGCTCGGGCGGGAGCCCCCGCTCGGCGAGCGCCCGCACGACGAACGTCATCATGATCTCGGGCCCGCAGACGAAGGCGCTCGTCTTCGCCGGGTCGAAGACCGCTCCCGGGATGAGCGTCGTGACGAGGCCCACCCGGCCGTGCCAGCCGGGAGCGGCGGCGTCCACCGTCACGTCCACCTCCACGTCGAAGCGCGATCGCCACTCCTCGACCTCGTGCACGAAGAGCAGCTCGGCGGGCGTCCGCGCGCCGAGCAGGACCGACACCTGCCCGTAGTCGCCGCGATGGGCGAGGGCGTGCCGGATCGCCGGCCGGAGCGGCGCGAGCCCGATCCCGCCCGCGACGAGCAGGAGGTCTCCCCCGGCGGCCGCCTCGAGCGGCCACTCGTTGCCGAACGGGCCGCGCACGCCGACGAACGCGCCTTCGTCGAGCGCACAGCGGGCGTGCGTCACGGCGCCGACGTCGCGGACCGTGTGCGTGAGCGGCCCGTGGCCGGCGTGCTCGCCGCTCGTCGAGATCGGGACCTCCCCGACCCCGAACGCGTAGAGCATGTCGAACTGGCCCGCGCGCGGCCGGACGGCCTCCCCGAGCGGCTCGAGCTCGAGCGTCCACGTGTCCCTCGTCTCCTGCGTGCGCGAGAGCACGCGGTGGAGCAGCGGCGTCATCGCCCCGGGCGCAGGGGCCTCAGCTGACGACGGCAGTCCCATAGACGTCGAGCAGCCGGAAGCGCGTGTGCTGCAGGCGGTCGTTCATGACCTGGGCGAAGCGGAGCATGAGCTCGTAGCCGAGCTCCTTCCGCTCCTCGAGCTTCCCGCGCAGGCAGGCGCCGTCGAAGACGATCCCGCGCACGGGCTCGATGGCGCGCACGTCGTAGTGCCAGCGGTACGGCGGGAAGAGCCAGGACCAGCCCACGATGTCTCCGGGATCGAGGGTCTCGATGATCACGGCCTGCGTCGGCGTGTGCATCTCGAGCGCGACCCGGCCCTTGCGAACGAGGTAGAAGGAGTCCGCCTGGTCGCCGTCGCGAGCGATCAGCTCGTCGACGTCGAACGCGTCGTTCCTCCCACAGCCGGCGATGAGAGCGAGGTCCTCCTCGGCCAGCCCCGCGAAGACCGGCGAGGCCGCGATGAGCTCAGCGAGCGTCTGCACGTTCCACCTCCTGGTCGGTGGCACGGATCGCGGCCAGCTCCTCGGTGACGTCGATGCCGACGGGGCACCAGGTGATGCACCGTCCGCACCCGACGCACCCGGAGGTGCCGAACTGCTCGACCCAGGTGCCGAACTTGTGGGTGAGCCACTGGCGGTAGCGCGCCCGGGGCGACCGCCGGATGCTGCCGCCGTGGATGTAGGAGTGGTCGACCGAGTAGCAGGTGTCCCAGACCCGCCACCGCTCCGCGGAGCCGTCCGCGAGGTCGTTCACCTCCTCCACGGAGGTGCAGAAGCACGTCGGGCACACGAGCACGCAGTTCCCGCACGTGAGACAGCGGCCGGCGACGTCGTCCCAGCGCGGGTGCTCACGGTTCGACGCGAGCAGCCCCGGAAGGTCGGCCGTGTCGAGCTCGCGGCCCATTCGCCTCGCCGCGGCGTCGGTCACCGCGAGCGCGGCTTCGACGTCTTCCCCGGTCGCCTCACGGGTGGGGAGTGCCTCGGCGAGCGCACGTCCGCGCTCGGTCCCTGCCTCGAGCACGAACCGGTGCTCCCCGTCGAGAACCTCCGTGAGCGCGAGGTCGAACCCGCCCTCCGCGCGGGGCCCCGTGCCCAGCGACGTGCAGAAGCAGGTGCCCCCGGGCACGCCGCAGTTCACGACGACGAGGAACGCGCCCTCGCGTCGCCCCGCGTAGTCCCGCTCGACGTAGCGCCCGCCGAGGAAGACCCGGTCCTGGATCGCGATCGCGCGCAGGTCGCAGGGGCGGACGCCGAGAAGAGCGAGCGGCTTCGCCGGCGGCGGATCCTCCTGGATCGAGGGCGCGTTCCCGTTGCCGGGCAGGGAGGCGCGCCAGAGGCGCACCCGGGAGGGCATGAGCTCGCCCTTCCACGAGTGCGGGCCGACCGCCCAGCCGAAGACGGCGGCGTCGTCGCGCTCCTCGAGCCGGTACCCGGCCGGCTCTTGCGAGGCGGTCACTCCGCGCGGCAGCTCGTCGGTGGAGGAGATCTCGTCGAGGACGATCGCGCCGTCGCGCACCGTCGGCCCGACGACCCGGTACCCCGCGTCGCGTAGCGCCTCGAGCAGGAGGGAGAGGCCCTCGGGGCCCAGCACCCGGGCGTCCGGTTCGATCGTGCGAGTGTCGGACACCATCGCGAGGAGCATAGGAGGGAATCGCGCCACGCAGCATCCGCACTAGACCGGGTCGCGCTGCGGGATGTCCGCAGCGGGCAGGCGGCTGCGCCACGTTGACCGACCGGCGTTCTCGGGTCACTCTTGCGGGAATGACGGGCACGCTCCTCGAGCCGCTCGAGCGCCGCCGGATCCGCGTGCGCGGCGTCGTGCAGGGCGTCGGCTTCAGGCCGTTCGTGCACCGGCTCGCCACCGCGCGGCGGCTCCACGGGTTCGTGCTGAACGACGGCGAGGGCGTCGTGGTCGAGGTGGAGGGCGCGCCGTCCGTGATCGACGGCTTCCTGGCGGCGCTCGTGGCCGAGGCACCGCCGCTCGCGCGCATCGACGGGGTGGCGTCGGAGCTGGTCGCGCCCTCCCACGGGAGCGGCTTCGTCGTCGAGACGAGCCGGGCTTCGGGGCGATCTGCGCTCGTCCCGCCCGACGTCGCCACCTGCGACGCGTGCCTGGCGGAGCTCTTCGACCCCTCCGATCGCCGCTACCGCTACCCGTTCCTCAACTGCACGGACTGCGGCCCGCGCTTCACCATCGTCCGCGCTGTCCCCTACGACCGGCCGAACACGACCATGGCTGCCTTTCCTCTCTGTCCGGACTGCCGCCGGGAGTACGAGGACCCCTCGAACCGCCGCTTCCATGCCGAGCCGATCGCGTGCCCCGCCTGCGGGCCGCGCCTCACCGTGCCGCTCGAGGAGGCGGTCAAGACCCTCGTGCGGGGAGGGATCGTCGCGGTCAAGGGGCTCGGTGGGTACCACCTCGCCTGCGACGCGGAGAGCGAGGACGCTGTCGGCCGGCTGCGCGCGCGCAAGGGGCGCGAGGAGAAGCCACTGGCGCTGATGGCCTCGGCACCCGGGTCGCTCGTCGAGCTCACGGTCGACGAGGACGCGCTCCTGCGCTCCCCCGCCCGGCCGATCGTGCTCGCGCGGCGTCGCGCGGACGCACCGGTCGCCGAGGGGGTCGCTCCCGGCTCCCCCTGGCTCGGGGTCATGCTCCCGTACACCCCGCTCCATCACCTCCTGTGCGCCGACACGGGACGGGCGCTCGTCATGACGAGCGGGAACCTCACGGACGAGCCGATCGCCTTCGACGACACGGACGCCCGCCGGCGGCTCCGCGACGTCGCCGACCTCTTCCTCGGGCACGACCGCCCGATCCACCGGCGCTGCGAGGACTCCGTGGTGCGCGCCGGGTTCCCGATCCGGCGCTCGCGCGGGTACGCGCCGACCGCGCTCGGGCTCCCCGTCGCGCTGGAGCGCGCGGTCGTCGGGGCGGGCGCGGAGCTGAAGAGCACGTTCTGCGTCGGCCGGGGCGCGGAGGCGTTCCCCTCCGCCCACCTCGGCGACCTCACCGGAGAGGACGCCTACGCGGCCTTCCGCAACGACCTCGAGCTCTACCTCGACATGCTGGCCGCCGAGCCGTCCGTGATCGCCTGTGACCTCCATCCCGACTACCTGTCGACGCGCTGGGCCTGGGAGCAGGGGCTCCCCGTGCTCGAGGTGCAGCACCACCACGCGCACGCCGCCGCGTGCCTGGCCGAGCACGGCGAGACCGGCCCGGCGCTCGCCGTCGTCCTCGACGGCACGGGCTTCGGGACGGATGGGACGATCTGGGGCGGCGAGGTGCTCCGCTGTGATCTGGAGAGCTCCGAACGGGTCGCCCACCTCGACGCGGTGCCGCTCCCGGGTGGGGAGGCCGCGGTCCACGAGCCGTGGCGTGTCGCCGCGTCCTACCTCGAGCGGGCCGGGCGGCCCGTGCCGTGGGAGCGCTGGGCGGTCGTCCGGCAGAGCCTCGACGTCAACGCGCCGCTCTCGTCGGGGGCGGGGCGGCTGTTCGACGCGGTCGCCGCCCTCCTCGGCGTCCGCGAGCGCGTGAGCTACGAGGGGCAGGCGGCGATCGAGCTCGAGCACCTGGCCGGGGACGTGCCCGCCTCCCCGCATCCGTGCCGCGTCGAGGGCGGCGTCATCCTCGGGAGCGACCTCGTCGCGGCCGTCCACGACGACCTGCGCGCGGGGCGCAGCCGGGCCGAGATCGCCGCCGCCTTCCACGAGGGCGTCGCGGCCGCGTTCGCCGCGGCGTGCGGGCGGGCAGGTGGCCCCGGCACGGTGGCTCTCTCCGGCGGGTGCCTCCAGAACCTCCGCCTGCTCGAGTCGCTGCGGACCCGGCTCGAGCGGTTGGGCTTCCGCGTCCTCACGCACACCCGCGTTCCCCCCAACGACGCCGGCGTGAGCTACGGGCAGGTCGCCGTCGCAGCTGCGAGGCTCTCGGCATGTGCCTAGGGATCCCGGGCCGGATCGTCGACGTCGGCGACCGCGACAGCGGTCTTGCGACCGTGGACGTCTCGGGCGTCCGCCGGTCCGTCTCGATCGCGCTCGTGGACGAGCCGGCCGCGCCGGTCGAGGAGGGCGACTGGGTACTCGTCCACGTCGGCTTCGCCCTCGCGCGGATCGACGAGGAGCAGGCGCACGAGACGCTCGAGCTGCTCCGCCGGGGCGCCGAGCTCCAGCGCGAGCTCGACGAGATGCGCCAGGGGACGGTGACGTGATCCCGCGCGCGGAGGCCTGCGTGACGTGCGGCGACGTGGCCGTCCTCGCCGTCGTCGTCCAGGTCGCCGGCTCGGAGGCCGTCGTCCGCGTGGGCGAGATCACGGAGCGGGTCGCGATCGACCTGGTGCCCGACGCGAGGCCGGGCGACGCGCTCCTCTGCCACGCCGGGATCGCGCTCGAGCGGGTCGAGGCGGTGTCTGACACCACCCCACGTAGCAATGCGGGTTTGCGCACCGCCGGTGTCAGACACCGCGGTCTGGGGGAGCCGGCGTGAGGTACGTCGACGAGTACCGTGACCCGGCTCTCGCGCGCGGCCTCGCGGCCGAGATCGCGTCGCTCGTGACGCCGGGTGAGGTCGTGCGCGTCATGGAGGTCTGCGGCGGGCACACGCACGCGATCTACCGCCACGGCCTCGAGGAGCTCCTCCCGCCCGAGATCGAGCTCGTGCACGGCCCCGGTTGTCCCGTCTGCGTGATCCCGGCAGGCCGCGTGGACGACGCGATCGCGATCGCCGAGAGCGAGGGCGTCATCCTCGCGACGTTCGGCGACATGCTGCGCGTGCCGGGGGGGAACGGGTCGCTGCTCGAGGCAGCCGCGCGAGGCGCCGACGTGCGCATGGTCTACTCGCCGCTCGACGCCCTGGAGCTCGCCCGCCGCGAGCCCGGGCGACACGTCTGCTTCTTCGCCATCGGGTTCGAGACGACCGCGCCCGCGACAGCGGTGACGCTGCTCCGCGCCGCTGCCGACGGGGCTCCGAACTTCTCCGTCTTCTGCAACCACGTGCTCATCGAGCCGCCCCTGCGCGCGATCCTCGAGACGCCGGGGCTCCGGGTGGACGCGTTCATCGGGCCCGGGCACGTGTCGTCGGTCATCGGCACGGATGCGTACGCCTTCATCCCCGAGGAGTACGGCCGGCCCGTCGTCGTCTCGGCCTTCGAGCCCGTGGACCTCCTGCAGTCGATCGCGCTCATCCTGCGCCAGCGGGACGAGGGCCGCTGTGAGGTCGAGAACCAGTACACGCGCGTCGTCCGGCCCGAGGGGAACGCGAAGGCGCTACGGGTCATCGCAGAGACGATGGAGCCCCGCGAGGACTTCGAGTGGCGAGGCCTCGGCGTGCTCCCGCGGAGCGCGCTTCGCATTCGCGACGAGCTCGCCTCCCTCGACGCGGAGCGCCTGTTCGTGGTCCCGGGCGCGCGGATCGAGGACCCGAAGGCGTGCCGCTGCGGCGAGGTGCTGACGGGCCGGATCAAGCCGTGGGAGTGCGGCGTCTTCGGGACCGCGTGCACGCCCGAGCGGCCCCTCGGAACCTGCATGGTGTCGAGCGAGGGCGCGTGCGCCGCCTACTTCTCGTACGGGCGCCTGAGGCGACCGCGGGAGGAGACGCCCGTCGGTGCCTGAGCGCGGTCGGCGGCGGCCGCTGCTCCGGGACGAGCGGATCACGCTCGCGCACGGTGCCGGCGGGAAGGCGACCCGCGACCTCGTCGCGGCGCTCTTCCTCGAGGAGCTCGGCAACGAGGCGCTGGAGCCGCTCGGGGACAGCGCGGTCGTCGCGCCACCCGCAGGCCGGCTCGCCTTCACGACGGACTCCTACGTCGTCCGGCCGCTCGCCTTCCCGGGCGGCGACATCGGCGAGCTCGCCGTCTTCGGCACGGTGAACGACCTCGCCGTCGCCGGTGCCCGGCCGCTCTGGCTCGCGGCCGGGTTCGTGCTCGAAGAGGGGCTTCTCGTCGACGACCTCCGCCGAATCGTCACCTCCATGGCCGCCGCAGCCAGGCGCGCGGGCGTGGCCGTCGCAGCCGGCGATACGAAGGTCGTCGAGCGCGGGAGGGCAGACGGCCTCTACGTCACGACGGCCGGCGTGGGCGTCCTCGAGCACGACCTCGCGCTCGGCCCCGAGCGGGTGCGCCCGGGAGACCGCATCCTCCTGTCGGGGACGATCGCCGACCACGGCATGGCGGTGATGATCGCGCGAGGCGACCTGCGGTTGGAGGGAGACGTCTCCAGCGACACCGCGCCCGTGCACGAGCTAGCCGCGGCGCTCCTCGGGCTAGGCGCCGCGATCCGCTGGATGCGTGACCCGACGCGCGGCGGGCTCGCGACCGCGCTCAACGAGCTCGCGTCGCAGTGCGGGCTCGCCGTCCGCCTGACCGAGGCCGCGCTACCGGTGCGGCCGGCCGTGGCCGCGGCCTGCGAGATCCTCGGCATCGACCCGCTCTACGTCGCCAACGAGGGCAAGCTCGTCGCCGTCGTCGCCGAGGAAGCGGCGGAGGAGGCACTTGCGATGCTGCGCGCGCACGAGCTCGGCGCCGACGCCGTCGAGGTG
>CAZMUG010000122.1:0-8101 GCA_964569165.1 uncultured Gaiellales bacterium
AGGAGATCCCGCGCCAGATGTTCGACGTCGACATCCAGGCCGCGCTCGGCGCGCGCGTGATCGCCCGCGAGACGGTCAAGGCGCGGCGCAAGGACGTGCTCGCGAAGTGCTACGGGGGCGACATCACGCGGAAGCGGAAGCTGCTCGAGAAGCAGAAGAAGGGCAAGAAGCGGATGAAGCAGGTGGGTGGGGTGGAGGTGCCGCAGGAGGCGTTCCTCGCGGTCCTCAACCTCGACTCCGAGCGGAAGCGGTCGTAGTGGGACACGTCCGCCACCTGTACGTGCACCTTCCGTTCTGCGCGCACCGCTGCGGGTACTGCGACTTCGTGACCGTCGTCGGGCGACCGGGCGAGCACGCCTCGTACGTGGACGCGCTCCTCCGGGAGCTCGAGCTGGAGAGCGACGTGCTCGCGAACGACGTCGAGACCGTGTTCCTCGGCGGCGGCACGCCGACCTTCACCGCTTCCGCCGAGCTCGGGCGGCTGCTCGCGGCGCTGCCGCGGGCGGACGAGGTCACGGTCGAGGCGAACCCGGAGACGGTCACGCCCGAGGTCGCGGCGCTGCTCCGCGAGCGCGGCGTGACGCGGGTCTCGCTCGGCGCGCAGAGCTTCCAGCCCCACCTGCTGGCGGTGCTCGAGCGGGCGGCAGCGCCCGCCGACGTGAGGAGCGCCTTCGGGCTGCTCCGGGAGGCAGGCTTCGACGACCTCTCGCTCGACCTGCTGTACGGGATCCCCGGCCAGACGGAGGGCGACCTCGAGCGCGACCTGGCCGAAGCGCTCGCGCTCCGGCCGGACCACCTCTCCTGCTACGAGCTCGAGGCGAAGCCCGGCACGAGGTTCACCCACGCCCACGGAGCGGAGCTCCAGCGTCAGGCCGAGGCGATGGAGGGATACTTCGAGCGCGTCGTGGACGTGCTCTCGGCGGGCGGCTACCGCTGGTACGAGACGGCGAACTTCTGCCGCCAGCCGGGGCTCGCCGGCGGTCGCGACCACCGCGCGCGCCACAACCTCGCGTACTGGCGCGGCCGCGACTACCTCGGGATCGGGATCGGGGCCGTCTCCACGGTGTCCGGCGAGCGGCGCCGGAATCTCCCCGCCCTCGGCCGCTACCTGGCGGCGCTCGCGGCCGGCGAGCCGCCGCCGCGCGAGCTCGAGCCGCTCGACGGGGCAACCCGTGTGCGGGAGCGACTGCTCCTGGGGCTCCGCCTCGACGAGCCGCTCGCGGTCTCCGAGGTCGGCGCTGCGATCGACGGCGCCGCGCTCGCGCGCCTCGTGGCCGGCGGGCTCGTCGAGCGGTCTGGGCAGGACCTCGCGCTCAGCAGACGAGGGCGGTTCCTGGGCGGCGCGGTGACGGCCGAGCTCCTGGCGCCTACCTCGGACCGGTAGTCGGGCCGGAGCAGGGGCGGCTGATCGCGCGCGGCGGGACGACCGTGTGCTCCGGCCGATCGTCCGGCCCGTCCCAGCCTTTCGACGGTATCTCTCGCCCGCGTAAGACGTACGCTTCCCGGTGGTGACAGGATCCCGGATGCTCCTCCCTCGCGCCCTCGGTCTCGTTGCCTTGCTCCTCGCGCTCGCCGCGCTCGGCATGGCGCCTTCACCGACGAGCGCCGCGTCCGAGGTGAGCCCGGAGACGTTTGCCGAGGTGTCGAGCGGCGTCGCGTTGATCCGCACGTACGGTTGTCGCGGCAAGCCGCTCGGCCAGGGGACGGGGTTCCTGGTGGGTACGTCGGTGGTCATGACCGCGCGCCATGTCGTCGTCGGCGCCTGCCGGGTCCGCGTACGGGTGAGCGGCGCCGACTTCGTCGGAAAGCGGACGGTGTTCTGGTACGGCGGAGGGGCATCGACGTCCGCCGCGGATCTGGCCACGATCAAGCTCGACCGCGCTGTCCAGGATGGCTACGTGTTTCGAGTTCGCTCGAACCGTGTCCCGCCCGGTCTGAACCTCGGGACCGCCGGTTACCCGCTGGGGAACAAGGTGAGCTTCAACCAGGGCAAGATCATCTGGCGCGGGAAGGTCAACCGGGCTCCCGCGCTCGCCGTCCGCATGCTCGGGGCGGAGGGAGCGAGCGGCTCGCCCTTCTTCGACCGTGACGGACGCGTCGTCGGGATCCTTCAGATCGGTCTCGGCAAGGCCAGGGACGTGCTGGGCCAGCGGACGTCGGGGGTCCTCATGGGCCTCGACCTGGTGAGGTGGTGGGGGCCGCATGCCCGGCTCGATCTCTGTCGCGCGTATCCGGGCGGAGGCATCGCCGGATGCCCCGGAACCAAGCCACCACCGCCCGCCTCGGAGGTGGTCGAGGTGACCGCCGCGAACATGTCCGGGACCGAGGATGGCAGTCCCCAGTCCGAGTTCTCCACGGCGCCGAGCTTCGTCGCATTCCTGCAGATCGAGTTCGCGTCCGCGACGACCAAGCGCCACACGTTCGAGGCCTACACGGTCAGCCCGGTCGGGTCGCGCGAGGATCAGTGTGGCGGCAGTATCAGCGTCGGCTGGGAGGGTGTCACCTGCGAGGTCCGACTGACCGCACCGACGCCCGGGCAGTGGCGTGTGGTCTACCTCATCGACGGCCGCCAGCGAGCCGTGGGCTTCTCGATTACCGGGTCCTCTCAACCCCCCGGCACCTCCCCTCGAATCACGCAGTGCTGGGTCCAGTACACGGGGGGCTCGACGGACAACTGGAGCCCCACGAGCGCGGTGACTGCGCTCGAGGCCTCCGACATCCTCGGTCGGGGCGCCGCGAACTTCAGCACGATCGCACGGATGGATCCCGTTCCGACAGCCGACATCGGCGGTGGAGTCGTCACGCTCACGCTCATCCAGCCGAACGGTCAGGTGTTCGGCTCCGGGACGATCCCCACCTGGGAGGCCGGCTACGCGATGTACGGATTCACCCTTCGAGCAACCTGGTCGGACGACGGACTGCTCTTCTTCCAGCATCCCGAGCGCACGGGCCAGGGCGCGTGGACGTTCCGATGGAGCGGACCAGGCGGCCAGACGTGCTCGAGCGTCGTCTCGATCTCGTAGCGCCGGGCGATCCAGCCGCCCGGTCTCCGGGGCAGGGGGCCGCCTCGGGCGCGGCTACCATCGGACTCGGGATGGAAAGCGGAAGCCGGCTCACGCCCCGAAAGCGCGAGATCCTGCGCCGGGTCATCGAGGAGTACGTGGTCACGGGCCAGCCCGTCGGCTCGCGGGCGGTCGTCGCCCGCTCGAGCCTCGGCGTCTCCTCCTCGACGGTGCGCAGCGAGCTCGCAGAGCTCGAGACGCTGGGCCTCCTCACCCATCCGCACACCTCCGCGGGCCGTACGCCGACCGAGGAGGGGTACCGCCTGTACGCCGACGAGCTGGTGGAGTCGGTCGAGGGCCGTCCGGCGAGCCTCGGTGTGGACCTGAGCACCATGCGGGACGAGATCGAGCGCGCGCTGCGCGCGACGACCGACACCCTCTCCCAGGCGACGCGCCTGCTCGCACTCGTCTCGGCGCCCTCGCTCGAGACGGCGACGATCCGGCACGTCGAGGTGCTCGCGCTCCAGCCCGACTGCGTGATGGTCGTCGTGATCACGTCCACCGGAGGCGTCACCAAGCGGCTGTTCCGGCTCGAGGCCCCTGTCGACCCCGGCCTCGTCACCTGGGCCGCGGAGTACCTCGAGGAGCAGCTCGTCGGCCAGCGGATCGGCTCGGTCGCCGCGAGGCGCCGGCTCGAGTCCCCGGAGCTGGAGCCGCGCGAGCGCGCCTTCCTCGCGCTGGTCTCGCAGACCCTGCTCGACGCGCGCGCGGAGGCCGGCCCCGAGGTGTTCGTCGGCGGGACGGCCGGGCTTCTGGAGGAGGCGCGAACCGAAGAGGTCGAGGCGACGCTCCGGCTCCTCGAGCTCCTCGAGCGCCGGGCGGCCGTGCTCGAGCTCGTCAGCGAGGCGCTGGAGCCGCAGCGCCCCGTCGTCCGCGTCGGCCCGGAGCTCGCCGGGGGCCATCACGACGTCTCGCTCGTCGGCGCGACCTACGGGATCCGCTCGACGCCGCTCGGCGCCGTTGGTCTCGTGGGCCCGCTGCGGATGGACTACGAGAAGGCGATCCGCAGCGTCCGCGCGGCCGCCTTCGAGCTCTCCCGCTTCGTCGAGGACGTCTACGAAGACGCGTAGCGCCTCATGGCCACGACGGAGCGCGACTACTACGACGTCCTCGGGGTGCCCCGCTCGGCGAGCGAGGCGGAGATCAAGCGTGCGTTCCGCGCGCTCGCGCGGGAGGTACATCCGGACGTGTCCGAGGCGCCGGATGCGGAGCAGCGGTTCAAGGAGGTCGTCGAGGCGTACGAGGTGCTCTCGGACCCCGAGCGCAGGGCGACGTACGACCGGTTCGGCCGGGCCGGGCTCCGGCGCGGCGGCTTCGAGCCCGTCTTCGACTTCGGCAGCCTCACGGACGTGTTCGCCGCCTTCTTCGGCGAGGACCTCCTCGGCGGCGGGGCGGCGAGACAGCGTGCCCAGCGCGGCGGCGACCTGCAGGTGCTCGCGGAGATCGAGCTCGCGGATGCGTTCACCGGGGTCGCAGTCAGCCTGCCCGTGGAGGTGGCGCTGCCGTGCGAGCGCTGCGACGCGACCGGCGCGGAGCCGGGGTCGTCGCTCGCGACGTGCGCGACCTGCTCCGGCGCCGGTGTCGTGCGGACGGTGTCGAGCAACGTCTTCGGCCAGTTCGTCCAGCAACGGACCTGCCCGGACTGCGCGGGGGCCGGGGAGATCCTCGAGCAACCGTGCCGGGAGTGCCGCGGCGAGGGCCGGGTGGTCGTCTCGACGGAGCTCGAGGTGGACATCCCGCGGGGGATCCACGACGGGCAGCAGATCCGCATCCGGGGCGAGGGCCACGCGGGGCAGCGGAGCAAGGAGCGCGGGAACGCGTTCGTGGTCGTCCGCGTCCGTCCCGACCCGCGGTTCGTGCGCGACGGTGACGACCTGCACACGGTCGTCACCCTGCCGATGACGGACGCCGCCCTCGGCGCGACCGTCGCCGCTCCCGGGATCCCGGACGACGTCGAGGTGGAGGTGCCGGCGGGGACGCAGCCCGGAACCGTGCGCGTGCTCGAGGGGCGGGGCATGCCAGCGCTCCGCGGCGCGCGTCGCGGGAACCTCTTCGTGACGCTCGACGTCGCCGTGCCGACCCGGCTCACCGACGACCAGCGCGCCGCGCTGGCAGGCTTCGCCGGCGACCTCGGCCCCGACGCCTACGAGCCGGTCGAGCCGGAGAGCCTCATCCGCCGGCTCCGGAACGCGTTCCGCTGACGGATCCGCTTCGCCGGGTCGTCGTGCGCGTGGCGCCGCGGGAAGCGGAGGCCGCGCGCGCCCGCCTGCTGGAGCTCGTCCCGCAGGGGTTCGAGGAGGTGGAGGGTGCAGACGGGCTCCGGCTTGCCGCGTACGTCGGGGCTCGTGCGGAGACCGCCATCCGGGCCGCGTTCGCCGAGGTGTCGAGCGAGCCGGTCGCGCCCGGGTGGGAGGACCGCTGGCGCGAGTTCCACCGCCCGGTGCGGGCAGGAGGCCTGTGGATCGGGCCGCCCTGGGAACGGCCACCCGCGGGGGAGCCGGCCGTGGTCGTGGATCCGGGCCGTGCGTTCGGGACCGGCGCGCATCCGACCACCCGCGTGTGCATCGAGCTCCTCACGGGCCTGGACCGGGGGAGCGTCCTCGACGCCGGCTGCGGCTCGGGAGTGGTGTCCGTCGCTGCCGTTCGGCTCGGGTTCGGGCCCGTGCTCGCGTTCGACCTCGACCCCGTCGCCGTCGAGGTCGCCCGCGAGACGGCCGTGCGGAACCGCGTGGAGGTGGAGGTACGGCAGGCGGACGTCCTCCGCGATCCGCTGCCGCCCGCCGACGTCCTCGTCGCGAACATCGAGCTCCTCGTCGTCGAGGCGCTGCTCGCGAGGCGGCCGCCGGCGCGGGTCGCCGTCACCTCCGGGTACCTCGCGTCCGAGGCCCCCCGCGCCGCTGGCTGGGACCTCGGAGCGCGGCGGGAGCTGGACGGCTGGGCCGCGCACGTCCTCGTCGCCGCGCAGGGGCACTAAGCTAGACGCTTCGTGGCGACGTTCTCCGTCCGCTTCCTGGGCTGCAAGGTCTCGTTCGCCGACGCGCAGGCGATCCGCGAGCGGCTGCTCGCGGACGGGCACTCGGAGGCCGGTGCAGGCGAGGTCGCGGTCGTCAACACGTGCTGCGTCACGCACGAGGCGGTGTCGAAGTCGAGGCAGGCGGCCTCACGGGCCGCCCGGACGCACGGACGCGTCTACGTCACCGGTTGCGCTGCCCGCCTCGAGGGCGCGTTCGGAGGAATGCCGGCGAACGTGAGCGTCGTCGCGCGGTCGAGCGAGGAGACTCCGGAGGAGGTCGCGGGTGACGTCGGGGCGATCGGCTGCGTCCGCGCCGCGTCGTGTCTCGAGCGGACGCGGGCGTTCGTGAAGATCCAGGACGGCTGCTCGTTCTCGTGCGCGTTCTGCGTCATCCCCTTCGTCCGCGGGGCGACGCGAAGCCGGCGCGCCGGGGCGGTGCTGGCCGAGGTCGCCCGGCGCGCGCGGCAGGGGCACCGCGAGGTCGTCCTCACCGGGGTCAACCTCGGGTGCTTCCGCGACCGGGAGGCGGGCTACACGCTGGCGCGGCTCGTGCGAGCGGCGGGCACGGTCCCTGGCGTCGAGCGCCTGCGCCTCTCGTCGATCGAGGTCAACCACCTCGACGACGCGCTGGTTGCCGCGCTCAGGGAGACGCCGTCCGCGTCGCCGCACCTCCATGTCCCCCTGCAGTCCGGCGACGACCGCGTGCTCCGGGCGATGGGGAGGCGCTACACCGCTGCGCGGTATCTCGCGAAGCTCGAGCCCCTCGGGGACTTCAACCTGACCGCCGACGTGATCGTCGGCTTCCCGGGCGAGGACGAGGCCGCCTTCGGTCGCACGCTCGAGCTCGTCGAGCGGGCAGGCGTCACGAAGGTGCACGTATTCCCGTACTCGCCGCGCCCCGGGACCTCGACGGCGGCGTCCGACACCGTCCCCGCCGCGGTGAAGCGCGAGCGCAGCGCCCGGCTGCGGGCGCTCTCCGACGAGCTCTGCCGGCGGCGCTGGGCGTCGAGGGTGGGGACCGAGGACAGCGTCCTCGTGGACCGCCCGGGGCGGGGCTACGCAGACGACTACACGCCGTGGCTCGTGGACGCCGAGGTGGGCGCGCTCGTCCGCGCTCGCGCCGTCGGCCTCGCGGAGGAGGGGATCCTTGCCGTCGCCGCGTGAGGGCTGTCTCTTCTGCAGGCTCGTCGCCGAGGGCGAGCACGTGCACCGCGCGGAGGGGTTCGTCGCGATCCGGGACATCAACCCGATCGCCGAGACCCACCTGCTCGTGCTCCCCGAGCGGCACGTGGACACGTTCGCCGACGTCGGCGAGTTCCCGGACGAGGAAGCGGCGCGCATGCTCCGCTTCGTGGCCGAGACGGCGAAGGTCGCGGGCCTGGAGGGGTACCGTGTGCTCGTCAACGTCGGCGCGGAGGGCGGCCAGGTGATCTTCCACCTGCACTGGCACGTCCTCGGCGGACGTCCCGACGCTGCGAGGATCGCGGAGGCCCTGGAGGCGAGCGGATGAGCCTGATCGAGAGGATCGAGGAGGAGCTGAGGGAGGCCCGGCTCGCGCGCGACGAGGATCGGCGCGACGCGCTCAGCCTCGTCCTGAACGCGCTCCAGGTCTCGCAGAAGGAGCTCCGGCGGCCGCTCTCCGAGGAGGAGGAGCTGCAGGTGCTCCAGCGCGAGCGCAAGCGCAGGGTCGAGGCTGCCGAGGCCTTCCGTGCGGGCGGGCGCGAGGAGCAGGCCGAGGACGAGGAGTACGAGCTCGAGGTCCTCGAGGAGTTCATGCCCGAGCAGCTGTCCGAGGAGGAGATCGAGGAGATCGTCGACGACGTCATCTCCGAGGTCGGGGCGACGAACATCCGCGACATGGGCCGCGTGATGGCGGGCGTGATGCATCAGGTCTCCGGCCGCGCGGACGGCTCCGTGGTCTCCCAGCTGGTGAAGGAGAAGCTGGCCTGACCCACAGCGACGCCGCCTTGCGGCCTCGCTGTGGGTCCGGTGCGCTGCTTCAGCGGCGCACCTGCTCTTCACCCCT
>CAZMUG010000123.1:0-8062 GCA_964569165.1 uncultured Gaiellales bacterium
GGGGTTGAGGCGGCTCTTCACGAGGTTGACCGTGCCGAGGAGCTGAGAGAGGCCATCGAGCGCGTAGTACTCGGCCTGGACGGGAACGAGCACCCGGTCGGCCGCGGCGAGCGCGTTCACCGTCAGCGGCCCGAACGACGGAGGGCAGTCGAGGAACACGTACGAGTACGGCTCGAGCGCGCCGGCGAGCGCCTCGGCCAGGTACCGCTCCCCGCCGCTTCGGTTCGAGAGCTCGACCGCGGCGGTGGCGAGGTCCTGTCGTCCCATGACCACGTCGAGGTTCTCGAACCGGGAGGGCCGGACGAGGACCGCGAGCGGTTCGCCGTCGAGGAGCTCGTGCGTCGATGCGCCGTTCGCCCGCATGCCGAGGCCCGAGGTCGCGTTCGCCTGCGGGTCGAGGTCCACGAGGAGCACGCGCTCGCCCGCCGCCGCCAGACAGGCACCGATGTTGACGGCGGTCGTCGTCTTGCCGACGCCGCCCTTCTGGTTCGCGATCGCGTAGACCCGGGCGGGCACGAGGCTCAGGCTAGTGACCGCGGCGGATGCCCTCCGCCCCCTACGCGAGCGGGCGCTTCTTCGCCATCCCGGGGCGCCGGGGAAAGCCGGGCGGGGTCGGCGCGAGCTTGCGGAGCACGAGCAGTCCGTCGTGGTCGGCCTCGAGAGCCCCTCCGACACGGGCGGCAACCGCGGCCACCCGGTCTCGATCGGCCGTCGGGCCGACCCAGAGCACCGCGACCCCGCCCGGAGTCACGAGGGGGAGACAGAGCTCGGTCGCGACGGGCGGCTTGGCGAGCGCCTTCGCGAGCGCGACGCCGTGGACGTCGGTGGGCTGGAGCTCCGCCCGGCCCCGGACGACGGTCACGTTGGCAAGGCCGGCCGCGGCAGCTGCGAGGAACTCGCACTTGCGACGCTCGGCCTCGAGGAGCACGACCGCCCGCTCGGGGAGGGCGGCGGCCAGCGGGATCCCCGGCGAGCCGCCGCCCGAACCGACGTCCACGATCGTCCCCGGCTCGTGCTCGAGAAGCGGCGCTGCGCGGAGAGCGTCGTCGAGGAGCGCGCGTCTGGCCTCTCCGACGTCGGTGAGGGCCGTGAGACCGGGCGCTGCGAGGACGTCCTCGAACCACCGCTCGAGGAAGGCCTCCGTCACGTCAGCCCGCGAGGTGGCGGGGGAAGACGACGACGTACCGGTTGGGCTCCGAGCCTTCGCTGGCCGTCTCCACCTCGGGGTCGTCCTTGAGCGCCTCGTGCACGATCTTGCGCTCGACCGGCGTCATCGGGTCCAGGGCGACACGGCGGCCGCTCGCCGCCGCCCGCTCCGCGGCGCGGCGGGCGGACGTCTCGAGCGCGGACGTACGCCGGGCCCGGTATCCGGCGGCATCGACCGTGACCTCGCTGTCCCCGCCTCGTGAGCGCACGATCGCGTTCGCGAGATACTGCACGGCGTCGATCGTCTGTCCGTGCTTCCCGATCACGAGCCCGACGTCAGGACCGGCGCAGACCGCGGTCACGTGGCCCTCGCGCTCGCTGACCGAGACCGTGACGTCCGCACCGACGGCAGTGACGACTCGACTGACCAGCTCACGGGTAAGCCGGGCATCCTCGCTCTCCGCACCCGCCGGCCGCGCGACGGCAATGACGCTCGCGACGACGCGGGCAGGCGCGAAGCCCACGCCGAGCAAGCCTCGCTCGCCCTCGGAGACGACCTGGAACTCGACCGCGTCGCGGTCGAGGCCGGGAACGAGCGCCTCCAGCTCCCGGAGCGCGGCCCACTTCGCTTCGCCCACCGTCTCGCCGGTGGCCTCGGTGGTCACGGTGCCCGGCTCGGTCATCGCCTGCGGCCCCCCTTCTTCTTCACCCGCCGTGGCGCTCCGGGCGGCTTCGTCTGACCCGCGGCCGCGGGGGCGGCGGCGGTCGCCTCCGCCTCGACCTCGGCCTTCGAGGGCGTCCTGCTCGACCGTTTGGGCGGCACGACGGGCTTCGGCATGAGCCTCCGCGTGACGATGCCCTGGCCCGTCGTCCAGAGGTTGGTCGTGAGCCAGTAGATCATCAGGCCGGACGGGAAGCGGAGGATGAACGGCAGGAAGACCACCGGGAGGACCATGATCATGATCCGCTGTGCCTGGCTCTGCATCGTCGTGGACATGAGGTACGTCGAGGTGAGCTGGCTCGCGACGTAGACGGCGATGAGCACCGGGCCCCAGCCGTTCTTCGTGGGCTCCGTGATGTCCACGAGGCCGAGCCAGTCGAGGGACGAGGACGGGAACTTCGGGAAGATCTCCTTCTCGAAGTCCTTGAGGACGTAGAAGAGCGAGATGAAGATCGGGATCTGGAAGACGATCGGCAGGCAGGAGGCGTACGGGTTGATCCTGTTCTCCTTGTAGAACTTCATGAGCTCTTCCGACTGCTTCTGCCGGTCCGCCTTGTAGCGCTGCTGGATCGCCTTCATCTCCGGCGCGTGGAGCTGCAGGCTCTGCATGGAGTGGATCTGACGGACCGCAACCGGCACGAGGAGCATTCGCACGATCACGGTGAGCGCGACGATCGACCAGGCCCAGGTGAGGCCGGCGGACTCGTGCAGCCACGTCAGCACCTCGGTGAGGACGTTCTCGAGCGGGGCGAGGATGCTTCCGACGATCACGTGCGTGCCCTCTTCGACCGCAGGAGCGGGAAGACGGTCTGGTCGTGCGCGTAGTCGACGCCGCCGTGGCTCCACGGGTTGCACCGGAGCACCCGCCAGCCCGCCAGCACGGTCCCGCGGAGGAGCCCGAACTCGTGGAGCGCGTCGAGCGCGTACTGCGAGCAGCTCGGGTGGTACTTGCAGGTGCCCGCCGGCGTCAGGAGCCCGAAGGTCCAGCGCCAGGCATGGACGGCGCCGATCCCGAGGTACTTCACGGCCGGGCCTTCCCGAGCACCTCGGACACCTCGCCCGAGAGCCACTCGAGGCCGCGTGTCTCGACGGACTCCGCCAGGCCGGGCCGCGCTGCGAGAACGTAGTCGCGCCCGGGCGGGACGGTCGGGAGCAGCACCTTCCACGCCTCGCGAAGAAGCCGTTTTACGCGGTTTCGTGCGACCGCCGACCCGACCGCGCGCGGGACGGCGAGGCCCAGCCGCGGCACCCCCTCCGGATCCTCCTCGCGCGGAAACCAGTGCAGGACGAGATACCGCGACGAGACCGACTGGCCGCGCCTGTAGACGGTGTCGAAGTCCCGCGAGCGGGAGAGCCGGTTGCGCCGCTGCACTGCGGGGCCGGGGGTCAGGCGGAGAGACGCTTGCGGCCGCGCGCGCGCCGGCGCTTCAGGATCGCGCGGCCCCCGCGTGTCGACATCCGCGCCCGGAACCCGTGGCGCCGCTTGCGTCGTCGGACGTTCGGTTGGTAGGTGCGTTTCACGTGATGCTCGCTCTCGAGGATGGCGCGGGAACAGGGAGGACGGCGAGTATAGACGACTCGCCTCCGGAAGGTTTTCCACAGACCCGGGGCGGGTCGTGGAAATCGAAAGCGCTGCTCCTGGGGTTTCGCCGTTGTCCTCCCGGCGAACGCATGCTGCATCTTCCACACCTGGGGATAGAGATGTGGAACACAAGAAATACCTGCAATTCACCCAGTTTTCGCCCACAGGCCCGGCTTCGAGAGTGGTCGAAGAGCCGTGCGAGACGGTGCTATGCTCGCCCTTCTTCCCACGTGCGGCGAGCAGCGAGGACGGGTGGAGCACGCGATCGAGACAACAGCCGGCGATCTCTGGAGTGCCGTCTCCGCGGCGCTCCAGAACACCCTCACCGCGACGACCTACGAGACGTGGTTCGGACAGGCCGAGCCCCGATCGTTCGACGGGAGCCGGCTGGTCGTCACCGTCCCGAACGACTTCACGCGCGAGTGGGTCGAGGGGCACTTCCTCGACCTCGTGTCCCGTGCCGCCACCGACGCGGTCGGGCACGAGGCGTCCGTGACGTTCGCCGTGGCCGCCGGCACGTCCCCCCTGCGCGAGGAGGCGCCGCTCGAGACGGTCGCCCCGGCTGCGGACGTCGCCCGGGAGCCCGAGGTTCCCTACCGCGACGTGGGCGAGGGACAGCTCAACCCCAAGTACACGTTCGACCTCTTCGTGATCGGCTCGTCGAACCGGTTCGCGCACGCGGCGGCGCTCGCGGTGGCCGAGGCGCCGGCGCAGGCGTACAACCCGCTCTTCATCTACGGGGGCACCGGGCTCGGGAAGACCCATCTCCTGCAGGCGATCGCGCACTACGTGCGCCAGCACTCGAAGCGCCTCACGACCCGCTACGTCACGAGCGAGACGTTCATGAACGACTTCATCGACTCACTCCGCGACAAGCGGATCGAGGGCTTCAAGCGCCGCTACCGCAACTACGACGTCCTGCTCGTGGACGACATCCAGTTCTTCGAGGGCAAGGAGCGGATCCAGGAGGAGTTCTTCCACACGTTCAACTCCCTGTACGAGGGCGGCGCGCAGATCGTCATCTCGTCCGACCGGCCGCCGCGCGAGATCGCGACGCTCGAGGAGCGGCTCCGGTCGAGGTTCGAGTGGGGGCTCCTCACCGACATCCAGGCCCCCGACCTCGAGACGCGCATCGCCATCCTCCGCAAGAAGGTCAACACGGAGCGGATCGCGGTGACCGACCCCGAGGTGCTCACCTTCATCGCCGGCCGCGTGTCCTCGAACATCCGCGAGCTGGAGGGCGCCCTCACGCGAGTCGTGGCGTTCTCGTCGCTCACCGACCGGCCGATGACCGTGGAGCTCGCGGAGCACGTCCTGAAGGACGTGTACCCGCAGGGCGAAGCCGCCCCCGAGGTCACGATCCCGCGCATCCAGGAGGCCGTATCCCAGCGCTTCGGAGTGACGCTCGACGAGCTCGTGAGCCCCCGGAGATCGCAGGCCGTCGCCTATCCGCGGCAGGTCGCCATGTACCTCTCGCGAGAGCTCACGGACGCGTCGCTGCCGATGATCGGGAAGCAGTTCGGCGGCCGCGACCACACGACCGTGATTCATGCCAAGGACAAGATCTCGAGGCTCATCCGCGAGGACCGCTCTGTGTACAACCTCGTGCAAGAGCTCACCGCGCGCATCAAGCAGGCCCAGTGAGGCTGGGGGACCCGCGGGCGGCCGGGCGGCCGGGTGTGGACGACGTGGGTCCGCGTCCACAGCGCCGTCCAGGCACGTTTTCCCCGCTCTTGCGCCACAATGGACACGTCATCCCCGTGACTCACACTCCTACTGCTTCTACTTCCCTTTCTAGATAGGAATGACCACAGACCTCGCATCCGACCTCGACCTTCGCATCACCTGCTCGCGGACCGAGCTTGCAGCGGCGCTCGGGATCGTCGCGCGCGCCCTCTCGAGCCGCGGCACCGTCCAGGTTCTCGGAGGGATTCATCTCCAGTGCGAGGGCGGCCGGCTCACGCTGGCCGCCACGGACATGGAGATCTCTCTCCGCGCCTCGGTGGCCGGGACGGTCGCGGGAGACGCTGCCGTCGTCGTGCCGGGACGCCTGCTCGCGGACCTCGTCCGCCTGCTCCCCGACGACTCCGTGACACTCGCGTACGAGCCGGGTGACGGCGTGATGACGGTCGAGTCCGGGAGCCACTCCTCGCGCCTGAACGTGTTCAGCGCCGAGGACTTCCCACGTCTCCCCCCGACCGACGTCCCGCTTCAGCACGTGGACGCGCCGGCACTGCTCGAGACCATCGAGAAGGTGGGCCGCGCCGCGTCCAGGGACGAGTCGCGGCCGGTCCTGACGGGGATCCTCGTCCGTTTCGACGGCGGTGAGCTGATCATGGCCGCCACGGACTCCTACCGTCTAGCGGTGAAGCAGACGTCGCTCTCGGCGCCCGGCCCCGACCTCGAGGCGATCATCCCCGCGCGCGCCCTCCAGGAGCTCGCCCGGCTCGCGGCCGGCGCGGAGGAGGTCGGCCTGGGCGTCCACGAGAACTACGTCGTGTTCGCCGCCGGCGACGTGTGGCTGACGAGCCGCCGCATCGACGGGCAGTTCCCGAACTACAGGCAGCTCCTGCCCGAGACGTTCGAGGCCGAGCTGAACGTCCCGCGCGAGCCACTGCTCGAGGTCGTCCGGCGCGCCGGGCTCATGGCGCAGCGGAACGCGCCGCTCCGGCTCCGGTTCGCGCCGGGCGAGCTGACCGTCTCGGCTCAGACGCAGGACGTCGGGGAGGCACGCGAGTCCCTCCCCGTGGACTTCGCGGGCGACGAGCTCGAGATCGGCTTCAACCCGGATTTCCTGCGCGACGGCCTGGAGGCTGTGAGCGCGGAGACGATCCAGCTCAAGCTCATCAATCCCCTGCGCCCGGGGCTCATCACCTCGCCGGACGAGAGCTTCTGGTACCTGATCATGCCGATTCGCCTCGCGGGCTGATCGTCCGCGAGGTCACGCTCAGGGACTTCCGCACGTACGCAGGTCTCGAGCTCCAGCTCGAGCCGGGGGTGGTCCTGCTCCACGGGCCGAACGGCGCAGGCAAGACGAACCTGCTGGAAGCGCTGCACGTCGGCACGCAGGGCTTCTCGCCCCGGGCACGGAGCGACGCCCAGATGATCCGGTTCGGCCAGGCGGGCGGCCGGGTCTCGCTGCGCGGGACGGTCGGCGCTACCGGCTTCGAGAGCGACGTCCGCCTCTCCGCTCGCGACGCCCGGAGGGCGTCCCTGAACGGAGAACGGCTGCCGTCTGCCGAGCGGCTCCGCTCGGAGCTGAGAGCGCTCGTGTTCACGCCGGACCGCCTCGCCGTCGTGAAAGGCGGTCCCGCCACGCGACGCGCGTACCTCGACCGGAGTCTGGCGCGCCTCCTCCCGGCACGGGCCGGGCTCCCACTCGAGTACGGCTCGGCCGTCGGGCAGCGCAATGCGTGCCTCCGCCGTCTGAGGGCGGGGGGATCCACCGCCGAGGCGCTGTTGCCCTGGACCGAGGCGGTCGTGTCGGTCGGATCGCTGCTCGTGCAGGCGCGGCTGGAGGCGGTCGCGCTCCTCGGGGATCAGTTCGCGCGCGTCGCGAGCGAGCTCGGGCTCGACGGCGCCGGGCTCGCCTACGACGGCTCCGCACCGACGCATGCGGAGCTGGAGGCGCGGCGCGACCGCGACCTGGAGCGCGGCGTGACGGGCGCCGGCCCTCACCTCCACGACCTCGCGATCTCCGCCGGGGGGCGGGATCTTCGCTTCTACGGGTCGCAGGGGGAACAGCGGGTGGCCGTGCTGGCGCTCGTGCTCGCCGAGGCCGAGGTGATTCGCGAGCGCCTCGGCGACCCTCCCCTCGTCCTGCTCGACGACGTGCTCTCGGAGCTGGACGAGACGCGCAGGCGCGCCCTGGCCGCGATCGTGTCTGCGGGGGGACAGGTGGTCGTGACGGCCACGACGCCGACCGCGTTCCCCGGAGAGGCCGCGCAGGTGCTCTCCGTGTCACCGGGCAGAGTTACGTGATGGAGCGGATCCGGCGGACGGTGGAGGAGGAGCTCGCCCGCGGTGGGGATGGCGCGACGGCTCTCGGGGCGATCACGGCGGCCTGGGAGTCCGCCGTCGGCGAGGGCGTGGCGCGCAACGCCTGGCCCCTGCGCGTGGGTCGGGACGGAACACTCCACGTCGCCACCTCGTCGTCCACCTGGGCGCTCGAGCTCGACCACCTCGCCTCCGAGATCCTCGAGAAGCTCACCGCCGCGGTCGGCGAGGGCGCGCCCGCAGGGCTCCGCTTCGCAGTCGGCCCCGTGCCGGAGCCGCCCTCAGCGGGCGGGGGGTGCGATGCGCCGCCGGTAGCCGCCGACGTGCCCCCGGAGGTGGCGCGGGAGGCGGCTGCGGCCGCCTCCGAGATCGACGACCCGGAGCTGCGTGAGCTCGCGCTCAGAGCCGCTCGGGCGAGCCTTTCGAGGCCCCCGTCCGACCGCTGTTTCTGATACACTAGGTCGGCCCCGCTTTTGGTCGATTTGCAGGGCTTTTTTGATGGCCGAAGCAGCCTATACCGCAAAAGACATCACCGTTCTGGAGGGGCTCGAGCCGGTTCGCCTGCGACCCGGCATGTACATCGGCTCGACCGGGGCTCGAGGCCTCCACCACCTGGT
>CAZMUG010000124.1:0-8055 GCA_964569165.1 uncultured Gaiellales bacterium
CCGCTTCTCGACGACGGCGGCCATCCCCTCCGGCTGGCCGGGCGTGCCGAAGGCCAGCACGACCGTGTTCACGGAGAAGTCGATGGCCGACTCGAGGTCGGTCGTCATCCACTTGTGGACGATCTCCTTCTGCAGCGCGAGCGCCGTGGGCGGCTTCTCCGCGAGCAGCGCGCACCAGCGGCCGGCCTCGGCCGCGAGCTCGCCCGGAGGGACGACCGCGTGCAGGAGCCCGCGCCGCTCGGCCTTGGCCGCGTCCCAGAACTCGCCCGTGTACGCCATCTCGCGCGCGCCCTGGAGGCCGATCGCGGCCGGGAGGATCGCGGCCTCGACGATGGCGGGGATGCCGCGGTCGATGTTGGGCAGCCCGAAGCGGGAGCGGTCGGTGGCGAGGAAGAGGTCGCACGAGACGGCGAGCTCGAGCCCGGCGCCGAGGCAGAGGCCGTCTGCCGCGACGACCACCGGCTTCGGGAACGTGCGCAGCGCCAGGAACGTCCGGTGCAGCTCGGCCCCCACCTCGCGGATGTCGTGACCCGTGAGCCCGCGCACGTACTCGACGTCGATGCCGGCGCAGAACGCGCGCTCGCCGTCGGCGTCCACGAGCACGACGCGCACGTCGCGGTCGGCCGCGGCGTCTGCGAGCGCCTCTCGGATCTCCCGCAGCATGCGGCCGTCGATGGCGTTCAGCACCTCGGGCCGCGCGAGCGTGAGCCGCTCCACGGGCCCCTCGCGCGTGCGGCGAATCGTCTCGAAGTCGCTCATCGTCACCTCCCCTCGAACTCGGGATCGCGTTTCTCGGCGAAGGCCCGAAGGCCCTCCTGGACGTCCTCGCTCGCGCGCAGCGGCTCGGCGTACGCCTGCTCGAGGCGCAGGCCCTCGTCGAGCCGGAGCGCGAGGCCGCCGAGCGCGGCAGCGCGGGCGGCCTGCACGGCGAGGGGCGCGTTGCGGGCGATCTGCGCCGCGAGGGCGAGAGCATCCTCGAGCAGCCGCTCGCGCGGAACGACGCGGCTGACGAGCCCCGCCTGCAGCGCCTGCGACGCGTCGATCGGCTGCCCGGTGAGGAGCAGCTCGAGCGCGACCGCGAGCGGGACGGCGCGCGGCAGCCGCTGGGTCCCACCGGCGCCCGGGATCAGGCCCCAGCGCACTTCGGGCAGCCCGAAGGTCGCGTTCTCGGAGGCGATGCGCAGGTCGCAGGCGAGGGCGAGCTCGAGCCCACCGGCGAGGCAGGCGCCGTTGACCGCCGCGAGCACCGGCTTGCCGGGGTCGAGGTTGCGTGTCAGCCCGCCGAGCCCCGGCTCGCGCTCTCCTCTCCGCTGCCGGTCGGCCGGCGTCTGCGACCGGTACCAGGCGCCGACCTCCTTCAGGTCGGCGCCGGCGCAGAACGCCTTGTCGCCCGCGCCGGTGAGGACGGCGACGCGGAGCGCCTCGTCGTCGCGCAGCTCCTGCCAGGCCTCGACGAGCGCGCGGCTCATCTCCAGCGACAGCGCGTTTCGCGCCTCCGGGCGGTCGATCGTGACCAGGAGGACGGCGTCGTGCCGTTCGACCCGGATGCTCACTCGAGCACCTCGAAGCCGGCGAGGTCGAGGATGCTCCCCGTGCGCTCCTCGGCGAAGGAGGCCCGCACGCGAGCGCCGAGCCGCGGGGGCTCCGGGGAGGCGAGCAGCCGGTGCAGGAGGGCGGTGTCCGCCCCGTCGAGCTGGACGAGAGCGTGGGCGCCGCGCCCCGGGACCTCGGTCCAGGAGACGAGGGTGCCCTCGGGCCCGACCTCGACGAGCTCGCCCGCGCGGCCGTCGCAGGCGGAGCAGAGCGAGCGGGCGGGACAGGAGACGGCCCCGCACGCCGAGCAGCGGCTGCCCAGGATCCGCCCCTCGTCGCGCAGCGTCTCCAGGAACGTGCTCGTGGCCGCTCCCGCCGCGTACCGGAACGGGAGGCGGACGCTCCCCTCGAGGATCATGCCGCCACCTCGAAGTGGAGGATGTCGTCCAGCGCTCCCCGCAGCTCGTCGCGCCAGACCGCGCGCACGCGCAGGCCGATCGCGAGCCGCTCCGGGCCGGCGTCGGCGAGGTAGTGGTTCAGCGTGGTGTCTGCGCCGTCGAGCCTGACGAGCCCCATCCCGTAGGGCACCGGCCGGGGCTCGCCCGACCGCGCGTCCAGGATCGGCAGGTGGACGACCGTCCAGGCGACGAGCGTGCCCTCGTCCCGCACCGGGACCCACTCGTCGAGCCGGAGCCTGCACTCGCCGCAGAACGGCCGCGGCGGCAGGTAGCGCCGGCCGCAGCCGGAGCAGCGGAGCGCCTCGATCCGGCGCTCCGCGAGCCCGGCGAGGAAACGCTCCATCGCCGAGCCCGACGCGTACCGCCAGGTCAGCGCGAGCTCGTTGACGACGGAGACGGCCGCCGGAGCGGGGATCGCCTCGGACACGATCACGCCGCCTCCGCCGAGAGCACGACGACGTCGGACCAGGCGTACACGCCGTACCCCGTGGCGAGGGCGGTGCTCGCTCCCTCGACCTGGCGCTCGCCGCCACGTCCGTGGATCTGGAGCGCCGCCTCGGCCACTCTGATGACACCCGACGCGCCGACCGGGTTGGAGGAGAGGACGCCGCCCGAGGGGTTCACGGGGAGCTCCCCGTCCATGCCCGTCATGCCGTCCTCGATCAATCGCCCGGCCTCGCCCTCTCCGCAGAGGCCGAGCGCCTCGTACCAGGCGAGCTCGGCGTAGGTCACGGGCTCGTAGATCTCGGCCACGTCCAGCTCCCTGAGCGGCTCGCGGATGCCCGCCTGCTCGTACGCGATCCGGGAGGCGTCGCGGAGCGTGCGCATCGTCAGGAGGCGGCGGTCCACGTCGCCGAGGTACGGCTGCTCGTGCCGGGTCACCGCCGCCCGCACCCAGGCGGGGCGCTCGCAGAGCCGGCGGGCCCGCTCCTCCGAGGCGACGACGATCGCGCAGGCGCCGTCCGACTGCGGGCACATGTCGAGCATCCGGATGGGGTGGGCGAGCATCCGCGACTCGAGCACCTCCTCGACCGTCAGGTCCGGGAGCTGCAGGTGGGCGTGGGGATTCCGAGCTGCGTTCCGGCGTGCCTTCACCGCGACGAGCGCGGCCTGGCGCTCGGTGATCCCTCGCTCGGCCACGAGCTGGGAGATGGAGAGCGCGAAGTTGCCGACCGCCCCCGACGCGACCGCCCGGTCCCAGAACGGGTCGGTGAGCGCCATTCCCGTCTGCGTGTGCCCCTCCGAGTGCTTCTCGAACCCGACGACGAGGACGGTGTCGAAGAGCCCGGAGCCCGCGAGGTGGAACCCGGCGATGCAGGCGCTCGTGCCGGACGTGCCGCCCGTGGCCACCTTGAGACACGGCTTCCCCGTCGCGAAGGCGCCCTCCCCGGCCCAGAGCTCGGGGAGCGCCCGGCCCTCGAAGAGCTCCATGTTGGAGACGACGACGGCGTCGAGGTCGCGCGGCTCGAGCCCCGCATCCTCGAGCGCCGCCGCCGCGGCCTCGCGGACGAGCTCGGGCTGGGAGACGTCGTCCCGGGCCTTCGTGTGCCGCGTCTGGCCTGTGCCCACGACCGCGACCCGCCTCATGCGGCAGCCTCCAGGATCGCGACGGCCTGCCCCTGTCCGGCCGGTCCCCACGTCCCGTGCGCGACCGCCGCTCCCGCGTGCTGCCCGCGCAGCGCCCGCGTCGCGGCGACGAGCCGCGAGAGACCCGCGGCGACGGGCACGAAGCCTCCGAAGGCGCCCCCGTCCGGCGAGACGGGAACCTCCGGCCCCAGCTCGAGCGCCCGGGCGAACAGCTCCTCCTCGTGCGGGAACAGGCAGGACGGCTCGGCGACGTCGATCGCCGGCACCGGGCCGTCGTGCGCAGCGAGGGCTCGCGACCAGGCGCGGCGCAGGCCGCTCCAGTCCCCGAGCTCGCGGTCGCCGGGCCCGTGCGCGTCGAGGTCGAACCCGACGCCGCCGGCGCGCACAGCGTCGTCCGGCCCCGGCGCGCGCAGCACGACCGCCGTGGCTCCGTCCGCGAGCGGGGCGCAGTGTCCCTCGCGGAGCGGGTCGGCCACGACCGGCGAGGCCAGCACGTCCTCGGCCGTGCACGCCGGCGCGACTCCGCCGGCGGCTGCGGCATGCCGTCGTTCCGCCGCGATGCGTGCCCAGCGGGCCTCGGCGGCCCCGGTGTCGTCACCCGCGACCGCGCGCGCCTGCAGGCCGGCGCAGACGAGGAAGTCGGCGCCGAGCGGCTGGAGGGTCACGGGGTCGAGCGCCCAGGAGGTCAGGTCCCAGTAGGGGGCGAGCGAGGCCTTGCCGTGGGCCGCCACGAGCACGGTCTCGTACGCGCCCGCGCGGACGAGGCAGGCGGCGTGGATCGCGGCGAGCAGGCCGTCGGCGGCGATGCGCGTCTCGGGCTTCAGCACCGCGCCGACGACCTCGGTGACCGCGATGTTGGAGGCGGTGAGCCCGTCGAACAGGTCGACCGAGGCGGTGACGACCGCGTCGATGTCGTCGTAGCCGAGGCCGGCATCCGCGAGCGCGGCCTCGACGGCGCCGAGCACCAGCTCCGGGATCGACCTCGGGTCCTCGAGCGCGGGGCCGGACTCGCCGACTCCCGCCACGGCGACGGTCATGCGCGCTTGCCGGGCACGAGGCCGGAGCGCCGCGCGATGATCTCCCTCATGATCTCGCTCGTTCCGGCGCCCACGGTGAAGGCCAGCGTGTCGCGGACGAGGCGGGCGATCGGGAACTCCTCCATGTACCCGTAGCCTCCGAAGATCTGGGTGCAGTCGCGGCCGACGGCGATCGCGGACTCGGCCGCGAAGAGCTTCGCCATCGAGATCTCCTTGTCGCAGGGCTCTCCGCGCACGTACAGATCGACGGCGTGGTAGGCGAGCGCCTGGGCGGCCTCGATCGTCGTCAGGGCGTCGGCGAGCCGGTGGCGCCAGGCCTGGAAGCCGAGGATCGGCGAGCCGAAGGCCTCGCGCTCGAGCCCGTAGCGCCGGGCCTCCTCCCACATCAGCCGCATGTGCCGGCAGCACATGACGGCGAGGACGAGCCGCTCGCCCTCGAAGCCGTGGACGATCAGGGGGAAGCCGCCGTTCTCGGGCCCGAGGATGTTCGAGGCCGGGACCCGGCAGTCCTCGAAGAAGAGCTCGCCCGTGTCGGACGCGTGGGTGCCGATCTTCTCCAGGCGGCGCCCGCGCACGAAACCGGGCGTGTCGGCGGGCACGAGGATCAGCGAGACCCCGTCGTGCCCGGGCCCGCCCGTGCGCGCGGCGACCGTCGCGAAGTCGCAGCTGCCCGCGTTCGAGATGAACGTCTTCGACCCGCTCAGGACGAGCTCGTCGCCGTCACGCTCCGCCCGGGTCGCGATCGCGGCGACGTCGCTGCCGCCCCCGGGCTCGGTGACGGCGAGCGCGCCGATCTTCTCGCCCGCGATCGCGGGCACGAGGAACTCGCGCTTCTGCTCCTCGGTGCCGTTGTGGTCGATCTCCTTGATCGCGAACTCGGCGTGCGCGAGGACGCTGACGGTCGTGCCGATGGAGCCGCTGGCGACGAGCTCCTCGACGAGGATGACCGTGTACCAGAAGTCGCCGCCTCCGCCGCCGTGCTCGGGGGAGAGGGTCGCGCCGATGAAGCCGAGCTCGCCGAGCCGCCGGAGGAAGTCGCGGGGAGTCGCCCGCGCGAGCTCCCACTCGTCCACGTGCGGCTTCACCTCGCGCTCGACGAGGTCGCGCAGCGCCGACCGGAAGAGAACGTGCTCCTCGTCGAGCGGGCCGGGGACGCTCCCCGGCTCGACCGTCGTCTTCGCGTCAGGCGCGGTCGTGGCCATCTGCCCGCGAGTTTGCTTGAGTGTTGCTCAGTTGTCAAGTTATACTCAGCACGCTTCCAGGCGACGCGCTCGCGGATGCGATAGAACCGACCCCAAGGAGGCTGGAGTGGACACCAACATCGGCCTGTTCCTGGCGAAGCGAGCGCTGCTCGAGCCCGACAAGATCGGCGTCTGGTACGAGGGGCGCGAGATCTCCTACCGGGAGTGGGACGACCGCGCGGCCCGCGCCGCGACCGCCTTCTCGGAGCTCGGCATCGGGAAGGGCGACCGCGTGGGGCTGCTCCTGGTCAACTCCCCGGAGCTGCTCGAGTGCTTCTTCGGGCTGGCGCGCATCGGCGCGGTCGTGGTGCCGCTCAACTGGCGGCTCGCGCCGCCCGAGCTCTCGTACATCGCCCGCGAGGCGGGCATCAGCGCCCTCGTCTACGGGTCGGAGCTCGCGGGCACGGTCGAGGCGGCGCGGGCCGAGATCCCGGCTCACTCCTTCGTCGCGGTGGGCGGGGACGCGCCGGCGGGCGACCACGGCTACGAGGAGCTGCTCGCCCGGGCGACCGGCGAGGCTCCGACCGCCGGCGCCGGCGGTGACCCGCTCGTCTTGATGTTCACCTCGGGCACGACCGGGAAGCCCAAGGGCGCGGTGCTCACGCACGACAACCTCTTCTACGGCTCGTGCACGGTCCGGTTCAGCGTGGACTGGCGGGCCGACGAGCGCATGCTCGTGGCGCTTCCGCTCTTCCACATCGGAGCGCTGATCCTCGTCGTCATCGGCACGCACGTGGGGTCGACGACGGTCCTCATGAAGGAGTTCGATCCGGCCCGCTTCCTCTCGCTCGTGCCCGAGGCCGGCGTCACGTCGTTCCTCGCGGTGCCGGCGATGCTGAACTTCATGCTGCAGTCGCCCGCCCTCGCGGAGGCGGACCTGTCCTCGCTGCGCTGGGCTCTCTGCGGCGCGGCGCCGGTGCCGGTGCCGCTGATCCGCGCCTGGAGCGAGCGCTCGCTCGGCATCCAGCAGGTGTACGGGCTGACCGAGTGCGCCGGCGGCGCGGTCCTGCTCGGCCCGGAGCGCGCGCTGGAGAAGGCCGGCTCGACGGGCCTCCCGCTCTTCCACACCAGCATCCGCGTGGTCGACGCCGAGGGTCGCGAGGTCGCGACGGGCGAGGCGGGGGAGGTGCTCATCCGCGGCCCGCAGGTGATGAGCGAGTACTGGAACGACCCCGAGGCGACCGCCGCGACCATCCGGGACGGCTGGCTGCACACGGGCGACCTGGGCACGCTCGACGAGGAGGGGTACCTCACGATCGTGGAGCGGAAGAAGGACATGGTGATCTCCGGCGGCGAGAACATCTATCCGGCGGAGGTGGAAGCCGTCCTGGTGACGCTCCCGCAGGTCGCCGAGGTGGCCGTGATCGGGATCCCGGACGACGCCTGGGGGGAGGCCGTGTGCGCCGTCGCGCGCCTCAAGGAGGGGGAGACGCTGACGCTCGAGGAGGTCGCGGCCCACTGTGCCGGAAAGCTCGGCCGCTACAAGATCCCGAGGAAGCTCGTGCTCATCGACGAGCCGCTTCCGCGGACGCCGTCCGGGAAGGTGCTGAAGCGCGCGCTCCGGGAGTCGGCGCCCGTCTGACGCGCCTACCGGCGGGCGCGGCCGGTGACCTCGCGGATCGCGATCCGGAAGACGACCGTCGTCGGGCTCACGAGCCGCCGGTTACTCTCCGACGCCGCGCGCCCGAAGCGCGTCCGCAGGAGGTCGAGCGCCTTCGCGACGTCTTCGCCCTCGAGCTCCTCGTACTCGCCCTGGACGATCGCGCTGCGCCAGGTCCCGGCCGCGTACTCGTCCACCTCGAAGCAGACGCGCGGGTTCGCGCGCATCATCTCGACCTTGCGGCCCTCGATCGAGGCGACGTAGAGCGCGTCGCCGTCGTACGCGTAGATCAGCGGCACGACGTACGTCAGCCCGTCCACGTGGCACCCGACGCGTCCGACGATCTGCTCGTGGAGCAGCGCGTCGACCTCGTCGCGTGTGAGGTCGATCATCCTGCAGCGATCATCTCACGCTGCACCGTCGCCTCGAGCCGACGGGTGACCTCCTCGCGGTCGCGCTCCAGATCGGGCCCGAGGCCCACGAAGACGAGCTCGGTTCGCGGGGTCGAGCCGTTCCACGCACCGAGGGGGCGGATGTCCACCCGCCGGCCGACGACGTGCGCCACCGCGCGCGCGTCCCTGGCCTCGGCGAGCTGGAGG
>CAZMUG010000125.1:0-7988 GCA_964569165.1 uncultured Gaiellales bacterium
TGAGTGGGAGCGGATTCAGAAGACGTACCTGCACACGCTGGGCAACCTGACCCTTACCGGATACAACTCCGAGTACAGCGACCGACCGTTTCTCGAGAAGCGTGACATGACCGGCGGTTTCGCCGAAAGTCCGCTGCGGGTCAACAAGGGACTGGGCAGTATCGTTCGGTGGACGGAGGAAGAGATACGTCAGCGCGCAGTCCGCCTGTCTGCAGAGGCCGTCGGCGTCTGGACGACACCGACCGTTGAGCCGTCTGTGCTCGACACGTACAAGCCGAAGCGAGCGACCACGACGACGTACTCGATCGCAAATCACCGATACCTTGTGTCAGGACCGATCCGCCAGGTGTTCGATGCATTCCGAAAGGAGGTCTTGGCCTTCGACCCGTGCGTGACGGAGGAGTTCCTCAAGCTGTATGTTGCCTACAAGGCCGAGACCAACTTCGTGGACATCGTGCCGCAGGCTAACCGGCTGCGCCTGTCTTTGAACATCCCATTCGCAGAGATTGAAGATCCTCGCGGGCTCTGCCGGGACGTGACCGGCCTTGGGCGATGGGGGAACGGAGACGTGGAGGTGGGCCTTGCGTCGCTTGAGGATCTGCCCTACGTCTTGGGCCTCGTGCGCCAGTCGTTCGAGAAACAAATGGACCCGGCCGGCGCTGGCTAGGAACACGCGATGCTGATCATTCTCCCTCCCGTTCTGAGAATTGACGAAATGGTGGCGGGAAACCATGTCCAGCAGCTAGCTGAGAGGCGCGCAAGCGTCGAGGGAAACGTCGCGACATATGTCCATGGTCGTTTTCGCGGCAGCTTGTTTCAGCCTTCCAACGGGACCGACGAAATTCTGGTTGCTCCAAGGGAACGCCAAATCCCACCGAATTACTCTCGGGTGGTTCTTGGGACTGCAGAACCAACGGACGCATTGGTTGACCTGGCAGGCGGGCGCTGGATTCGCCACCCGCTAGCAGCTGAGGCTCCTGATTACACGTCAGAGATCGCTCGAGTACTCGACTCCTGGTCTGGCGCATTCTCTTATGTTCAAGAGGACGCTGAACGGGGTGTGACGGGGCTCCGCGGGCCGCAAATAGGCGCGTTGCACGCAATCCATGCCCACTGGTCCGTGAACTCGTCGCCGGCCACGGTTGTGATGCCGACGGGCACGGGCAAGACCGAGACTATGCTCTCGGCGCTCGTGTCGGCGCGATGCTCCCGGCTCTTGGTGGTGGTGCCCACGGATGCGCTCCGAACGCAGATTGCACAGAAGTTCTTGACTCTTGGCGTCCTCAAGGAACCCGGCTGCGCGGTGCTCTCCGAAGGCGCCAGGCTTCCAATCGTGGCTGTTCTACGACACATCCCACGTTCCACTGATGACATCGACAGTGTCTTTGCTCGCTCCCAAGTGATCATCACGACGAGCAGTATCGCTGGCCAATGCAGTGCTGCTGTCCAGGAGCGTATGGCAGAGCTCTGCCCCTATCTGTTCATCGACGAGGCACACCACGCAGAGGCCCCGACCTGGAGCGCCTTCAAAGCTAGATTCCGAGAAAGGCGCATTCTGCAATTCACGGCCACTCCCTTTCGAGAGGACGGCAAGCCACTCGACGGCGACATCATCTTCAAGTATCCGCTCAAGAAGGCACAGCAGGAGGGTTACTTCACGCCTATCCGCTTTTCGCCAGTAGTCGAGTTCAATCGAAAGCGATCCGACACCGCGATAGCTCGGCGTGCAGTCGAGACGCTTCGAGCGGAGTCGGACAAAGGGCACATTCTTATGGCCCGCGTCGACAGCGTGGCGCGAGCGGAGCAGGTGTTCGACATCTACCGCCAGTTCCCGGAATTCAACCCGGTTCAATTGCACACTGGTATCAAGTCGACGCGGGAGCGAGACGCAATTCGCGAACAGGTCATCAGGGGGCACTCCCGAATTGTGGTATGTGTGGACATGCTCGGGGAGGGGTTCGATCTCCCAGAGCTGAAGATCGCAGCGTTTCACGATATCCGCAAGACGCTTGCGGTGACACTGCAACTCGCCGGGCGGTTCACCCGCTCGCGCCCAGATCTCGGCGACGCCACCTTCGTTGCTAACACTGCCGACGTCTTTGTGCAGGACGAGCTGCGGAAGTTGTACACGAGGGACCCGGATTGGAACACGCTGCTTCCGGAGTTGAGCAACCAGATGATCGGAGAGCAGGTGTCACTCCAGGAGTTCCTGCGGGGCTTCACGGACTTCACGACGGAGATTCCGCTGAAGACCGTCCGCCCAGCCATGAGTGCCGTGGTCTACCGAACGCGGTGCACGAACTGGACTCCAGAGAACTTCCGGTCGGGTATTCCCGGCCTGACGACGTGCGGACAGGTCTACGAGGCAATCAACCATGCGAAGCACACACTCGTCGTCGTTACTGCTCGCCGAGTGCCCTTGGCGTGGTCGGATGTTGAGAAACTTCATAGCTGGGAATGGGAACTCTACGTCGCGATTTGGATCCCGGAGCTGAATTTGCTCTTCATCAATAGCTCGTCGAACGCCGGCGAGTACAAAGCCCTTGCTGAAGCCGTGGCCGGCGGCGATGTACTCCTGGTCCGAGGCCAGGATGTCTTTCGCACATTCGCCGGAGTCAACAGGCTGCGACTTCAGAATGTCGGATTGACCGAGCAGCTCGGCCGAAACGTACGGTACACCGGCCGGATGGGAGCCGACGTTGCGCCCGCCCTGTCGGACGTTCACCTCCAGCGAGCCAGAAAGGCCGTTCTGTCAGGAAGCGGCTACGAAGACGGCGCGCACGTCACTCTCGGCGCGTCGAGAAAGGGGCGCATCTGGTCGCATCGCCGAGAACGAGTCGATCAGCTCGCCGAGTGGTGCCAGAAGGTCGGCAAGAAGCTTCTTGACCCTACGATTGACCCAGATGAGGTGCTACGAGGGACTCTTGACGTCCAAACCGTGACCGCTAGGCCGGAGAAGATGCCGATCGGCGTCGACTGGCCCGAGGAGATCTACAGGACGCCCGAGCAAATGTGGTCGGTAGTGCTCAATGGGCATGAGTGGCACTTGAGTGAGGTGAGCATTGAGATCGCTACACACTCTTTGGCTGGAGCCCTTAGAATCGCCATCGTCTCAGACACCGATCGCACCGAGATTGAGCTGGAGCTCTTCGAGGATGAAGGCATTCCCAACTACCGGTTCGTGACCAGCGGAGATGAACCCGTTCGCGTCAGTAGCGGCGGGAGCCATGCCGATATCGCAGACTTCTTCTACAGTAACCCGCCATCTATCTGGTTTGCAGACGGTTCGTCTCTGGAGGGCAACCAGTACGTTGAGTTGAGAAGTACATATCCTCCGTTTGACCGTGAGAAGATCCAGGCGTGGGAGTGGTCCGACACCGACATTCGAAGGGAGTCGCAAGGCCCGGAGAAGAACGCCTCGTCCATTCAAGCCACAGTCATTCGCGAACTTAGAACGCGTGACTACGCCCTCCTGTTCGATGACGATAGCAAGGGCGAGGCCGCGGATGTCGTTGCGGTGAGGCTGGCTGGTGATTCCGCCGCACCGACGAGCGTCGATGTTGAGTTCTATCACTGCAAGTACTCTCGAGAGGACACTCCTGGACGCCGCATCGACGACCTCTACGAGCTGTGTGGCCAAGCCCAGAAGTGCGTCGCGTGGACGTCGTCTCCTGAGAAGCGCAGCGACTTGTTCACCCACCTCTTGCGACGCGAAGCACTCCGACAGGAATCCGGTGGAGCGACTCGATTCGAAATCGGCGACGGAGAATTGCTTCTTGCGATCCGGGAGATGACTAGGCTGTGTCCGGTGACCTTGAAAGTGTTCATCGTCCAGCCCGGGCTATCGAAGGCACTCGCCAGCGACGATCAACTTCGTCTTCTGAGCGTGACCGAGCACTACCTCCACGAGACCTATCAGCTTCCCTTCGGTGTGATCGCCAGCGCTTAGTACGGGCGTGTGAAGCTGACAAAGTAGTGTTAGGAGAGCACAATGGCACCATCCGACTCCCAGGAAGAGCATCTCGAGGCCAAGCTCGACTGGAGCCTCGTGGAGAAGCTCCCGGTATGGACCGCTGCACTCGCCGGCCTGGTGCTAGCTACGGGGTTTGTGGTTGAGCTCACATTCCTCGATCGGTTCGGCCTGCGCGAGACCGGAGTCGAGTTCTTCAAGGCCAAGTATCTCCATGTCGGACTTCTCCATCTGTTGTTTTCATGGCTGGTTGCCGTGCCCTGCTATGCGATCGTCCACGTCTACCGACGAACTCGGGCCCACGCGATCAAGGTCGCGTATGAGGTCGATGGCACAACGAATCTGCCTCCGTTTGAGCTCAATCTTCCGATGGCTCTTCTGGCCGTGAACCTGCTGCTGCTTACCTACGTCTTCGTGGTACTCGTGCCGCCACGCTTGGTCTCAGAGAAGAAGTGGCTTCTCGCGGCCATCTCCGTATTTTCAGTGGTGAGCCCCTGGCTCGCCCTATGGATCACCAAGAGCCGTGGAGCAAAGGGACAGCATCGACGCGCGCTGCGGGCGCGGATCCTCATGGCGTGCTGCGTTCCTGTGTTGGCGGCGGATATAGCGGTTGTCTGGGGGAGTACCTTTGGGACGATCAAGGAGTGCCTCTACTACGGCGGCTACCTGTTCTTCGCGTTTAGCGTGCTGTTGATCGTGATCGCCCATCGCCTGATAGTCTGGACTTATCGAATGCCTGATGGCACTACTCGGGTGGCATGGTGGACAGCTGGAATCTGCGTCCTCGCAGCCGTCTACTACCTCTCGGCTGTCAGTTTCGCCTACCGCGTGTACCCGTTCATTCCAGCGGATAAGGGCGGCGGCGATTACACCGAGGCGACCTCGGTGACTGTGCGCTTGCACGAGGGAGCCGCCGTGCCATCGTGGATTCTCGAGCCGCCGCGTCCGAGTCGTACAGCATTCAGTCCAAGGGACACCGCATTGTCGAAGCCACTGATCATCATCGAGGAAACGGCGGATTGCGTCTACCTCGCCGATCCCAATGATGCCGGTGGACCATTCGGCTGGAGGCGCGGGTTCATCCCGACCATCATCCAAGTCAACCGTTCCGACATAGCTAGTGTCGTGTACCTGAGTCGGCGACAGTTGTGAAGCGGGCAGAATCCTCGAAGGTATGCATCAGCGAGCCGCAATCTCTGCCACTACTGCGCCCGTGAGGCGGAGGCGCAGTGACGTCTCGGCGACCCTGCTCGATTCTCCGAATCGGTTACTGAGGTAAAGTCTCGAGGAGTACGCGCACGACGTTCTGACCCATGATGAGGCGTATTTCGGGCTGTGTGAATCCAGCCTTGAGGAGGGCTCCGGTTATCAGCGGCAGGCCCGTGACATCGAACGGCATAGTGGTCGCCCCGTCGAAATCGGAACCGAGCGCGACGTGTTCGACTCCGACGACATTGGTCGCGTGGCGAATCGCCCGCGCCACGGCATCTGCATCGCGTCCGCAGGTAGCTCCTTCCCAGTAGCCGATCCCAATTACGCCTCCCGTTCCTGCAACCGCACGCAGTTCATCGTCTGACAGGTTCCGGTCATTATCACAGGTGGCTCGCACTCCAGTGTGGGAAACCACCACAGGCTTGTGGGCATTCGACGCCACATCCTGGAGCGTGGCCGGAGACGAATGGGCCAGATCGATAAGCATGTGTCGATCTTCCATTCTGTGGATCCACTCTCGACCGAGTGCTGTTAGGCCGCCCCGACCAATCCCTGAGGCCGCGCCACCAACAACGGTATCCGTGAAATGCGTCGGAGCCATCATGCGAAAGCCGGCCGCATAGAGCTCGTCAAGACTCTCTAGCTGGCCCTCCAACGGCTGCGCGCCTTCGATGCCCAAGAACGCTGCAACCATGGGGCGCGGACCGCGGCTCTCCAGGACTCGTGTCAGGTCTGAGCGTGACTTGAGGATCACTAGAAGACCATCCGAGCTCGCCGCATACTCGTGCAGTGTGCTGGCCTGGTAGAGGGCGCGCTGCTTGGCGCTATTCCAGGTTCGCAAAGGCCATCGTGCGGCCACTGCGAGGAAGCGGACCATGTCAGGTGATTCGGCTACTCGGTCGGCGTGGCGCCCGAGAGGAACCTGTGTGACAACCGTAAACGCCTGGAGTGCCACGTGCGCTTCGGTCAGGCGTGGAACATCGACGTGGCCAGTCGTGCTGCGTCGGAGCAAGTTCCGACTCCAAAGCAAACTGTCGCAGTGAAGATCAGCAATGAACAGACTCCGGTGGAGTTGTTCCGCCTTGGCGGAGGCATGATAGGGGCCGGGTGTCGTGGTTCGGTTCCCGACCCGCTCCATCAGGGTAGGCGCCGCAAATGCGAGCGCGGCCAAGAACAGTAATACTGCAACGGTCCATCGAGCGCGCTTCATGAGGGAAGATTACCACCGGACAGGGGAACCGTGAAGGTGACCTGTCTGGTGGTAAACGAGCCGCCCCCGGCACATCCGCCCGCCTTCTGCTCCGGCGTCCAGTGACTATCCTGACCTCGTCAGCATCCTGTACACGCTGCTGACCACAACCCAACCTCACCTCAAGTCTTCTGCAACCGCAGGTGTCGTCTGGACGGGAAGCCAACCGTGGCCGGGCGCCTGCTACAGTTCCGTTGAGAACAGTGCGGGAGATACGGAGGAAAGGGGAAGGAGATCAGGCAGCCAGACTGTCTGTGTCGGGAAGGTCCTGCTGGAGCTTCTTCAGATCCTCAGCCAGCTTTAGCGCTGGAGGCCCGCGCATATCAAAGAGAGTTCTGACGTCCTCTACGAAGCCCCGCTTGTCAGAAAGACTCACCGGTTCCGTCCAGCGACGGAACGGTTTCGCCGCGTCAATGCTGAGCATTCCGTTCATCAACACCGGGTTCGAACCAACCGTTTCAAGGATGAGACGCTTCGTGGCGTCGGTGCCTCGATCGAAGCGAAGAGCCACGGAATTGCAGAGCGAAATGACGCGTCGGGCGGGTTCGAACCACGCTCGCTCCTGATCCAGGGCCTCTCGTCTTTGCCGCAGACCGTGGCGTTCCAGTTCGAGCGCCTGTCGCTGTCGTTGGAATTCGGCGTCCGTCAGTAGACTCCTGATGCGGAGTCGCGTCAGTTCATCAGCCTGATCGTCGAGCTTCTTGAGGTTGCCGTCCACTGCGGTGGCCTGTTCTTGGCGATCGACGTGGCCGGTTTGGGCCCGTCGCTCGATGGCGGCGAGCGCCCAGCGATGAAGCTCGTCGGGAATTGTGATGGCCCGGAAGAACTCTCCGAGTTGACGCTCCAGTTCCTGTGCAGAGATGGACGGCTGCCGGCAGTCGTAGTCGCGCCGACGATGGCTGCAGTGGTAGTACGTGTAGCGAGACCCAAAGCGGTTCGTCTTCTCCTCCGCGGTGACTGCGAAACCGCATTCCCCACACCGGATCAGGCCGGTGAACGTGAACCGGCGGGTCTTCGGCCGTGGGCGATGGCTGCGGCGGAGCAGTTGCTGAACCCGGTCGTATTCGTCCAGGGTGATCATCGCCTGGTGTTTGCCGGGATACGTGCGACCGTGCCAGTCGATGAGGCCCGCATAGAACGGACTGTGGAACAGGCTATAGACCGCGCTGAGGGCGAGCGGTTTGCCGCCGGTCCGCTTGCGCGGTACGGTTGTGAGCCCCCACTGGCTGGCAGCCGTCTGAATGTCATGCGGTGAGTAGATGCCAAGCAGCATGCGCTCCCACATGCGTCGAACGAGCGGATAGCGCACCGGGTCCGGCACGATGGTGTGGGCTATCGGATCGTTCAAGTACCCAATGGGCGCGATGCCCGGTTTCCAACCCAATTCCAATTTGGTGCGGAACCCACGCTTGACGTTCTCGCTGAGACAGTCCACGTAGTACTTCGAGTACCCGAAGGCGATGCTCAGCATGAACTTGCCCTGCGAGTTGTTCTCGAAGCTGAACGACGCGAACTTCAGATCCCGCAACCGCTGGTTGTCGAGGAGGTAGATGATCT
>CAZMUG010000126.1:0-323 GCA_964569165.1 uncultured Gaiellales bacterium
GAAGCACGACGTGCGCAGCCGGCTCCGCGGCTGTGTGCGTCGCCGCGCCTGCGGTCGTGAGTGTGGCCGTCGCCGCTGCAACCGCGGCGAGAACGGCGAGAGATGTGCGACGTATGTGCATGAGAGTCTCCTCCTGGCAGGCGGAATAGGAAGGGCTGGGAGGTCTACGCCGGGTGAGCCGGCGGAGCGCCGTGTCGGCTGCTCGGCTGACCGACCAGGAGCGCAGCTGCTCCGATCACGATGCCGGCGGGGATCCAGAGGGGCATCGCGGTGACGAGTCCGGCCAGTGCCGCCGCGACGAGGACCGCTCGGGCGGCCGAGTT
>CAZMUG010000126.1:333-7966 GCA_964569165.1 uncultured Gaiellales bacterium
CCCATGGCCGCAAGCACCGCGCCTGCGAGGGCAAGCACGAGAACGCCGACGGTGAGGATTCCGCCGACGCCCGCAATGACGAGCAGAGCCCGGGGCGAGTCGGCTGAATCGATGTCGAACACGTTCCAGAGCCCCGCGAAGTCGAGTTGCGCCAGCGGGATCGGAATCGCACTTGCGGCTCCGAGTGCTGCGAGCGCGGCGGCTCCGAGACGGTTACCTGTCATTGGGTTTCCTCCTGTGGATTCGTGACCCGAGGAGTTTCCGAACGACGCCTGGTCAGCGAAAGCCGGCTGACAGGAGTCTCGGTACCGGCTAGCAGTACTTCGCAGCGTCCCGGCTGTCCGGCTGGCGTGGTCGTTTCGGGCATGCGACGCTGCGCCCGTGCGGGACGTCGACCCGACCCAGCCGTCGCAGCTCGCGAGCGCACCGTGGGGAGGGCTCACGCGATCGCCGGGCAGACGGGAAGCGCTCGTCGTTGCGCTTGCGCTTGCGGCCGGCGCCGGCGCGGCTGCTCTCGCGGCCGGCAGCGATCGCGCGCCCGAGCCGACCTGGGCGTCCGCGCTTCTCGCGCTCCTCGTCGGCTGGGCCTACATCGGCAGCGGCCTCGTAGCGCAGCGCCATCGTCCCGACACCCGGCTCGGGCTGGTGATGATCTTCATCGGCTTCGCCTGGTTCGCGACGTTTCTCGCCGATAGCGACGATCCGCTGCTCTCCACGCTCGGGACAGCGCTCGAGAACGTCTACCTGCTCGGGTTCGTCTACCTGGTGCTCTCGTTTCCGGGCGGCCGGCTGCGCGGCCCTCTCGAACGCATCCTGTTCGCGTCGGCGATCGCCCTCGGCGTTGTCGTTCAGCTCGCCTGGCTGCTCGTCGGCGACTCGACCGTCTTGTGCTCCGACTGCCCCAGGAATGTGCTCCAGATCGTTCACGAGAACGGACTGGCGGACGGGATTCTGCAGGGCCAGCGAGTCGTCGGCCTCGCGCTGTCGCTCTTCACCGCGGCGCTCCTCGTCGATCGCTGGCGGCGAGCAAGTCCGCCACAGCGCCGCGCGGTGTCGCCCCTGCTCTGGACGGGTGGCGCGATGTTCGCGGCGCTCGCGCTCTCGATCGCGAACGACATCGCCGGCGAACCGCTCGGCCAGGTTCCGACCTGGATCCTGTCCGTCGTCTTCGCAGCGATCCCCGTTGCCATTCTCGCTGTGCTGTTGCAGCAGCGACTGGCGCGCGGCGCTGTCGCCGGGCTCGTGGTCGAGCTCCAGAGTGGCGCAAAGGAGATCGATCTCTCCGCTGCGCTCGGGCGTGCGCTGGGTGACCCCTCGCTCGAGCTCGCCTACTGGCTCCCGAGCCAGGGGCGCTACGTCGGCGCCGACGGGTTGCCGGTCGAGCTTCCGGAAGGGGACTCGGGACCTGTCGCGACCGTGGTCGAGCGCGACGGCGAGCCGGTGGCCGCGCTCATCCACGATCCGGCATTGCGCGGGAACGCGGACCTCGTCGACTCCGTCTGCGCCGCCGCCGCGCTGACGCTCGAGAACGAGCGGCTCCGCGCCGAGCTGCTCGCGAAGCTCCAGGAGCTGCAGGCGTCGCGGGCGCGACTCGTCGAGGCGACGGAGTCGGAGCGGAGGCGGATCGAGCGCGACCTGCACGACGGGACGCAGCAGCGGCTTGTCGCCGTCGCGCTGACGCTGGGCCTCGCGGAGTCGAAGCTCGCTGAGGGTCGGCAGGCAGTCGAGCCGGTGCTGCGAGAAGCGCGAGACGCGCTGGCGGTTGCGCTCGAGGAGCTGCGAGAGCTCAGCCAGGGCATTCGCCCCGCCATCTTGATCGAGCGGGGCCTCCCGGCCGCGCTCGACGACCTGAGCAGACGCGCAGCCCTACCGGTCCGGCTGGAGGTTACGATCGTCGGCCGTCTCCCCGAGCAGGTGGAGGCTGCGGCGTACTTCGTCGTGAGCGAGGCCTTGACGAACGCGGCCAAGCACTCGCACGCGAACGAGGTAGACGTTCGAGCGTGGTGCGCGGACGGCACCCTCGTCCTGGTGATCGCAGACGACGGCATCGGGGGCGCCGGTGGGGGCGGCGGGTCGGGCTTGCGCGGGCTCGCCGACCGCGTGGAGGCGATCGGTGGGCGGTTCACCGTCTCGAGCCCACCGGGCCGAGGAACGACCGTGCGCGCGGAGATCCCGTGCGCGTAGCCGTCGCTGACGACGCGGTCATCCTGCGCGAGGGGCTGGCGCGCCTGCTCGAGGAGGCGGGATTCGAGGTGGCCGGGCTTGCCGCCGATGCCGACGAGCTCTTCGCGCTCGTCGAGCGCGCTCGGCCCGACGTCGCGATCCTCGACATCCGCATGCCACCCACGCACACCGACGAGGGCCTGCAGGCGGCGAAGCTGATCCGAGAGCGCTGGCCCGGGACCCGAATTCTCGTGCTGTCCCAGTTCGTGCAGGCGCGCTACGCGGTCGAGCTGCTCGCGCACGGCACGGAGGGGGTCGGATATCTCCTCAAGGATCGCGTCTCCGATCTCGACGAGCTGGCGGCGAGCGTGCGCCGGGTCGGGGAGGGCGGCTCCGTCCTCGACCCGTCCGTGGTCGCGCAGCTCGTCGGTCAGCGGCGGAAGGGCGACGATCCGCTCGAGGGCCTGACCGAGCGCGAGCTCGAGGTGCTGGCCTTGATGGCCGAGGGCCGCTCGAACAGGGCGATCGGGGAGCGGTTGTTCATCACCGAGCACACCGTGGAGAAACACGTGAAGAGCATCTTCGGCACGCTGCGGCTGCCGCCGTCGGCAGACGACCATCGGCGCGTCCTCGCGGTCGTGAAGTTCCTCGACGCCCAGTAGTACCGGCTGCCGGTACCCGAAGAGCACAGCTGGCGGTAGCGCAAGACGGCGGAGGGCCGGATTCCGCCCGGGCGCATTCCCCGCGACCCTCGGAGAGACGACACCGACTCCTGGGAGGACGGAAATGAAGCCACCTGGATCCACGTGCAACCTCGCTGCGCGAATGGGCCGCTGGAGCGCCCGCCACTGGAAGACGGCCACGGTCGGCTGGCTCGCTGTGGTCGCGCTCCTCGCGGTGCTCGGCGGCATCGTCGGGACGAAGGAGCTCGGCGATGCCGGCGGCATGAACGGGGACTCCGCGCGGGCGCAGCGCATCATCGACGCCGCCGGCTTTCCCAGAGCGGCGTCCGAGGTCGTGCTCGTCCAGAGCTCGACGCGGAACGCTCGCGACGCGGCCTTTCGGGGCACGGTCGAGCATGCAGTCAGCGCCCTCGAAGAGACGACGGGCGTCGAGGTCGTGCGCTCGCCGTACGCGGCCGGTCATGACGGTCAGATCTCGAAGGACGGGCACTCGGCCGTCATCGTCGTACAGCTCGAGGGAGCGACGGGCGAGGAGTACGACGGTGTCGGCCGGACGCTCGAGACCGTCGCCGCCGTGCAGCGCGCCCATCCGGGCTTCCGGATCGAGGAAACGGGCGGCAGCAGCATGGAGCAGGCACTCGACGAGACAGTCGGCAAGGACTTCAGGCGCGCCGAGTACTCGTCGATCCCGCTGACGATCGGGATCTTGCTCGTTGCCTTCGGCGCGATGCTCGCGGCCCTTCTGCCCGTCCTCCTCGCGCTGACGGCGTTCCTCGGCGCGACGGGACTGCTCGCGCTCGCCAGTCACCTGCAGCCGGTGGACGAGGCGGCAGGGTCGGTGATGCTTCTGATCGGTCTCGCCGTCGGCGTCGACTACTCGCTCTTCTACCTCAAGCGCGAGCGCGAAGAGCGCGCGCTCGGCCGGAGCCGGCAGGAGGCCCTCGAGGTGGCGGCAGCGACGTCCGGCAGGTCGGTGCTCCTCTCTGGGCTGACGGTGATCGTGGCGATGGCGGGGATGTTCCTCGCCGGCAACGACACGTTCGTCGGCGTCGGGCTCGGTGCAATCGTCGTCGTTGCGATCGCAATGCTCGGTTCGCTGACCGTGCTGCCTGCGCTGCTCTCGCGGCTGGGCGACCGCGTCGAGCTCGGGCGGCTGCCCGGGCTCGGCCGAGCCAGAGCGGGCCGTGAGCCGCGCCTCTGGGGCGCGCTTCTCGAGCGTGTCCTCGGGCGGCCCCTCGTCGCGGCCGTGCTCGCCGGAGGGCTCCTCGTGGTCATTGCCCTCCCGGCCCTACGGCTTCACACGGCGACGCCGGGCGTGGGCGACCTGCCGCAGGGCCTCCCGGCCGTTCAGACGCTCAGCAGGATCGACGCGGCCTTCCCGGGCATGCCCGACCCGGCCGTCGTGGCGATCCGGGCGGAGGACGTCACAGCTGCAAAGCACGCCGCAGCGGTCGAGCGGCTGAAGCACGCCGTTCGCGCGTCGGGCATCTCGCGGGAGCCGATCGAGGTCGACGTGAGCCCGGCGAAGAGCGTGGCCGTCGTCTCCGTTCCCCTCGTCGGGTCCGGCTCCGGCGACGCCGAGTCCGAGCGGGCGCTTGCCACGCTCCGGCGGCTCGTGCAGACCACGATCGAGCCGACCGGCGTCGAGGCCGCCGTCGGCGGCGGGATCGCGGACTCGCGCGACTTCAACGAGACGATGAAGGCGCACGTGCCGCTCGTCTTCGCCTTCGTTCTCGGCCTTGCGTTCCTGCTCCTACTCGTGAGCTTCCGCTCGCTCGTGATCGCGCTCACCGCGGTCGTGCTCAACCTGCTCTCCGTCGCCGCTGCCTACGGTCTGCTCGTCATCGTCTTCCAGCACGGGCTCGGCGAGTCGCTGCTCGGCTTCGAGTCGACGGGAGCGATCGTCTCCTGGTTGCCGCTCTTCCTCTTCGTCGTCCTCTTCGGCCTCTCGATGGACTACCACGTCTTCATCCTCAGCCGGATCCGCGAGGCGCACGACCGAGGCCTCGCGACGGGCGATGCGATCTCGCACGGGATCAGGTCGACCGCAGGCGTCGTCACCGCAGCCGCGACCGTGATGGTGTTCGTCTTCGCGATCTTCGCGACTCTCTCCCAGCTCTCGCTGAAGCAGCTCGGCGTCGGTCTCGCGGTCGCGATCCTCATCGACGCGACCGTGGTCCGGGGTGTCCTCCTGCCCGCGTCGATGAAGCTGCTCGGCGAGTGGAACTGGTACCTGCCGCGCGGCCTCGACTGGCTCCCGAGGTTCGCCCACGAGCCCGCCCGCGGCAGCTCGTGCCCGCTGGCACCGGAGACGCGCAGCCCGAGCCCGTGGGGTAACGGGAGCTGAGGGTGGCGCGGACAGCGGTAGGCTCCTCGCGTGCGTTTCCGCAAGGATGCGAGGCTCGACCCGTCACAGGTCGAGGACTACCGCGGGCAGAGAACCGGCGGGCTGCCCGGAGGCATTCCGGCCACGCTCGGCGGCGGCGGAGGGCTCATCGTGATCGTCGTGCTCGTCGCGTTCCTGTTCCTCTCGGGTGGAGGCGGGCTCGGTGACCTCGGGTCGCTCGCCGGCCAGACGGTCGGGCCGAGCGGGCAGCCCTCTGGCGACCTCGCGCAGGAGTGTCGGACGGGCGCGGACGCGAACGAGCGCGACGACTGCAGGATCCTCGCGGTCATCAACAGCGTGCAGGCGTACTGGTCGAGGGCTCTCCGTGGGTACGAGCCGACCCGGACGCGATTCTTCGAGGGCGGCATCCAGACCGGCTGCGGTGCAGCTTCCTCCGCGACGGGGCCGTTCTACTGCCCCAACGACAGGTACGTCTACATCGACCTCGGCTTCTTCGACCAGCTGCAGTCACAGCTGGGCGCACGAGGCGGGCCGCTGGCGGAGGCATACGTTCTCGCGCACGAGTACGGCCACCACGTCCAGAACCTGACGGGCGTGCTCCGGACCGCGGATCGCGATACGGGCCCGCAGGGCGGCCAGGTCCGGGTCGAGCTGCAGGCGGACTGCTACGCGGGGCTCTGGGTCGGGCACGCGCTCGACACGGGTTTCGTCGAGGACATCACCCGCCAGGACGTGGCCGATGCTCTCGACGCAGCTGCGGCGGTCGGTGACGATCGCATTCAGGAGCGGACGCAAGGGCGTGTCGTTCCCGAGTCCTGGACGCACGGCTCGGCCGAGCAGCGACAGGGCTGGTTCGTCCGTGGGATCGAGTCCGGCGGCCCGAGGAGCTGCGACACGTTCAAGGGACGTGTCTAGCCGCCTCGCCATCCGAGCCGTGGTCGCCGGCTGCGGGGCGGCTTCGCTGCGAATCGGACGGTTGCGCGGACGGCGGTGCTGGTGGTGTCCGCGGCAGGGGCGGGCGCTTCGATGCTCGCTTTCGCGGCTATGCGCCGCCCGGTGAACGCGATCCGGGCGGCAGGTCCGAGGGCCTTGCGGTGCTCGCACGAGTTGGGAGCGCGCAGGAGTCGTACCTGCGGCGTCCGGAACGGCTGTGACCGGCTCCGGCGAGGCGCGGGCTTCACATCGATCCCCTAGCCGCCTCCCACCTCCCGCACGGGCCGCGCAGAGCCTGGTTCGCGCCGCTCGTCGCGCGCGTCCGGCACGCGGGCGCTCGCCTGGCGTTCGTCCTGCTCTGCGCCGCGATCGTCGTCGTCTGGTCGGAGAAGGCCTTCTGGTATCCACAGGGCTTCGGCCTGCCCTTCGGGTACGGCCAGCTGGTCGTGTTCTACGCGCTCCCGCTGGCCGCCGTGCTGTGGGTGCTCGACCGGGTCCCGGCGTCGGGGTGGAAGACGGCCGTTCTCGCCGGCGCGCTGTTCGCGTTCCTCCTCGAGGGCGTGATCACGCCGGTGCTGTACGAGAGCGCGCCGCTTCCGGTTCTGCCGGCGTACTTCGCGGGCTGGCACGGGGTGGGGAGCATCGTCGTCATCTGGTACGGGCTGCGCCGCTTCCTGCTCGCGGGGGGCACCGTCGCGGTCGCGGCCTGCTCGGTGCTCGCCGGGCTCGTGTTCGGGCTCTGGTCGCTGTCCTGGTGGCTGCCGGAGAGCGCGGAGCCCTCCATGAGCGAGGAGGGGTGGGAGGTGGGCCGCTGGTCGGTGGGCCGCTTCGGCCTCTACGCGCTCGTCTTCACGGGCATCCTGGCGGCGGGGCACCTCCTCGTCGGGCACGTCTGGCAGCGCTCGTTTCCGCCGACGCGCCTCGGGGTCGCGACCGTCGGGCTCGGCCTCGCCGTGTTCGCTGTCCCGACGGTGATCGCGGTGCCGTGGGCGCCCCTCTACCTCGGTGCGCTCCTCGCGCTCGTCTGGTTCGGGTTTCGCCGTCGATCCTGCCCCTGCTCGCCCACGCTCCTCGAGACCCTGGCCGGGACGTTCCCCGCGCGCAGGCTGTGGCCGCTGGCGCTGCTGCCGGCGAGCGCCGTGGGGCTGTACGCCGCTGCGTCGGCCCTCGAGCCCCCGGACGCGCTCCTCGAGGTCGTCGTGCTGACGGGTGTCCCGATCGCGACCGGCGCCGTCGGCGCGGCGGCGCTCGTGGTCGCGTTCCGGGAACGGAGACCGTTCAGGCGGTCCTCCGAAGCCCGCTGACGGACTCGAACCGTCGGTCGGCCCGCTCCTTACCACGGAGATCCGGCCGTGCTGGTGCCGTCCCGGACGGTGCACGCTCGCCGGACACCGCGATACGTGGGCCGCGTTCCTCCGCGACGTGCAGACCGGCGACGTCGTGCGAATCACCACGCGCGACGGCCGGCGCGAGTATCGCTTGACGGCATCGCGGGTCGCGGATCGCC
>CAZMUG010000127.1:0-697 GCA_964569165.1 uncultured Gaiellales bacterium
ATCTCCTCGACGTAGAGGGGATTGCCCGCAGACGTGACCGCGATCCGTTCGCGCAGCTCGTCGTCGATTCCCGCCTCGAGCGTGTCCATCAACTCCGCGCATTCGGTCTCACCGAGCGGCTCGAGGAGCAGCGACGTCGCGTTGAGCTTCCCGCCTCCCCAGCCCGGCCTGGAATCGAGCAGCTCGGTGCGCGCGATGCAGACCAGGAAGACGGGCGCGTCGCGCGAGAAGTCAGCGACGTGCTCGACGAGGTCGACGAAGACGGGCTCGGCCCACTGCAGGTCGTCGATGACCACGACCTGCGGACGCTGGGCCGCGCGTGCCTCGAGGAGACGGCGGAAGGCGAGCTGCGTCTCCGCCGGCGAGGTGCCGATCACCGAGCCGGGCTCGAGGCCGATCGCCATCAGCATCTCGACGAGCGGCCAGTAGGTGATCCCCTCGCCGTAGGAGAGGCAGCGGCCGCGAAGGACGTCGGCGTCGTCGCTCACCCGCTCGAGGAAGTCCGCGACGAGCCGCGACTTGCCGATGCCGGCGGGGCCGAGGAGCGTGAACAGACGACAGGTCGAGTCGGCAACCACGTCCGCGTAGTCGCGCCAGAGACGCTGGCGCTCGCGCTCGCGACCGACAAGCGGTGTATCGGGGTGACGCGCGATTGCGTCCGAGCCGGATAGAACCTCGAGGAGGCTGAACGCGTCAA
>CAZMUG010000127.1:707-7916 GCA_964569165.1 uncultured Gaiellales bacterium
CGGCGACGTTGACGGCGTCGCCGGTGACGAGGGTCTCGCCCTGGGAGCCGACGACCACCTCACCGGTGTTGATTCCGATTCTTGCTTCGAGGCCGTGCTCGACGATCGCCGCGCGCATCTCGGAGGCCGCGCGAACGGCTCGCAGCGCATCGTCCTCGTGCGACGTGGGAATCCCGAAGACCGCCATCACGGCGTCCCCGACGAACTTCTCGACGGTCCCGCCGTGGCGCTCCAGGATCGCGCGCAGCTCCTCGAACGTGCGCGCCAGCCGCGCGCGCACGACCTCGGGATCGCTGGACTCCCCCAACGACGTAGAGCCGACGAGGTCGCAGAAGAGGACGGTGACGACCTTGCGCTGCTCGCGCGAGGGCGCGGCAGGAGCGAGCGGAGCCGCGCACGACATGCAGAAGCGCGCCTCGGGAGGGTTCTCGACCCCGCAACTCGGGCAGGCCGGCATGCGCGGGAGTCTAGGGCGCGGCTCACGCCACGCCCCGTTCCGGCCGTGTGAGCTCGCTACGAGCCCGCCGGCTGGAGCGTCGCAACCTCGACGCTCTCGGTGAGACCGGCCGCCAGAGCGGGATCGAAGCGGCCGGCTCCGATCTCCCGGACCGAGGCTGCGCCCGCCGCGACGGCGAGCCGGACGGCGTCCTCCGGCTGGAGGTCGTCACCGACCGCGGCGAGGAACTGCGCGAGCAGGACGTCGCCCGAGCCCACGCCGGAGACCGGCTCGACGTGCGGCGCGAATGCCCGCAGCCGCACGGTCTTCCGCCCGTGGCGGATGAGCGCGAAGCACCCGTTGTCGAGCGTGACGAGCACGTTCCGGGCGCCCATCTCGGCGATCGCGTCGAGCGCCATCAGGAAATCGCCGTCGTCCTCGAGCTCCTGCCCGACGAGCTGCTCGGCCTCGCGCTGGTTGGGCGACACGAGGAACGGGCCGGCCTCGACCCCGAGCTGGAGCGGCTCACCCTCGCTGTCGAGCACGACGCGGACGTCGCGGCGCGTGAGGTCGCGGATCGCATCGGCGTAGAACGTCGTCGCGACCTTCCGCGGGAGCGACCCGGCGAGCACGACGAAGTCGGCGCCGCGCACGAGGTAGTGCAGCTTCTCGAGCAGCGTGTCGAGCTCGGCCCGCGCCACCTCGGGGCCCCACTCGTTGATCTCCGTGTAGGTGCCGGACGTGGGGTCGACGACCGCGGTCGAGGTCCTGGATTCGGCGGCGATCCGGACGAAGTCGTTGAGGATCGCTTCGGAGGTCAGCTCCTCGATGATCCGCGTGCCGGTCCGTCCACCGGCGAGGCCGGTCGCGACGACGGGCACCTCCAGGATCTTGAGCGCGCGGGCGACGTTGATGCCCTTCCCGCCCGCCAGTGTGACGACCTCGCTCGAGCGGTGGCGGAACCCGATCTGGAAGATCGGGACGGTGAGCGTGCGGTCGAGCGCGGCGTTGACGGTGACGGTGACGATCACGTGAGCATCTCCCACAAGTTGTCGGCAGTCTCCCTCGCGAGCCAGAGCGCCTTGGCAACGAGACCCGGCTCCGACACCGGCCCGGCGGCGACGAGCGGGGAGGACGCGATCACGCGACCGCGCTCCAGGACCTCCACGCGCCCCAGCTCCTGTCCTGCCGCGACAGGCAGGCGGACGGCCGCCGGCGCGACCACGCGCTCGACGAGCGAGGACTCCGCGAACACCGTCCGCACCGCGGGCTTCCGCGCGACGAGCTCGACGTCGGGGCGCCCGTAGCCCGTCTCGGCCCGCGCGAAGACCCGGCTCGGCGAGATCACCTGCACGGGCCGGTAGCGGCTGAGCCCGTAGGCCAGGAGGCCCCTCAGGGCCTCGTTTCTCTCCTCGCGGGTCGCGCTGCCGAGCACGCTCCCGTAGACGGTGACGCCGCCCTTGCTGGCGGCGGCGGCCTCCGACCAGCCGGCGCCGGCCGTGTGCCCCGTCTTGCCGCCGACGAGCGGGGCCCAGCGCGGGAGCAGGTCGTCCGTGGTCGGGAAGACGCGACCTCCGCGGGCATAGGTCTCCCGCTCGAGCGCCGCCCGGATGAAGGGGATGCCGAGGGCGTACCGGATGAGCGCCGTCGTGTCGCGCGCGCTCGAGAGGTGCCCGACCTCGTCGAGCCCGTGGGGGTTCTCGAAGGTCGTGTCTGCCAGCCCGAGTGCCCGCGCCTTCTCGTTCATGAGCGCGACGAAGCGGGCGACCGAGCCGTCTCCCACGTGCCGCGCGAGCATGTACGCCGCGTCGTTCGCGCTCGGGATCAGCATCGCGCGCAGGAGCTCCGCGACCGTCAGCTCCTCGCCCGCCCTCAGGTACACGGTGGACTCGAGCGCCCCCGCAGAGTACGGCGTGACACGCACGACGTCGGAGAGCCGCGCGCGCTCGATGACGACGAGCGCCGTCATCAGCTTGGTGATGCTCGCCATCGGGCGGCGTTCCGCCTCGTTGTGCTCGGCGAGCAGCTCGCCGTCCTCGCCGACGAGATACCAGGCGGACGCGTCCACGCGCGGCGGCGGGGACGCCGGAGCGGTGTCGGCCGTCGACGCCCGGACCGGGGTGGCGAAGGCGGCGACGAGAGCGACGGCGACGAGAAGGGCCCTGGAAATCACCGGCAGGACACTGTACTCGTCCGCAGACCGGGAATCCCCCGAGCGGCGTCCCGGTCGCGTGGGCCCCTGAAGCGCTCCGGCTTCGCAGTCGCGGTCGCGGCGCTCCATCGGGGCTGTGGTCACCAGCCCGATGCCGCCCACACGGCCCGCTGCAGGCGTTGCGCCTCGCTTGCCGCCGCCTCGCGCCAGTCGAGCTCCGTGTCGCGGTACGCGTAGATGACGGACCTGGACGCCGTGACGAGCGCTCCCGCCGCGCCCGTCGTGAACGCGCGCGCGACATCCGCGGGAGTCGCGCCCTGCGCGCCCACACCCGGCAGGAGCAGCGGCGAGCGCGGGAGGAGCTTGCGCGCCTCGGAGACGGCGCGCGGATGCGTTGCGCCCACGACCGCCCCCACGCTGGACATCCCGGACTCGCCGACGAGCGGCTCCCCCCACTCCCGGACCAGGTCGGCGACGTGCTGCCACAGCGGCCTGCCGTCGGAGAGCGCGGCGTCCTGGATGTCGGCCGCCCCGGCATTCGACGTGCGAACGAGGAGGAAGAGGCCGGAGCCGTGCCGCCTGCACGCGGCCAGGAAGGGCTCGACCGAGTCGTGGCCCAGGTACGGGCTGACGGTCATCGCGTCGGCGAGCGGGAGCCCGTCGTCACGCGGCTCGAGGTACGCCTCCGCATAGCCGCGCGCGGTGGAGCCGATGTCCCCGCGCTTCGCGTCGAGCAGGACGAGGAGGCCGACGGAGCGAGCGTGTGCGCAGACCTCCTCGAGCGCACGCATGCCGTCGGCGCCGAGGGCCTCGAAGAACGCGGCCTGCGGCTTCACGGCGACGACGTAGGACGAGACGGCGTCGACGATCCCGCGGCAGAAGCGCGCGACGGACGACGCGGCGGCTGCTCGCCCGAGCACCGCCTCGCCACGGAGCTCGACGGGAAGCAGGTCCATGCGCGGATCGAGGCCGACGACGAGCTGGCTCTGCCTGCGCGTCACGGCCTCGGCGAGCCGGTCGGCGAAGTTCCCGCTCTCCACGAGGCGAAGGCTAGACCGCGGGATCGCTCACGCGGCGAGGATCGCCTCCGTCTCGAGCAAGACGACCCGGAGCTCCGGGCCTGGCCGGCGGAGAAACCCCGAGACGACGAGCAGCTCGTCCGCGTCCCCGGCCTCGTAGGACGGCGCGGAGGACCCGGCCTCGGCGAGGCCTGCCTCCACCTCGAGCCTTCCCGCCGGCCCCGGCGCGAGCGCGCGGCTCCGGACGCGGCCGCCCGCCACGAAGAACGCGCGGCGCAGCCCCGGCTCCCGGGCGGGAGCGAGGATGCAGAGACGTGAGCGTCTGAGCGCCTCGAGCGTCGAGATCCGCTCCGCGACCTCCTCGAGCGCGGCCACCCGGTCGCGCACCTTCGCGGCATCCTCGAAGCGGAGGTCCCGGGCGAGCCGCCGGAGACGCGCGCGAAGGGGCGGCACGGCCGCCGCGAGGTCGCCGCCCTCGAACCCGTCCAGCGCTCGAGCCACCAGCTGGGCACGGCGCCTGCTCCCGATGGGACCGAGCGGGCCAGGCGTGGGGACGACCCGCCACCGGTCGTCGCGTCGCTCCAGGTAGGCCGCCCGGTCGGGACGTGTCGCCCGCGCGTTCGCCGGAGGCCTGAGCTCGCGGAGGAGGCGGAGCTCCTCCAGGGCGGCCTCCAGCTCGGAGCCGAGAACGTGCCACTCGACCCGCTCGAGCGCACCGAGCGCTGCCTCCACCGCCGGCCGCTGCCGATCACCCGAGAAGTACGAGCGCAGGCGCGCCCGAAGGTCGCGCGCCTTCCCCACGTAGAGGACGGCGTCGTTGCGGTCGCGGAAGAGGTACACGCCGGGGCTCGTCGGCGCGCCCGCGACGAGCCTGCGCTTCGAGTGAAGCCTGCGTGCACGCGGGGCCGACAGCTCGAGGACGTCGGAGAGGGTCCTCGCGCCCCGCTCCTGCGCGAGCCCGAGCAGCGCGATCAGGATCTCCGCCGTCGCGAGGGCGTCGGGGAGCGCCCGGTGGCACGGCTCCCACGCGGTCCCGAAGAAGTGCGCAAGCCATGCCAGCGAGAACCGCTCGCTCCTTCGCTTCAGCAGCCGGCGGGCAAGCCAGACCGTGTCCACCACGGGTGCGGCGACCCGCCTGCCGGTCAGCCGCTCGACCTCGTGCTCGAGGAAGCCCACGTCGAAGCGCGCGTTGTGGGCGGCGAGCGAGGCGTCTCCGGCGAACGCCAGGAACCGCCGCACCGCGATCTCCGCGCGCGGCGCGCGACGAAGGTCGGCATCGCGAATCCCGGTCAGGCTCGCGACCTGCGCCGGGAGCGTCACGCCGGGATTCACCAGCGTCTCGAACTGCTCCACGAGCTCGAGCCGCTGCACCCGAACCGCCCCGATCTCGCACATGCGGTCCCTGGTCGCCGACAGGCCCGTGGTCTCGAGGTCGAAGACGACGAGCTCGGCATCCTCGATCGGAGTCTCGGGCTGCCCGTCCCCGGCGAGGCCGACGCGGCCCCCGAGCCACTCGAGGCGGGCGTCGCCCGCGACGACGTCGCCGAGGAGCGAGCGTGCGAGCGTCGCGGGAGCGCGCTCGAGCGCGAACAGCGCGCGCGCGGCCTCCTCCGCCGTCACGGCGCCGCGACGCGCCTGGATCAGCTCGACGAGCCGGTCCGCCGCATCGAACGTCAGCTGCATGCGCAGAGGCTATACGAACATGTGTTCGCTTCCAACCCCCTGCGTGCGCGCGCCAACGAGAAGGGCCGCCCCCGGGCGGCCCTTCGCAAACCTCGTGAAGGCTCCCTACCCCTTGACCGCGGCCTTCAGCTGGCTCCCGGCCGAGAACTTCGGCACCGTCGTCGCGCCGATGTGCACCTTCTCGCCCGTCCGCGGGTTGACGCCCATGCGCGCCGCGCGGTGCGACGTCGAGAACTTGCCGAAGCCCGTGAACGTGACCGAGTCGCCGCTCTTCAGGGCAGCCGTGATCGTGTCGAGCACGGCGTCTACCGCAGCGCCCGCGTCGCGCTTGGACATTCCTGCCCGGTCGGCGACTGCGTCGACGAAATCCTGCTTTGTCACTTCGTTCCTCCTGACGTCGGATTCGATCTCATGGGACCGGGGGAGCCTAACACCCCTCCCGATTTGGCTCAACCATCCCGTTTTCCTGCACTTTTTCGGGTTTCGAGCAGCTCGCCGGCCCGAAACAGCGACCTGAGTCGCACGCCCAGGCGCGCGAGAGCGTCGGATCCACCCTCCTCACGGTCGACCACGCACACCGCGTTCCGGACCACGAGGCCCTCCGCCCTGAGCACCGAGACGGCCTCTCCGAGCGCGCCGCCGGACGTGACGACGTCCTCGAGCAGGCACACGAGCTCCCCCTCCCGGTAGGGGCCTTCGATGCGGTTCGCCGTGCCGTATTCCTTGGTTTCACCGCGCACGATCATGAAGGGGAGCCCGGACGCCATCGACGCGGACGCCGCGAGGGCGACGGCTCCGAGAGCGGGCGCCGCGAGCCGCACGGCCTCCGGCTCGTGCTCCGCGGCGACGGTCGCCAGCTGCTCGCCGAGCGCGCGCAGGATCTCGGGGTCCGTCTCGAACCGGTACTTGTCGAGGTACCAGGAGGACCGGCGGCCGGAGCGCAGGACGAAGTCACCCTCGAGCAACGCGCGGTCCACGAGGAGCGCCCCGAGCTCGTCGTGGGTCACTGCCAGAGCGCGGCCCGCGTGATGGCGGCGAGCCGCTCGAAGCCCGGCGATCCGGGCTCGAGCACGACGGACGAGCCGTCGGCGTAGGACACGGTGGCGCGCTCCTGCGGTCGAGACGACGCGAAGAAGCGCCTGTACGCCCAGACGGCGAGGGCCACGAGGATCGCGAGCCGGATCAGCTTGCTCACGCCGTGTCCTCCTTCTTCGACCGCGCCGCCCGCCGCTTCTTCGGCGCGGGCTCGTCGATCGAGCGCAGGCTCGTGCGCAGGTCGTACACGACGAGGCCGGCCGTCGGCTCCGGGCCCGTCCGCGCGACGATCGTCCGCGACCCCTCGCGGACGACGAAGAGCGCGCCCTCCGCGATCTCCACCTCGACGCGAGACGCCTCCTGCTGTCCGCCCAGCTCGGAAGCGGCGTTCAGGAGCTCGGTCGCCGCGGATGCGAGCCTCCCGGCTGCATCCTCCCCCTCGGGGCTCGACGCGACGACCGTACCGTCGCTGCCGAGAACGGCCGCAGCCTCGATCTGCGACGAGAGCTCGAGCAGCTCACGGAGGGCCTGGGCGGCTTCCATGCCCCCGACGCTACCAAGCTTCGGCCGGCGCCAGCCGGGTTGATGCACGAGACAGGGTGCCGGTGCTCCCGGACCGGGGCCTGGCCTCTTCCAGGACGAACTGCCGGTGGGGTGCTGAAGCACCCCACCCCGCGCGCCGTCCCCCACGCGGTACCGGGCTCGCCGCGGGCCCGGCAGGGTGCTTCAGCGCCCTGCCTGCTCCCGCCTTCCTTGCTGGCAGAGTGCTTCAGCGCCCTGCCTGCACCTCAGGTTGAGCTGCTGCACCATCCTTGCCGGCAGGATGCTCCAGCCCTTGCCGGCAGGGTGCTTCAGCGCCCTGCCTGCTCTTCAGGACGAACTGC
>CAZMUG010000128.1:0-7912 GCA_964569165.1 uncultured Gaiellales bacterium
TGGTGGAGACGGCGCGGGAGGCGGGGCTCGGCGTGACGATCCACGTCGGCGAGGAAGGCGGAGACATGGGGCGCGAGGAGCTCGGCGAGGTCGTCGAGCACCTGCGCCCGGACCGGATCGGCCACGGGGTCCTCGCCGCCGGCGACCCGGAGCTCATGCGCTCGCTGCGCGAGCTCGGGATCGTGCTGGAGATCTGCCCGACCTCGAACCTGCTCACGAAGGCGCTCGCCGGCGAGGACGCCGTGCGCGAGACGATCCGGCAGCTCGTCGAGAACGAGGTGCCGTTCACGATCGCGACCGACGGGCCGGAGATGATGCGGACGCACCTCCGCGACGAGCTCGAGCTGCTGCTTCGCATCGACGCGCTCGACGAGGACGAGATCCGCCGGGCGAACGCGCGCGGCCACGCGGCGGCCTTCCGGCGGCGCACGGCCGTCCCCGTGTAGATCAGCGTCGCAACTGCACTCGAACAGCAAGTCGAATGCCCGGTCGGGAGTGCGCGGGCGAAGGGTGGCGTTCTCACACGCATGGCCGCGACGGCGTTTCCCCTCTCGTGACCGCTCCCGCGAGACACGTCTGGATCGCGCTCCTGCTCGTCTACGTGCTCTGGGGCTCGACCTACTTCGGGATCAAGATCGCGGTCGAGACGATCCCGCCCCTCTTCGCCGCAGGAACGCGCTTCCTGACGGCAGCCGTGCTGCTCGCGGCGATTCTCGCCTGGCGCGGCACGTCGCTTCGCATCTCACGGCGAGAGCTCGGCTCGAGCGCGATCGCCGGGGCGCTGCTCCTCGGCTTCGGCGTGGGGCTCGTGCACATCGCGGAGACGCGAATCGACTCGAGCGTCGCCGCGATGATCGTGGGGACGGTGCCCCTGCAGGTCATCGGCCTCCGCCTGCTCGCCGGAGAGAGCCCCGCGCGCGCGACGCGGCTGAGCGCGCTCGCCGGCCTCGCCGGGCTGCTGCTCGTCGTCGCGCCGGGCCTCGGGGAGGGCTCGACCGCGCTCGGGCTCGCGATCATGGTCACCGCCTCGATGTCGTGGACGATCGGCTCGTTCCTCTCGAACCGCCTGTCCCTGCCCCGCGACCCGTTCGTGGCCTCGACCTGGGAGATGGCCCTCGGCAGCGTGTTCCTGCTCGCCGGCGCGCTCGCCTTCGGGGAGCTCGGGGAGCTCGGCTCCTCCACGTTCGCCCTCGACTCCGTGCTCGCGTGGGCCTACCTCGTCGTCGCGGGCTCGCTCGTCGGGTTCTCCGCCTACGCTTGGCTGCTCCGCGTCGCGCCCATCTCGCTCGTCGTCACGCACCAGTACGTCAACCCGCTCGTGGCTATCGCGCTCGGCATGGTGTTCCTCGGCGAGCGCCCGAGCCCGTGGACGCTCGCGGGCGCCGCCGTGGTGATCAGCGCGGTGTACGCGGCGATCCGCGCCGAGTTCCCTAGGAGATCTGCTCGACCTGCGCGCGCCGAGCCGCCAGGAACTCCAGCAGATCAGACCGCGTGAGGATCCCGGCGGGACGCCCCTCGCTCGCGACGACGACCGCTCCGGTCCCGCTCGAGAGCGCCTCGTAGACCTGGTTGACCGAGGCGTCCGCGTCCACCGCCGGAAGCGGGGGCTGCATCGCGACCGCGACGTCCTCGTTCAGCGCGTCGGGATTGCGGAACACCCGCTCGAGCAGTCCTCGCTCCTGGAGCGAGCCGACCACGTCCGCGAGCGAGTCGACGGGCTCGCCGCGCACCACCGGGAGCTGGGAGATGCCGTACCGCTGCATCACGTCGATCGCGGCGCCGACCTTCTCGTGCGACCCGATCGTGACGAGGTCCGGGACGTCGTGATCGGCGCGACGGAAGCGCAGGACCTCCTCGACGGCCGGGGGCGGCGTGGCCCGCTCGAGGAGCCCGTACTGGAGCATCCAGTTGTCGTCGTAGAACTTCGAGAGGTACGAGCGGCCGCTGTCCGGGAACAGCATGAGGACGCGCGCGTCGGGGCCCAGGCGCTTTGCGACCTGCATCCCGGCCCAGGCCGTGGAGCCGGTCGAGCCGCCGACGAGCAGCCCCTCCTCGCGCGCGAGCCTGCGGGCCGTGACGAAGGAGTCGCGATCGGAGACGCGCACCCACTCGTCGATCACCTCCGGGTCGAGCGTGTCGGGCCAGCACTCCTTGCCGATGCCCTCGACGAGGTACGGCCCTTCCGGGTGCTCCTCGTCCGCGGTGAAGACGGAGCCCTCGGGATCGACGCCCACGATGCGCACTTCCGGCCTGCGCTCCTTGAAGTAGCGTCCGACCCCGGTGATCGTGCCTCCGGTTCCCACCGAGATCACGATCGCGTCGACGTCGCCCCCGTCCGTCTGCTCCCAGATCTCGGGCCCCGTGGTCGCGTAGTGCGCCTCGGGGTTGGCGGCGTTCGAGTACTGGTCGGGCTTGAAGCCTCCCGGGATCTCCTCCGCGAGCCGGTCGGAGACCAGGTAGTAGCTCTCCGGCGAGTGGGGATCGACGGCGGTCGGCGTGATCACGACCTCGGCGCCGTACGCGCGCAGCATGGAGATCTTCTCCTGGCTCATCTTGTCCGGCAGCACGAAGATGCAGCGGTAGCCACGCTGAGCCGCGGCCATGGCGAGGCCGAGGCCGGTGTTGCCCGAGGTCGGCTCCACGATCGTGCCGCCCGGCTTGAGCCGACCGTCCCGCTCGGCAGCCTCGATCATGGCCAGGCCGATGCGGTCCTTCACGGAGCCGCCGGGGTTGAGGTACTCGAGCTTCGCGAGGAGCTCGCCGGGAACCTCGCGCGAGAGCCTCTCGAGGCGGACGATCGGGGTGTGCCCGACGAGCTCGAGCACGGTGGGGTACACGCGGCGCGGCACTGCGGGCCGAAGCCTACTCGCCGGTCTAGCGGAGAGCCCAGAAGTCACCCGTGAGCCCGCCCTCCGAGAGGCGAGTCGGGACGCGTCAGTGCCTGAAGTGTCTGCGGCCGGTGAAGATCATCGCGGCGCCTGCGGCACGTACCGCCTCGATCACCTCCGCGTCCCGCTTCGACCCACCCGGCTGCACGAGCACGGCAACCCCGGCGTCGAGCGCGAGCCCGGGACCGTCGGCGAAGGGGAAGAAGGCGTCCGAGGCGAGCACGGCGCCCCCGGTCGGGTGCCCGAGCCCGCGCGCCTTCTCGAGCGCGATCCGGACCGCGTCCACCCGGCTCATCTGGCCGGCGCCGATCCCGATCGTCCGCCCGCCCCCGGCAAGGACGATCGCGTTCGAGGTCACGTGCTTCACGACCCGCCACGCGAACACGACGTCCCGCCACTGCTCTTCGGCGACCTCGCCGCACACGACCTCCATGCCCTCGCGCCCCGCGATCTCCCAGTCGCGCTCCTGCACGAGCAGCCCGCCGAGGACGCGACGGTAGTCGAGCTCCGTCTCGACCAGCTCGCGCCGCTCGGTGTCGTTCAGGACGCGCGTCGACGTCTTCCGGGAGAGCGCCTCCATCGCCTGCTCGTCGTAGCCGGGCGCGAACAGGACCTCGACGAACTGCCGCGAGAGCAACTCCCCAAGCGACGCAGTCACGCCTCGAGTGAGGACGACGACACCGCCGTACGCAGACACGGGGTCGGCGGCGAGCGCACCCTCGTACGCCTCCTCGATCGTCTCTGCCACCGCCACCCCGCACGGGTTCGCGTGCTTGACGATCACGCAGCCCGGCCCGTCGAGCTCCCGTGCGAGCAGCCTGGCCGCGGACAGGTCGTTCAGGTTGTTGAACGACAGCGGCTTGCCCTGCAGCTGCTCGACGCGCGACAGGAGGTGCGTCCGGGCGCCGCGTTCCGCGTAGTAGGCCGCGCCCTGGTGCGGGTTCTCGCCGTACGAGAGATCGAGCGCCCGGTCGAACGCGAGCACGAGCGACTCCGGTCGCGCCTCGTCCCGCCGGAGCCAGCGCGCGATGGCGGCGTCGTAGGCCGCCGTCGCCGCGAATGCGGCCGCCGCGAGCCGCCGCCTCGTCTCGGGCGAGGTGCCGCCGTTCGCCCGCAGCTCGGAGAGCACGACCTCGTAGTCCGCAACGCGGCAGACCGGGGTCACGTCTGCATGGCTCTTCGCGGCTGCCCGCAGCATCGCGGGCCCGCCGACGTCGATCATCTCGACCACGTCCTCGGCAGACGCGTCCGGATCGTCGGCCGTGCGCTCGAACGGGTAGAGGCTCACGCACACGAGGTCGAACGTCTCGATCCCCTGCTCGGCCAGCGCGGCGAGGTCCTCGTCAACGTCACGCCTGGCGAGGATTCCCCCGTGGATCGCCGGATGGAGCGTCTTCACGCGTCCTCCGAGCATCTCCGGAGAGCCGGTCACGTCCTCGACACGCGTCACCGTCAGGCCCGCCTCCTCGAGCACGGCTGCGGTGCCGCCGCTGGAGACGAGCTCGAACCCGAGCTCGGCGAGGCCGCGCGCGAACGGCACGAGGCCCGTCTTGTCGTAGACGGAGATCAGCGCGCGCACAGCTCGCGAACCACCTCCGGAAGAAGCCGGTGCTCCGCCTCGTGGACGCGCTCGCGGAGCGTCTCGACCGTGTCACCGGCGAGCACGGGCACGGGCTCGCTCGCGATCACCTCGCCCGTGTCGATGCCCTCGTCCACGTAGTGCACCGTGGCGGCGGCAGCTGGCGCGCCCGCCGCGAGCACGTCCTCGAGGGGATGCGCGCCCGGGAAGTCGGGCAGGGGCGCCGGGTGGACGTTCACGACGCGGCCGGGGAAGCGCTCGAGGAACGCGGGCCGAAGAAGCTGCATGTAGCCGGCGCAGACGACGAGCTCGGCCCCACGGGACTCGAGCCAGTCGGCGATCGCCGCGTCCCGCGCGTCCCGGCCCTCGTAGGCGCCGAGGTCGAAGACCGCGGACGGGACGCCCGCGTGCGCTGCGCGCTCGAGCGCTCGCACACCGGCCCGGCTCGACGCGACGGCGACGACCGGCAGCCGGGCGTCGAGCAGGGCCTGGAGATTCGATCCCTCGCCCGACACGAGCACTCCGATCCCGAGCTCCCGGCCGGCACGGCCCTCGGGAGCGCCCGACGCCGCCCCATGAGCCCGGGAGCTCACGCGCGCACGACCCGGCCGATGACGAGCTCGTCGCCCGGCTCCGGGACGACGGCGACGTAGCCGATCCCGAGGTTGAAGACGCGGCGGAGCTCGTCCTCGGCGACGTGCCGGGCGAGCCACGCGAAGACGTGCGGGCGCGGCCACGAGCCCCAGTCCACCTCCGCCCGGAGCCCGTCCGGGAGGATCCGAGAGAGGTTTCCGAGCACGCCGCCGCCGGTGACGTGCGCGAGCCCGCGGACGTCGAGCTGCCCACGAAGGCGCCGCACCTCGTGGAGGTAGAGCCGCGTCGGGGCGAGGAGGTCGTCGCCCTCGTACTCCTCCGTCTCGAGCACCCGCCGGACGAGCGTGAAGCCGTTCGCGTGGATGCCGGCCGAGGCGAGCCCGACCAGGAAGTCGCCCTCCTCGATGCGGGCGCCGTCGATCACGCGGTCGCGCTCGACGAGCCCGACACAGGTGCCGGCGAAGTCGAGCTCGCCCGTGCGGTAGATGCCCGGGAGCTCGGCCGTCTCGCCCCCGATGAGCGCGCAGCCGGCGTCACGGCAGACCTCGGCGGCCCCCTCGACCAGCTCGGCGACCGTCTCGAGCTCGATGCGGTTCGCCGCCACGTAGTCCAGGAAGAAGAGCGGGTCGGCGCCGCACGTCGCGACGTCGTTGACGCAGTGCGCGGCGAGGTCGGCGCCGCAGGCGCGCAGCTCGCCCTGCCGGCGCGCGAGGATCAGCTTCGTGCCGACGGAGTCGGTCGAGGCCGCGAGAAAGCGAGCGCCGTCGTCCAGCGGGTACAGGCCGGCGAACGCGCCGAACCCCGTCGCTCCCGTGGACTCTGCAGCGGCGCGGAGCCGGTCGACGATCGCCTCGGCGGTTCCGAGCGAGACGCCCGCCTCGGCGTACGTCTCGTCCCCTCGTCCCACGCCCCGAGTCTACGGTGTCTGACACCACCCCACGGAACCATGCGGGTTTGCGGGGCTCCGGTGTCAGACACCGCGTCCGAATACAGTGGCGCCGTGATCGCGACCCCGCTCCCGGGGAGCTGGACGCTCGACCCGCTCCAGCTCCTGCCGATCGCGGTCGTCGCGGTCGCGTACGGAGCCCGGGCGCGCACGCTCGCCCGGCGCGGCCAGGCAGTGCCCTGGTGGCGCATCGCGCTCTTCGCGCTCGGGCTCGCGCTCCTGCTCGTCGCGGTCGCATCCCCGGTGAACGAGATCGGGGAGGAGGAGCTCTTCTCCTTCCACATGGCCCAGCACCTCCTGATCGGCGACCTCGCGCCGCTCTGCCTGCTCGCGGGGCTGACAGGACCGCTGCTCCGGCCGCTGCTCGCGCTCCCCGGCGTCATGCGGCTTCGGGTGCTCGCAAACCCCTTCGTGGCGCTCCCCGTCTGGGCGGTGAACCTCGTGCTCTGGCACGTCCCGGCCCTGTACGAGGGTGCGGTCGAGCACAGCGCGCTGCACGCGCTCGAGCACATCTCGTTCTTCGTCGCCGGGATCGCGCTCTGGCTGCCGGTGCTGGAGACGCTGCCCGCGCCGGAGTGGTTCGGCACGGGCTGGAAGCTCGCCTACATCGTCGTCGTGCGGCTGGTCGCGACGGCGATCGGGAACGTCTTCGTCTGGGGCGGCGACGCCTTCTACGACGTCTACGTGACCGGCGACGACTACCTCGGCCTCTCGCCCGAGGCCGACCAGAGCCTGGCCGGCTCGCTGATGATGCTCGAGGGCTCGCTCGTCACCATCGTCGCCATCGCCTGGCTCTTCCTGCGGCTCGCGCAGGAAGGAGAGGCGCGCCAGCGGCTGCTCGAGGCGGGGCACGACCCCCGGGTCGTCGAGAGAGCCGTGCGCTACCGCCGCTGGCAGGAGCTCGAATAACCGGTCCGCCGCGGGTCAGGAACCCGTAGGCGACTCACCGAGCGACTCCGCCACCGCCGAGAACTCCGCGAGCGCGGCCTCGAGGTCCTCCACGATCTCCTGCGCGATGACGTCGGGCGGCGGCAGGTTCTCGAGGTCCTCCAGCGACTCGTCGCGCAGCCACACGAGGTCGAGGCTCGCCTTGTCGCGCGCGACGAGCTCGTCGTACGAGAAGCGTCTGAACCGCTCTGTCTCCTTGCGCGCGCCGAAACAGGAGACGAAGTCCGCGAGGTGCTCCGACCGCAGCGGGTTCTGCTTGAGCGTGAAGTGCTGGTTCGTGCGCAGGTCGTAGACCCAGAGCTCGCGCGTCGCCGCCGTCTCGGACGCAGGCCGCCGCTCGAAGAAGAGGACGTTCGCCTTCACGCCCTGCGCGTAGAAGACACCGGTCGGCAGCCGCAGCAGCGTGTGCACGTCGCACTCCTCGAGCAGCTTCCGTCGCACCGTCTCACCAGCGCCGCCCTCGAAGAGGACGTTGTCCGGCACGACCACCGCCGCCCGCCCGCCGATCCGCAGCAGCGTCTTCACGTGCTGGACGAAGTTGAGCTGCTTGTTCGACGTCCGCGTCCAGAAGTCGTCACGGACGACGACGAGGTCCTCGCGCGCGACGTCGCCCTCGTCGGTCACGAACGTCATCGAGGACTTCTTCCCGAACGGCGGGTTCGTGAGCACCATGTCGAAGCGGTCGCCCGGGTCGGCCTTGAGCGCGTCGTCCACCGCGATCGGCGAGTCCGCCTCCTCGGAGCCGATCCCGTGCAGGAGGAGGTTCATCACGCACAGCCGCGCGGTGTTGTCGACGATCTCCCACCCGCGCAGCGCGTCGAACCGCAGGTGTCGCTTCTGGTCGGGATCGAGCATCCCTGACCGCGAGACCGCCTCGTACGCCGCGAGCAGGAAGCCGCCCGTCCCGCACGCCGGGTCGCAGATCGTCGTCCCCGGTTCCGGCTTCATCACCTCGAC
>CAZMUG010000129.1:0-7816 GCA_964569165.1 uncultured Gaiellales bacterium
CGCTGGATCCGCTTCAGCTCGACCTGCATCTGCTTGCGCAGCTTCAGGTCGAGCGCGCCGAGCGGCTCGTCCAGCAGCAGGACGCGCGGCTGGTTGACGAGGGCGCGGGCGAGCGCAACGCGCTGCTGCTGGCCGCCCGAGAGCTGGCCCGGCTTCCGCTTCCCGAGACCCGCGAGCCCGACGAGCTCGAGCGCCTCGGTGACGCGCCCGGCGACCGCGTCTCTGGGAAGCTTGCGCCGTCGGAGGCCGTAGCCGACGTTGGCGGTGACGTCGAGGTGCGGGAAGAGCGCGTACGACTGGAAGACGGTATTCACGTCGCGGCGGTACGGCGGGACGCGGCGCATCTCGCGACCGCCGAGGTAGACCGCGCCCTCCGTCGGCTCCTCGAAGCCGCCGATGATCGCGAGCGTCGTCGACTTGCCGCAGCCCGAGGGCCCGAGCAGGCTGAAGAACTCCCCGGGCGCGATCTCGAGGTCGATCCGGTCGACCGCGACCGTCTCCCTGAAGCGCTTGGTGACGCCTTCCAGGCGGACGTCGGGAGCCGCCGGCGCTGCGTCCTCGGGCGCGCCGCTGCCTGCACCGGTCTCGCTCGTGAGCGTGCTCACGACCTGCCGTCCTCAGCGCCCCGCTCCGCGGTCTCCTCGTCGAGGGACACGTTTCACCATACCCGCTCCGGGCGGAGCCTCTGTGACGACGATGGAGCGTACCGGGATCGAACCGGTGACCTCCGGCTTGCAAAGCCGGCGCTCTCCCAGCTGAGCTAACGCCCCGGGGTCACCTAGTCTAGAGGCGGTTCAGGAGCTCGGCTGCGCGCCCCGCAGGCCCCGCTGCTCGAGGGCGCGAAGGTCGTCGCCGAACCCCCGTGGCCCTGCGGCGTCCCGCGTCTCGCGCTCGAGACGCCGGAGCCGCTCGTCGAGCTCGGCGAGCTCGGCGCGCCCGGGCACGCCCGAGCCGCCGGCCGAGGGCGTCGCGAGCTCGCGCTCCGCGACCGCGGCCTCGCGTGCAGCGAGCGCCTCGCTGCGCGCCGCGAGCTCGGCCTGCGTGCGCGCGAAGGCCTTCTCCGCCTCCTGCAGCGCCGCGAGACGTCCCTCGATCTGCTGCAGCAGCTCCTCCGGCGTCTGCATCTTCTCGGCCGCGCGCCGGGCGAGGTCGGCCTCGCCCTTCAGGAGCGCGCTCTCGCGAGCCTCGAGCTCCTTCTCCCGGCGGGTCAGCTCCAGCGCGTGCGCGGTCAGCCCGACGTGGGCGCGGTCGACCGCCTCCTCGTCTCCCGGCAAGGCGTGCTTCGCCGCGCGGTTGACGCGTGCGAGCGCGTCGGCGAGCTCACGCTCGCGCTGCTCGACGGCTGCCACCCGCTCGGTCAGCTCGCGGCGCAGGCGTCCGAGCTCCTGCTCGGCTGCGATCCGGATCGCGCGCAGGCGCTCCTGCTCGGACTCGATCGAGATCGGTCCCGCGTCCTTGCGTCCGAAGAGACCCACGCGTCGATGATATGCGCGTGGCGCCGGTTTTCCTGCCCCGGGCGCTACGCGGCGCGCTCGAGACGCTCTTCGGCGCGTGCGCGCCGGACGATCTCGTCTCGCTCGCCGAACCTCAGGCGCGCCTTCTCCAGGCGCAGCGAGTGCCAGAGCGCCTGGAGCCGGTCGTCGATCGTCTTGATCTCTTCCTTGACGCTCGGATCGAGGCCCCCGGACAGCGTCTGCCAGAGCTCCTGGCGCTCCTCCGAGAGCTGCTCGATCTCCGCGTGAATCTGGTTTGGGCTCACGACTGGTCAAAACGCATCAGCCGGCGTGTGCATTCCCGTTCAGCACGCCTGCCTCAGTCGTATCCGAGCTCGGCCAGCCGGTCCTCGTCCAGCCCGAAGTAGTGGGCGAGCTCGTGGAGGACGGTGATCCGGATCTCCTCTCGGAGCTCGTCGGGGTCGGGGAAGCTCTCCTCGAGCGGGACGCGATAGACGGAGATCTTGTCCGGAAGGAGCCCCACGTCGCTCCCGCGCTCCGGGAGCGGCACGCCCTGGTAGAGGCCGAACAGGTCCGGATCCTCGGGGTTCTCGTCCTCGACCACGACCGCGACGTTTCGGAGCGCGGACGCAAGCCCGGGCGGCAGCTCGTCGAGCGCCGAGCGGACGTGATCCTCGAACGTCACCTGATCACGAGCGCCATGAGCGCCTTCTGCGTGTGGAGCCGGTTTTCCGCCTGCTCCCAGGCGAGGCAGCGCGGGCCGTAGAGGACCTCGGCGCTGATCTCCTCGCCGACGTGCGCGGGCAGGCAGTGGAGGACGACGCCGTCGTCCGCCGCGAGTTCGAGCAGCGTGGAGTCGACGCGGTACGGCTCGAGGTCGCGCAGCCGCCGCTCGCGGGCGCTCTCCTGTCCCATGCTCGTCCAGACGTCGGTGTACACGGCCTGCGCGCCACGGGCTGCTTCCCTCGGATCCGTAAGGACGGTGATCGCGCCGCCGTTGCTGGTCGCGTCGGCCGCGGCTGCCCGGACGACGTCGGGATCGGGCTCGTAGCCGGAGGGCGCCGCGACGACGAGCTCCATGCCGAGACGTCCGGCGATGCGCAGGAGCGAGTGGCAGACGTTGTTGCCGTCTCCCACGTAGGCGACCCGTAGCCCGGCGACGGCGCCGAAGCGCTCGCGCAGCGTCATCGCGTCGGCGAGCGCCTGCAGGGGGTGCGCGTGGTCGGTGAGCCCGTTGATGACCGGGATCGACGCGTGCTCGGCGAACTCCTCCACCTCGGCCTGGTCGAACGTCCGGATCATCAGGGCCGAGAGCAGGCGCGAGAGCACGAGCGCCGTGTCGCGGTACGACTCGCCGCGCGAGAGCTGGAGCTCCGCGGCGGGGAGGAAGAGCGCCATGCCGCCGAGCTCCGCGATCCCGACCTCGAAGGCGACCCGCGTCCTGGTCGACGGCTTGTGGAAGATCAGCCCGATCGTCCGGCCCGGGAGCACGCGGAGCTCGGGCCGCCGTGCCCGCTCGGCTTTCAGCTCGTCGGAGAGGTCGAGGAGCGTCTCGAGCTCGTCGCGCGACCAGGCGCCGATGCGGGTGAAGCTCCGGCCTTTCAGGCTCGTGGGGACACCGGCCACGGGCTCGATGCTACTCCCGGAGGTACTTGCGTAGATATGACTAAGGTTTTATACTTGCAAAGTAGACAGATCCCTTCCACGCAAGGAGGAGCACCGATGACGACACTCGTTCGCTGGGAGCCGTTTCGCGAGCTCGCCACGTTCCAGAACGAGATGAGCCGGTGGATGAACGGGCTCTTCGACGGGCCCGGCCGGGTCACGCAGAGCTGGGTCCCGCCGCTCGACGTCTGGGAGACGCCGACCGAGGTCGTGTACGCCTTCGACCTCCCCGGCATCCCCGAGGAGAAGATCTCGATCGAGGTCGCGGACGAGACCCTCACGGTCTCGGCGGAGCGCGAGCAGTCCAGCGAGACGTCCGAGGACGGCTTCTACCGGTTCGAGCGGCGCCATGGCACGTTCTCGCGTGCGGTCGGCCTGCCGCAGGGCGTCGACCAGGACAAGATCGCCGCGCGCTACGAGAACGGCGTGCTCGAGGTCCGGGTCCCGAAGCCCGAGGAGCAGCAGCCGAAGCGGATCACGCTCTCGAAGACCCTCGACGCGTAGGCGCCTCGAGCGCCCGCTGCTCGGAAGGGCCGGCTCGACCGGCCCTTCCCGTTTCGGCACCGGTAGAGTCGAGTCATGACCACGTTCTCGGGCGCTCTCAACCAGCAGATCGGATACGAGTTCGGCGCGTCGCAGCAGTACGTCGCGATCGCCGCGTACTACGACTCCCAGTCGCTCAGACAGCTCGCCACTCACTTCTACCGGCAGGCGGTCGAGGAGCGGAACCACGCGATGATGATGGTCCAGTACCTGCTCGATGCGGACGAGCAGGTCGTCATCCCGGGGATCGATGCACCGCAGACGGAGTTCTCGGACGTCGTGGCGCCGGTCGCGCTCGCGCTCGCGCAGGAGAAGCGCGTGACCGAGCAGATCGTCGATCTCGTCAAGCGCGCTCGCGAGGAGGGCGAGCTCGTCGGCGAGCAGTTCCTCCACTGGTTCCTCCAGGAGCAGCGCGAGGAGGTCGCCTCCATGACGGAGCTCCTGTCCGTCGTCGAGCGCGGGAAGGAGAACATGCTGCAGGTGGAGGAGCACATCGCGCGCAGTGCAGGTGGGGAGAACCCGCTTGAGGCCGGCGCCCCGCCCGCGGCGGGCGGCGCTCTCTGAGGCGGCGTGCAGGAGCTCCGGCTACGGACCGAGCGACGTAGCCACGTCCTCGACATCACCCAGCGGGTCCGCGACGCGGTAGGCGGCGAGCGCGGCTCCGGGGTGCTCGTGTACGTGCCGCACACGACCGCCGGCGTCACCGTCAACGAGCACGCCGATCCTGCGGTCGCGCGGGACTTCGAGGCCGCGCTCGAGAGGATGGTCGACGACGGCTGGCCCTGGGAGCACGTCGAGCCCGGAGAGGAGAACGCGCCGACGCACGTGCGGGCCGCGCTTATGGGGTCGAGCCTCGTCGTCCCGCTGCGGGACGACGGCTCGCTCGCGCTCGGCACCTGGCAGGGGATCTTCTTCTGCGAGTTCGACGGGCCCCGCGACCGGTCGGTCTACGTCAGCGTCCTCAGCTGAGCACGGTGAGACGATGATCGAGGTCGAGGGCCTCACGAAGCGGTTCGGCTCGACCCTTGCCGTCGACGACCTCACCTTCACCGTCCGCCCGGGCACGATCACCGGCTTCCTCGGGCCGAACGGGGCCGGGAAGTCCACGACGATGCGTGCGATCCTCGGGCTCGTCCATCCGAGCGCGGGGCGGACGACGGTCCTCGGCCGGCCGTACTCCGAGCTCGAGGACCCGACCCGGCGCGTCGGCGTGCTGCTGGAGACGTTCGACGCCCATCCCGGCCGCTCGGGCCGGAGCCATCTGCGCGTGCTGGCCGTCGCGGGCGGCATCCCGAGATCGCGCGTCGACGAGGTGCTCGAGCTCGTGGACATGCGCGCGGCGGCCCGCCGCCGCGTGAAGGGGTACTCGCTCGGGATGCGCCAGCGGCTCGGGCTGGCGGCAGCGCTGCTCGGCGATCCGGAGGTGCTCGTCCTCGACGAGCCCGCGAACGGGCTCGACCCGCAGGGGATTCGCTGGCTTCGCGACTTCCTGCGCTCGCTCGCCGCGGAGGGCAGGACGATCCTCGTCTCGAGCCACGTCCTCTCCGAGGTGGCCCAGACGGTGGACGACGTCGTGATCATCCACCGCGGGAGGCTGATCCGGCAGGCCGCCATGGCGGAGGTCGAGGCAATGGCGGCCGGCTCGACGACGGTGCGCTCGCCGGAGGCAGAGCGCCTGGCCGGGCTTCTGGACGTCGCCGGACTCGAGGCGCGCGCCGTCGCGGATGACCGGCTCGCGGTCAACGCGCCGCCCGAGCGCGTCGGAGAGGTCGCGGCCGCGCACGGGGTCGTGCTGCACGAGCTCACCGTCGAGCGCGCGACGCTGGAGGAGGTCTTCCTCGAGCTGACCGGCGAGCCCGGGGAGCGCGGGGCATGAGGGATCTCTACGCGGCCGAGCTGCTGAAGCTCAGGACGCTGCGCTCGACGTGGGGGCTCGTGCTCGTGACGCTCCTCTTCGCGGGCCTCCTCACGGCTGCGGACATCGGCGGGGCCTCGTCGGACGAGCGCCTCGACCCCGAGCTGCAGTCGCGGATCCCGCTGGATGCGGCGTTCCCCGCGTCGATTCTCGCGTTGCTCGCCGGCGTCATCCTCGTGACGAACGAGTTCCGCCACGGGACGATCGCGCGGACGCTGCTCGCAACGCCGAGGCGCGGGCGGCTCGTCGCCGTCAAGCTCCTCGCCGGCGCGTCGGTCGGCATCCTCCTCGCGCTCGCTGCGCTGATCGTGGCGCTCACGACCTCCGCCATCTGGTTGTCGGCGCTCGACGTCCCGCTGGAGCTCACGGAGTGGGCTGAGGGATCGGGCCGCGCGCTCGTCGCGACCGCGCTCGCAGGGGTCTTCGGCGCAGCGATCGGAGGAGCGGTGCACTCCCAGGTCGGCGCCCTCGTCGGCGTGCTCGTCTGGATGTTCGTCCTCGAGCCGATCTGCTGGGCGCTCCTCGGAGTCTTTCCCTGGGCCGACCTCGACGGTGTGGCTTCGTACCTACCGGCCGCTGCGCTCGGCGGGACCGTCACCTCCGAGGACGGCGACCTCTCGTGGCCAGTCTCCGTCGGGGTCTCCGCGGCCTGGGTTGCGCTTGCCGTCACGCTCGCATTCGTGCGCACGGATCGCCGGGACGTGACCTGACGCTCGCTACGCTGGCGGGCCGTGGCCGCGCCAGTCCGCAAGGGGGAGGAGGTCGAGCTCCGCATCGACTCGCTCGCGTACGGCGGGAACGGGGTCGGGCGCCACGACGGGTTCGTCGTCTTCGTGCGCGGAGGCCTTCCCGGTGATCTCGTCCTCGCGCGCGTGACGAAGGTGAAGCGCGGCTTCGCCGAGGGCGTGCTGTCGGCTCTCGTAGAGCCGGCGCCGAGCCGCGTCGAGGCACCGTGCCGGCACTTCGGCGTGTGCGGCGGCTGTCGTTTCCAGAACCTCGCGTACGAGGTCCAGCTCGCCGAGAAGGAGCGGCAAGTCCGGGATGCGCTCGTCCGGATCGGCCGCTTCTCGGACCCGCCCCTGGAGCCGATCGTCCCTGCTCGGTCGCAGTACGGGTACCGCAACAAGCTCGAGTACTCGTTCACGGCAGGCGAGGACGGGATCGACCTCGGGTTCCATCGTGCGGGCCGCTGGGACGAGGTCATCGGCATCGAGGAGTGCCTCCTCACGACCGACCTCGGTAACGCCATCCGGCTCGCCGTGCGGGACTGGGCACGCGAGGAGCGGCTCGAAGCGTACGACCAGGAGTCGGGGCGCGGCTACCTGCGCCACCTGGTCGTGCGCGAAGGGCGCAACACCGGCCAAGCGCTCGCCGTCCTCGTCACCGCCCCCGGGGAGAGGTTCGAGACGGGCTACCTCGTGGACGTGCTTCGTCGCTTCCCCGAGGTCCGGTCGATCCACTGGGCGATCAACGACACGCCGGCCGAGCAGACGAACCTTCCGACCCGGCTGCTCTGGGGCGACGACGCCATCGAGGAGGAGATCCTCGGGCTGCGCTTCCGCGTGCGACCGTCAGCCTTCCTGCAGACGAACACGGAGATGGCGGGCGAGCTGTACGCGCTCGCGCGAGAGGCCGCCGGGCTTTCCGGGAAGGAGAACGTCTACGACCTGTACTGCGGCACCGGCACGATCGGGCTCGCCCTCGCGGCCGACGCGCACGCAGTGTGGGGGCTCGAGATCTCCGAGGAGGCCGTCGCGTGCGCCATCGAGAACGCGGGGCTGAACGGGATCGAGAACGCCCGCTTCTTCGCCGGGAACGTCGGCCAGACCGTGGAGGAGCTCCGCGAGGAAGCCGGGGAGCCGGACGTCGTGGTCGTCGATCCGCCGCGTGCCGGGCTCGCCGGAAAGGCGCTGCGCCGGACGGGAGCGCTGGGAGCGCCCCGGATCGTCTACGTCTCGTGCAACCCGACGACGCTTGCCTCGGACGCTCGGGTGCTCCGTGACGAGCACGGGTACGAGCTCGAGCGGTGCCGGCCCGTGGACATGTTCCCGCACACGCCGCACGTCGAGTCGGTCGCGTTGCTCACTCGGTCCCGCTGAGACCGCGTCAGCCGGCAGGGCGCGCACGAGCGTTGCGGGCGTCTCGCAGCAGGCGGTCCGCGTTCGGGACGAGGAAGCCGAGGCACACGGCGGGCAGCGCGGGCAGGCCGGGCACGTCGTCCCATGACGATACTAGCACG
>CAZMUG010000130.1:0-7797 GCA_964569165.1 uncultured Gaiellales bacterium
GTCCATGCGCGCCCGGATGGAGAGACTCGGCCCGGATGGACGCGCAGAAATTACCAAAGCCGCCCACGACGCCGTCCGCGGCATGAAGCGCACCAATGCCGACTTGGTCAAGCGCGCTCTTGGCCGCGAGCGCATAGGGAAGTTCGGCAGCATCGCTGAACGGGAGCTCTATGTCATGCTCAAAGAACGCGGCGCAAACCCAATCCCACAGAAGGCTCTCTGGAAATACAATATTGACCTCGCCATCGGAAACATCGCCGTGGAAGTGACCGGCAGAGGCAGGAAGCCGGAGCACATCCTCGCCTTGCGCGAGCGAATCAAATACATCCTCAATTCGGGGCTCGCTTTGGTGTGGGTCTGGGCAAGCACCGTTTACCCCATCGAGATCGGCGCGGCTAATTACATTGTCTCCCTCTGCCAGCAGGCCAGCAGCGACCCATCCCTGACCGGTCAATACCGGGTGATTCGGCGTGACGGTCAGCTCCTTGCCGCTGGCAGTTCTGATGACGATGAGTTCACCGGAATATTCACGCCGGTAAGCGGCACGTACAGCCGGGCCTGAAACCAGCGTTTCCCCAACCACACAGTTCACTCCGCCCAACCCGGTGACCGTACGCCAGCCCGTCTCCGCTACAAAGCTCGGATAGCGTGGGTGCGTGCCCGACCGAGAGAAAATGCGCCCCTGCCAGATCTGGTGCGATGGACGGGCGCCGATGTGCGCCGAGGTCTGCACCAGATCAACGCCCATCTCGTCAGCCCGCGCCCACTGCAGCTGCCCGGCCGCCTGACCTACCCCCGTCAGCACGGTGCGCCGCATGGCCACATCCAATTTGTCTCTGCGGCCGGATGGGTACATCACTTCCAGCCCACTGGCACCCACGTTGCCTATGGCCGCCCGGATAGCCTGGTCATAGCTCATGGCGCCGCTGCTCACCTGGAGGAAGGCCATATCGGCCGCCTGCTCAAAGGCCTGCCTGGCCGTAAGCACCGTGGTCTGCGTCAGATTACGCATACTGCCGTTGGTGCGTTGGACGGCGATCGACAGCACCGAGGCCATCTGCGGCGAGAGGTTGAGCGGCAGCGGGTCCAGGCCAGCCGCCCTGTAAATGCGATCGTCGAAGCGCACAGCCTGCACCCCGGCCTGGCGAAGGATCTCGGCTACCTGGCGCTCCGATTGCCCGGTCAGCCTGGCCAGCTCACGCAGAATGTCCTCGTACAGCGCTCCTGTTTCGTTCAGGCGTTGCACCTGCCAGGCCGCCGAGGCAAAGTTCAGCCCAGCCAGCCGGCGCGCAATATCCTGCAGCACTACATCCTCAAACTCGTGATAGAGCTTGAGGATCGCATCCGCCGCTATGTCGAACTGGTTAGGGGTTAGCATCCACCTTTTCCTCGCCGCCGTCCTTGCGCTCCTGCAACTTGCGGATGTCGTCATCCAGTTTGGATTGCTGCTCGGCGATGGCCTCCTGCTGCTCACCGATCTCAGCCTGTTTCTGCAACACAACAGCTTGGGCGACCTCTACGGCTTCAATCCGGGCGGCAACCTGCGCATCTGCATCCGCTTTGGCTTGCTGCGCGGCGTGCTGCTCCTCGGCCGCAGCAACCTTGGCAAGAAACCGAGCTTTGCTCAGCGCCATTTGCTCTTTGTAGCCATCCACGGTGTAGCGCCGGTGAGTTCCACCTGGCTGGTCGGCCAAATGCACAAAAGGTAGGTCCACCACCTGCAGGCCGAAGCCCATCTGCTGGGCGCGCCAGCAATAATCGATATCGTCAAAACCAGCCATGACGTAGCCCTCATCGTGCCAACCCACCGCGTCAAGCAGGCTACGGTGCATCAGCAAGATCCAGCCGTAGAGGTACTCCACATCAGCTCCCCACTCGGCCTTGGTTTTGTGGCGCAGCTCCATGCCGTAAATATTGTTGCGGTTCAAACCCTCGACAAGCTGTGCAAACTTCCCCTGACAAAGCACATCATCGTTCGAGAACAGTAGCCACTCGCCGCGTGCCTGTTTGGCACCAGCATTCAGGGCGGCCGTGTAGTTGTAATTCGCCTTATTGCCCGTGAACACACTGACGACATCGATATTGCGCTCATGCCGCCGCAGGCTGCCGATGTAGCCGGAAACAAAGTCACCGAACTTTAGCGTGTAGGGGAAAATGACAGAAATCACTTCTTCACTCCACTCCACACGGTGCCAAAGGTACCGGTGGGCTCCAAGGGCTCAGCCGCCACCTCGTCAACAAAGCGCTTGACGGCCGGCCAAGTGTGGGCGCCATAATCGTGGAAGGCCACTATGCCGCCCTGCTTTACCAACGGGAAAAAGGCAGCCCACTCGCGCTCCAGAACGGCGTATATGTGTGTGCTGTCAAGGAAGAGCATGTCAATCGGGGTCGCTCCTACCTGGTCGGCCGATTCCCAGGAAACAGAGCGAATCGCCTGCACCTTCTCCCCTATAGGCCAGCCTAGCGAAGTCAGGCCGCGCTCAAACTTCTCAAAATCGACAGGGTTCGGCCAATGATCGATACACACCAGGCGCACTCCTGGCTTAGCTCCACTCAGCATGTAGGCTGCTGAGCGCCCCCAGAAGGATCCGCTTTCCACAATCAAACCGTCTTCTGCCACCTGCGAAGCAAGCCAGGCGAGGCGCTGAGCATCCATCGGCTTCACGCCAATGTGGTGGCCGATCTTGCGGTCAATCTCTGCGTGAATGGGGAGTTCAAGCAAGCTCATGCTGCCTCGCGCTCACTGTTGGATATGTGCGCCGGCAGACCGATGACGCGGTCAATGTCGATGCCCAATGAAACCTCTAAAGAAAAACTGGTTACGTCTTCCTCGGGCTGGTATTCGTTGGCGAACACCGCCACAGCGTCAAGTGCGTCTTTAGCCATCACATAGGCACTCACATCACTGTAGGGCGGATTGTTCATGATCTTCACTTCGTAGAGAAACTTCTTGTCACTCACAGGTAACTCTCCATTCTGGCCACAAAGTGGGCCGGGTCAAAGGGTTGGCCGATGTGGTCGGCTTTCCATGCCTCAACCGGCGCGCTGCTCTCACAAGCGCGCCGGATCGTTTCTGTAACAACACTCGGGTCTGTGCTCATCTCGATGGAGTGCGGGTAGCGGGCATAGTCTCGATACAGTTCCCAATTCCGCACCCACTGCAGCGTGCCGCCGCCTCGCGGGCTGTTGTGCGGTCGAATGTCTTGCCCCATCATCACCGTGGGCTTGCCCAGCGCCACCGCCATGTGCGCGTAGGTGCCAGACGAGATCACTACATCGGCCTCCTCGATGTCCTTGGTTGAGCCGTTCAACAGAGCGGAGCGGAAGTCAACGTCCCTTTGGCGTTGCAGGCCGTTGGTGGCCATATCGCCATAGAAGCGCACCGTGAGCGAGGACAACTCGCCTGCCTGCCTCAGAGCCGCCAACATGCGGAATGTATGCTCGTTGATGTCACGCTCCACTTGCGGCAGCGTTCCGCCCACTGGATGTAAGGGCGCAAAGAGCACCCGCGGCTTCTCGCCAGCAAAGGGCGAGAATGGCCTCACGTCCGTATACGACCAGCCAACCACCTCAGCCGGAGTGGGGTATCCGATCCGCTCAAGCACTTTGGCGTAGCCTGGCGAGTGGACGAAGAAAGCCGCTGCGGCGACGGGATCGACTTCGAGATCGTGGGGAAGCCAGGGCGAGCAAAAGTGCGGATACAGAAAGATAGGCTTGCCCAGTTCCAGTGCCAGCGCAGCTTCTTTACGCAGCCAGCCGTTGCCATGCACGCCCGAGAACAGCCCTGCGTAGAGAAAATCCAGAAGAACGAGATCAGCCTTGGATACGATACGGGTCTTGCGGTAGCCAGCAACAATCAAAGCCTCTAAGAAGGCCTTGCCCTTATGCTGGTGCGGTTTGAAGAAGAATGCCGACTTCACGCGGGCTGCCCACCTGACAGCTCGCGCTTCACTTGCTCCATAAGCTGCCCTACATACTTGCCCGGCAGCCCCAGCGCAGAACTGATCTCGCCCGTTGTGGGCATGCGGCGCCGGTTCATCATGAAACGCATAATGAAGTCATGCACCCGTGCTTTGTCCTGGTCATGCTTGCTGGGCGGTGGAACCTCTACCGTTTGCGGACGGGCGGCCGCTTGCTCGCGGGCCTCTTTGTTCGCCTGCTGCCAGGCCACCCGCGCTTCGTTGGTCCATTTGGTCACTGCGGACTGAAGGGTCTTCTCGGCAGCGCTGCGCGCTTGCTCGAATTTGAGCAGCTCAACACCCAACATCTCACCGGAAAGCCAGGCCACGATCGAAGCGCCGGCGCCCAGGATGAGCGCCATCAGCCAGCTGAAGCCCTCCAGCCACTCCACGGGCAGTCCCATCACCAATCCCAGAGACTGGCCAAGGCCAGCCACCACCGAGATGGCCACCAGAAGAGCGATGTTCATTGCGATCAGGCCGGGCTTCACCTTGCCTTCTTGCTGAGCCCGTTTCACCGCGGCGTACACCAAACCGCCCTCGATAGCCAGCATGGCCGCCACGGCTTCGACAAGCCCCATCACCTGGGTCACTGCGGCGCTGTCCAGGCCGTACACTTGAGCCGAGAGGATGGCGGCAGTGTAGAAGCTGTGCGCAGTGCGCATGGCTGCCAACACGATGGCGGCCGTGGCCACGGTCACGGCAACCCAGAACTCCCAGCCGAGAGCCAAGCTCTTGCGCTCCGGGCGCGGGTAGGTGTCTGCATGGATGGGGATGAATTCGCTGAACTTCACTTCCACCTCCTGTACAACATGTGGGCCAGCAAAATTAGCCCCAAGACTCCACCCAAGGCTCTATGAACAAGCTGCTCAACAAGCTGCTCCATCACGCCTCCTCATCGGGAAACAACTCGGTGCCCTGGCCAGCCTGTGCCTCGGCAACCTTCTTTTTGGCTACCTCTTCGGTCTCGCCGTAGGTGCGCATACGCAACTCCACCGGCCCCATCGCCCGCATGGTCACCATCTGGGTGTCCTGGGCGAACTGCTGCTGGCGGTCGGTCACCAGACTGTCATCAAACTTGAAGGTGACCTCATACTCGCCTTTGGGTGCCAGCTTGAAGATGCTGGTCCAGGCATCCATTGCATACAGCAGGTCGCGGACGGCGGCTTGCAATGCCTTCTGGATATCCAACACGGTGGCTGCGTATTGCTGCTTGCTGGAAAGCACTTCGGTGGCCGTCTTGTCGACCTGCTGCGGGTCGCTGAGCATTCCCCTGGCCATGCCACAGTTGAACTCAATACGTTTGAGGATGGCCTCGAGGCCATTGATCAGGTTCTGTTCACGGAAACCAGGCGACCACTCCTCAAACAGTTTGCCCTTGCCCACATCGCTTACGCCCCGCAGCGTCCGGTAGAGGTTGAAGTCGGGCAGGATAGCCTTGCCATCCTTGCCTTTCTCTAGGGCACCTTCATCAACCATCATTCGCCGCTGGCCGCTCTCAAACTCCCAGAGCAGTTGAGACCACTGGATGTCGGCCTGCTTGATGAGATCCACGGCGCGAGCGTACGCGCTCACGCCCAACGGTGAGCCTGGCTCAATGTTGTTGGCCTGCGGGAAGCGGAAGTAACCGAACAGCGGCTGCCGGACACCTAGGTAGCTCTCTTCTTCGCTGAGATCTGCCCATTCGGGCACTGAAGAGAGTGACACCACCGAACCCAAGTCAGCGTCAGAGGTGCTACGCAGCACCTTGTTGCGGATGCGGTACGAGCCCTCAACCCTGCCGCCGTCCTGGACATAGCCTAGGAATTCGTGAAACTCAAGGCGGGTATAGAAGTAATCGCCCTGGCGGAGTTTGTAGACGAAGATGCACTTCGAGGGGCGCTTGCGGCTGTCAAAGGCCACCGGGATGAATTGGTCTGCCTGGGAGAAGTCCACCGCCAGCTGGTCCCCATCCACCCACGGCTTCATGATGAGGCCACCTTTGGCCACGCCGTATTCGACCTGCTCGCGGAGGCTGGGCAGAATGCGCTGTAGCTGCTCATGCAGAAACTCGGCACGTGCTCCGCTGCCGCCAGATGCGCCGGTCACCTCAACTTCCATCTCGAGGGTTACAGAGGTTGCGAAGGCGCCGGCCACGGCTGCTGGCAGGTTGAGTGAGCGCACCGTCTTACTGAGCCACTCGGCGCGGTTCTCGTACATCTTGGCCCATTCCGTCAGTGCCGTCATCATCGCCGAGGAGATGTCAACCTCAACCCCAAGCAAGCGCTTGATATCCGATTTACCGATCATCTTGTTCCACACTCCTTTGGCCCAGCCCAAAATGCGCTCAAACATTACTCACCCCCCCTGCGCCAGATCAGGTTCGTGGCGTAGCGCACCGCGTCGATGGCATGGTTATTCTTGTCCGGGTAGGCTGAAATGAAGTTTCCGTCCTTGTCCCGCTCAAGCTCATAATTCAAGAACTCATCAGCAGTGTGCGGGCAGCGCTCATTGTCAATAACAATCTGCACCAAGCTCTGCAGCCACTTCATGCTGTAGCTCACGCTATCGGGGCCTTTTTCGGAGCCACGCACATTTGCACCAAATGACCGGAAATCCGCCACCGACTTGTTCTCACTGCTATCGGCGATCAGAAGGTGATCTACCGATAGGAGCCCCTTGGCAATCAATTCATCAAAGGCCTCGCGGTTCTTCTGTTTGTTGACCCGGTACTCCCCGTAGATGTACAGCGTCATGCGCGCCGCGTCATAATGCATCTTGGCGAAGTGCAGCGGATCCGGGAACCAGCCCCAGTCCAGGCCTTGTAGCGGACGCTCGAACTTGGCGATCTGCTCTTCTGTGATGGGCTCGAGCAACACATTCTCAAAGACCATGCCCCCGGTGCCGTTCACCTCGCCCAGGTACTCATGCTCATAGGCCTTTGGATTGACGACCTTCAGGTGCTCGGCCATGTCGATAAAGGCGCGGCCGAGCCACTCTGAAGGCACGTCCAAATACGAGCTGCTATGCACCAGCCGCTGAGGATCGGGCACCGCTACCCACTTGTTGACCCAGCTGTTTGCGCTGCGCGGCGGGTTGTACGTCTTGAACTTATAGGCCAAGTCGCCGCCGCGGATGGCCGACTGCTCGATGTTGCGCACCGCATCCTCGCCCTTGAACTGGTCCAGCTCTTCAAGCCACAGCAGGCCGATGTAGCCAAACGGCGGCTTGATGGACTTGATCTTCTTGGGCTCATCAGCGCCGCGGAAGTAGATCTTCTGCCCGGTGGGCAAGTACTCCATCTCCAATGGGCTGCGCACCTGGCGGAAGCGGTCTTCTAGGCCCATCTCGCCGATCGCCCACTGGATCTGGCTGTACACACTATCCCGCAGCGTATTGGCAAACTGGCGCACCGCCAGCCAGTGCATGTTGGGATTGGCCAAGAGCAATTCAAGGCCGAACATACTGACACCACTTGACTTGGTGGAGCCGCGGCCGCCCTTGAACACATACTCTGTATGCCCGGCAGCGCGGATATCACGGTAGGGCGCAAGGAAGCTGGGGGCCAGCATGTGCGCTGGCAGCCCGGCGGCCACCGGCGAGGCCGGCACTGGCGGCTCAGGTGCTGCTTTGCGCTCGCCCATCTCCGCGGCTATATCGCCAAGGACACCACGGTACTGTGTAACCAATGGTGCATTGAACTCATGGGTCTCTACGAGCTCACCGTCTTTGACACCACCCTCCCAGTGGGAGTCTGTCATCCAGCGGCGATTGGGGTCCATGACCTCTTCCTGTAGGACTTCGGCAAGCTGGTTCAAGTCAGCGATCCGCTTCTGGTAGACGGCATAGCCGGTCTGAG
>CAZMUG010000131.1:0-7671 GCA_964569165.1 uncultured Gaiellales bacterium
CGCACGCCACGCCTCCTCGACGAGATCGAGGTACGAGCGCACGGCGCGGTCTCCGCCCCAGCCCTCGAGGAGAACCGCCCGCACGGCGGCAGCGTCCCGCGTCGCGCCCTCGAGCGGGCTGCCCGGCAGGGCGTGCCGCGGTCGTTCCGGGCGCGTCCCGGCAGTCGCGGCCGCGAACGCCTCCGGCGCGGCAACGGCCGCGCGCCCCCAGTGGAACGCGGCCAGGTTGGCGGCGACACCGACCCCGTTCAGCTCGATCGTCCGCTCGACCGCCGCCACGGAGATCGGAAGCGCTCCCGCCTGCACCGCGGCGCCGACGAGCAGGAAGTGGCTCGGGGTGGTGTGCCCGAAGAGCACGTTCGCGGCGGCGGGCGCATCCAGCTCGAAGACCTCGCGGACCGACGAGCGTATCCGCGCGAGGAGGTCTTCGCGCGGGAGAAGCTCGAGCGGCGCGGAGCCCTCGACCATCGCGCCGGTCGGCACGTCGCTCGTCGAGACGAACGCGAGCGTCCGCTCGGGATCGGCGTGGACGAGCGTTCGCGACTCGCTGCCGGTGAGCACGTCGAGCGCGAGGTAGCAGTCCGCCTGGCCCGGGCCGACGCGGTTCGCCGGCTCGGGCTCGGCACGGCTCATCCGCAGGTGCGAGACGACCGGCCCGGCCTTCTGGGACATGCCCGTCTGGTCCAGCGTCCGCACGTCGAGCCCGTCGAGCATCGCCGCGGTCCCGAGCACCTGGTTCACGGTGACGACGCCGGTGCCGCCGATGCCGACCAGGAAGACGTTGACCGTGGCGTCGAGGGCGCTCTCGGGCGGGTCCGGAAGCTCCGGCGGAGTCGGGACGGCGCCCGCGGCAGCCCCTCGCGCCTTCGGGCCCACCTCGACCGTGACGAACGCCGGGCAGTCGCCGTCGAGACAGGCGTAGTCCGTGTTGCACGACGTCTGGTCGATCCGCGTCTTGCGCCCGAGCTCGGTCTCGACCGGCTGCACCGAGAGGCAGTTGCTCTTCCGGCCGCAGTCGCCGCAGCCCTCGCAGACGTCCTCGTTGATGAAGACGCGCATGGTGCGCTCCGGGAGCCGCCCCCTCCGGCGCAGCCGGCGCGCCTGGGCGGCGCACTGCTGGTCGTAGAGCAGGACCGTGACGCCGGGGATCTCGCGCAGCGCACGCTGGGCCTCGTCCAGCCGGCGGCGGTCCCAGACGACCGCGTTGCGGGCGAGGGCCGGGCCCACGCCCGAGTACCGTCCGGGCTCGTCCGTGCAGACGATCGTGCGCCGCACGCCCTCGGCCTCGAGCTTCCGGGTGATCTCGGGAACGGCGAGCGCCCCGGCCGGGTCCTGGCCCCCGGTCATCGCAACGGTCGAGTTGTAGAGGAGCTTGAACGTGACGTCCACGCCGGCCGCGACACAGGCCTGGACGCAGAGCTGGGCCGAGTGGAAGTATGTGCCGTCGCCGACGTTCTGGAACACGTGGCCGCCGCCCTGGGCGAACGACTGCCCGATCCACTGGGCGCCCTCTCCGCCCATCTGCGTGAGCCCGGTCACCGCGCTCTCCGGGCGCTCCATCATCCCGACGAGCCCGTGGCAGCCGATCCCGCCCCCGGCGAGCGAGCCTTCGGGGACGACGGTAGAGAGGTTGTGCGGGCAGCCGCTGCAGAAGTAGGCCGTCCGGCGGACCGGAAGGTTGGGGAGCTGCATCGCAGGCGAGGCGTACGCCTCCCTGATCTCGACGCGCGGAGCGAGCACGCGACGGAGCGCCTCGGCCACGCGCGCCGCAGTGAGCTCGCCGTCCGCCGGCACGAGGGCCTTCCCCTCAGCGTCGCGCTTCCCGATCACCGCCGGGGGCCGCGGCACGCCGTAGAGCGCGTCGCGGACCTGCTGCTCGACGAAGCCCTGCTTCTCCTCCACGACGAGGACCATGTCCAGACCACGGGCCAGCTCGCGGATCGACTCGGGCTCGAGCGGGTTGATCATCCCCGCCCGCAGCACGCGGATACCGCGTCGAGCCGCCTCCGCGACGCCGAGCCCGAGGTCCAGGAGTGCCTGGCGGGTGTCCTCGAAGGTCTTGCCGGGGGCGACGATGCCGAGCCACGCGTCGGGCGCGTCGATCTCGACCCGGTTCAGCGCGTTCGCGCGGGCGAACGCGTGCACCATCCGCCACCTCGGGCCTGCGAGGTCCTGCTCGGCGGCGACGGCCGCGGGCGGTCCCGGGACCGTGTGCTGGCGGTACGTCCACGGGGCGCCGTCCCACTCGATCTCGGGCACGGTAACCGTGAGGGCGCCGAAGTCGCGGCTGACCGTCCAGGCGCCGTCGGCGACGTCCGTGACGATCTTCAGCGCAACCCAGCAGCCGGACGCCCGGGAGAGCTCGATCCCGAGGAGCCCGAGCTCCACGACGTCCTCGCTCGAGCGCGCCGCGAGCACGGGGAGGCCGAAGGCGGCCAGCACCGCCTCGCTCGCCGACGGGATCGTGGACGACTTCGCCGCGGGGTCGTCGCCGACGAGCACGAGCACGCCCCCCGTGGCACTTGCGCCGAAGAGGTTGCCGTGCCGGAAGGCGTCCCCGGAGCGATCGACGCCGGGTGCCTTGCCGTACCAGACGCCGAGCGTCCCCGTGTACGGCGAGCGAGCGCCGGGGAGAGGAAGCTGCGAGCCCCAGACCGACGTCGCCGCGATCTCCTCGTTGACGGCCGGCACGAGCCGGAAGTCGTCGCGGTCACGGAGCTCCGCGACCGAGGCGAGCGCGAAGTCGAGGCCGCCGAGCGGGCTTCCCTGGTAGCCGGAGACGAACGTCGCCGTCTCGAGGCCGCGGCGGCGGTCACGCTCGCGCTGCTCGACGAGGAGACGCCCGACGGCGTGCACGCCGCCGAGCAGCACCGTCGAGGGTGTCGGCCTGAAGCGGTCGGCGAGGTCGTAGGCGCGGATGCGGGTGTCGACGGACGTCCGCTCACCTTACAGACCGCGGCGAAGCGCTCTGGCGCACGGCGAGGTGCTTCAGCACCTCGCGGTCAGTTGCCTGCAGTGCCCTGCACGTGCCCGCAGTCAGCTGCAGGCCGAGACGACGCCCTCGACGAGCGCCGACGCCGCGGTCTTGACGCTGATGGCGCGGCGCTTCAGCTGGCTCACGAGCTTCGAGCTCCTGCGGATCTCACGCTCCGTGTACCTCCTGGTCGCGTCCTTGCCGAGCAGCGTGAGGCCGCACTGGCCGGCGTTCTTCGTCCCACCGATCCAGCCGGACGCGTACAGGTACTTGAGCGCAGGCTTGCGATAGGGCGCTCGCCTGTAGGCAGCCTTCGCGCCCGCCGTCGAGACGCCCTCCTTCTTCGCCGCCTTCGCGACCGCCGTCACCCCCGCCGCTCCGGAGGCGAACACGGCTGCGACGTTCTGGCCGTACGCGCCCGAGAGCGTGGCGGCGAGGAGCGAGACGGCGGTGAGGATGCCTGCGTACTCGACGATCATCGCTCCACATCGTCCGGCCGGCCGCCCGGTCCGTCAACCGGCGTGACGGCCGACGGTGCGAGCCGCTCCCGGGCGAAGGCGACGAACCCCTCGGCAACGCGGCTCCGGGCCCGACCTGCGGCGGTCGCCAGGGAGATCTCGCGCGACGCCTCGAGCCCCTCCACGCGGGCCTCGGCCAGCGTTCCGGCCGCGAGATCCGGCTCGACGGCCGTGCGGGAGATGAAGGTGACCCCGTAGCCCGCGGCGACGGCGCTCCGGACGGACTCCTGGAGGCCGAGCTCGAGACGCACGTCGAGGTCGCGGAGCCGCACGCCCTGGCGGCGCAGGCCGTCCTCGACGATCTGCCTCACCCCGGCCCCCTCCTGCATGAGCACGAGCGACTCGTCCCGGAGCTCGGCGAGAGTCACCGTGCGTCCGGCGAACCGGTGGCCCGGTGGGCACGCCAGGATCACCTGGTCGGAGAAGAAAGGCTCGAACCGGACTCCCCGATGCCGGCGCGCGGCGCCGACGATGCCGAGCTCGAGCTCTCGGCTCGCGACACGCTCGACGACGGAGTGCGTGTCCGACACGGTGAGGAAGACCCGTACCGCCGGGCTCTGGCTCTGAAACTCGCAGAGCACCACGGGGACGACGACCGCGGCGGGCCCGGTGGACGCCCCCAGCACGAGATCGCCGGCGAGCTCCCCCTCCCCGGACGCCGTGACGCCCGCGACGACCTGCTCCTCGAGGGCGAGGATGCGCTGCGCGCCCCGGTACAGGCGCCAGCCGGCCTCGGTCGGCTCGACGCGCCGGCCCGACCGGTCGAGGAGCTGGGTGCCGAGACGCTTCTCGAGCGCCCGGACCTGGAGCGACACCGCCGGCTGCGTCACGCCGAGCCGCTCGGCCGCCTGGGAGAAGCTCCGGCGCTCGACGACGGCGCAGAACGCGGCGAGCTGGCGCGTATCCATAAGTCGAACTTATACCTGGGACGACCTGCGACCGGGCGCTGACGCACCCTGCCGGGCACCCGCCCGGACCGGGTTTGCCTTAGGGTCACGCCGTGCGGGTGTGGATCGACATCTCGAACTCGCCACAGGTCCCCTTCTTCCGCCCGCTGCTCGCCCTGCTGCAGGCACGCGGCCACGAGACGCTCGTCACCACCCGTGACTACGCCCAGACCCTCGAGCTGCTCGAGCTCCACTCGCTCCGGTACGACGTGGTCGGGCCCGGGCACGGCGGAGGGAGCACGCTCGGCAAGGGCCGAGCCATGGCCGGACGCGTCCACGCGCTGCGCAGGTGGGCGAAGCGGCATCGTCCCGACCTCGCGCTGTCGCACGCCTCGCACGAGCTCACGATCGTCGCCCGCTCGCTCGGGATCCCGTCCTCGTACGCCTTCGACTACGAGCTCGCTCGAGTCCAGCACGGGCTCGGCTGCCGTGCCGCGGCGAGGGTCGTGGTGCCGGACGCGATCCCGCAGGGCCGCCTCGACCCGCTGGGCGCACGCGAGGCGAAGGTGCGCCGCTACCCCGGGCTGAAGGAGGAGTACTACCTCGCGGGCTTCGCGCCCGACCCGACGGTGCTCGGCCAGCTCGGGCTCGACCGCGACCGCGTGCTCGTGGTCGTCCGGACGCCCCCGGACGTCGCCCTCTACCACCGGCACGGAAACCCGCTCTTCGCCGCGGTTCTCGAGCGGCTCGGCAGCGACGCGGCCGTGCAGGCGGTCGTCCTTCCCCGCACCGAGGCGCAGCGGGCCGCGATCCGGGCCCTCCAGCTGCCGCCGCTCGTGCTGCCCGAGCATGCGATCGATGCCCAGAGCCTCGTCGCGCTCTCCGATCTCGTCGTCTCGGCCGGGGGCACGATGAACCGCGAGGCGGTCGCACTCGGCGTTCCCGTCTACACGACCTTCGCGGGAGCAACGGGGGCCGTCGACGAGGCGCTGATACGCGAGGGCCGCCTCCACCGGCTGCAGAGCGCCGCGGAGCTCGTCCTCGAGAAGCGGTCGACGCCGGCGTCGGTCCCGGCCCGGGACCCGGCGCTCCTCCTCGACCTCTTCTTCTCCGCCCTCGAGGGGTAGCGCCCCGGCTACACCGTCTCGGACGCCTCGGCAGCGCCCGCTTCGACGCCCGCGCCATCGAGCCGGCGCGGTGCAGACACGATCCGGGTCAACTCGCCCACGAGCTCGAGCGTCTCTCCCGACTCGACCAGGCGAGCGAGCTCGTCCAGCTCGTCCTCGAGCCAGCGCCGGTCGATCGGGGGCCGGGTGACGAGCATGATCGCCTCGTGATCCGAGGGCGTGACGCTCTCCGTCTCCGACCACAGCTCCTCGTGCAGCTTCTCGCCCGGACGGGCGCCGACGAACTCGACCTGCACGTCCACCCCGGGCTCCTTCCCCGACAACCGGATCATCGTCTCGGCGAGATCGACGATCTTCACCGGAGTGCCCATGTCCAGCACGTAGATCTGGCCGCGCCCGCCGATCGCGCCGGCCTGGATCACGAGCTGGACGGCCTCGGGGATCGTCATGAAGAACCGGGTCATCTCGGGGTGCGTGACGGTGACGGGGCCACCGCGGGCGATCTGCCGCCGGAAGATCGGGACGACGCTGCCCGAGGATCCGAGGACGTTTCCGAAGCGCACGCCGCAGAACCGCGTCGAGACGCCGTCCTGGTGGCCCCACGCCTCGACGATCCACTCGCAGAGCGCCTTCGACTGGCCCATGACGGTCTTCGCGTTCACCGCCTTGTCCGTGGACACGAGCACGAAGCGCTTGGCGCCCGCCTCGACGGCGAGGTCCGCGACCGTGCGCGTCGTGAGCGTGTTGTTCCGGACGGCCTCGAGAGGGTTCGCCTCCATGAGCGGGACGTGCTTGTACGCAGCCGCATGGAAGACCACCGTCGGGCGGTACTTCTCGAAGACCTGGCGCATCTTGACCGCGTTGCCCGCGTCGGCGATGACCGCGGCGGTCGCATGGAACTCGCGATCGTCCACGAGCTCGCGCTCGATCTCGAAGAGGCCGGGCTCCCCGTTGTCCACGAGCACGAGCTTCGCGGGCTCGACGCGCGCGAGCTGCCGGCAGAGCTCGGACCCGATGGAGCCGCCCGCGCCCGTGACGAGGACGACCTCGCCGGTGACGTAGCCGGCGATCGCCTCGACGTCGGCCTCGACCGGCTCGCGGCCCAGGAGGTCCTCGACCTCGACTGGGCGGATCTGCCCCGTCAGGTTGAAGTCGCCGGAGATGAGCTCGTGCAGCCCCGGGAGCGTCTTGACGGGGACCCTCTCCATGCGCGCGATCTCCACGATTCGCTCCCGGACGTCGCCCGCTGCGGAGGGGATCGCGATCAGGAGCTCGTCAGGTGCCCGCTCGCGGAGCAGCTCGCGCAGCTCGCCCGTCGTGCCGAGCACGCGCACTCCGTGGAGCCGCAGGTTGCGCTTTCGCGGGTCGTCGTCCACGAGCCCGATCGGGGTGTACCCGAGCGACGGGTTGCGCAGCATCTCGCGCAGGATGAGCTGCGTCGCGTCACCCGCCCCGACGATGAGCACCTCCTTGCCCCGCGCCACGATCGAGCTCGTGGACGGGCGCTCGATGAGCGTCCGCGCGAGGAGGCGTACTCCCATGACGAACGCGAGCAGGAGCAGCAGGTCGATGACCCAGATCCCGCGCGGGACGGAGGCCTTGTGGAAGTCGAGCACCGTGAAGCCGAGGAAGGTCGCGACGACCGCGGCGACAACCCCGCGGAGGACTCCCCACATGTCCCGCGTGGACACGTACCGCCACCAGCGGTTGTAGAAGCCGAAGCCGACGAAGACCGGAATGGTGATCCCGACGACGAGAGCGACGACGTCCCACTCGAGGTAGCGGTCGTAGTAACGAGGCCAGCCGGAGTCGAACCGCACGTACCAGGAGAGCACCCAGGCCGCGGCGACGAGGGCGGCGTCCACGACGACCTGCCACAACCGGTGCCGGGTGAGCGGGAAGCGCATGGTGCTAGACGGGAACGCCGACGGCGGCGCGAACCGCGTCGACGACGCGCTCCTGCGCGGCGCGGTCGACCCCGCCCCACATCGGCAGGGCAAGGTTGTCCGCCGCCGCACGCTCGGTCTCCGGGAGCGAGCCGGGGGCCCATCCGAGGTACGAGAGCGCGGGCTGGAGATGGAGCGGCGTGACGTAGTACGAGGCCGACGCGATCCCCCTCTCCGCGAGCGCCGTGGCGACCTCGGTGCGGCGAGGCGAGCGCACGA
>CAZMUG010000132.1:0-7628 GCA_964569165.1 uncultured Gaiellales bacterium
GCGAGGAGGCTCCGGCGCAGCTTGACGCCCCCCTCGAGCGACTGGGAATAGCCCCACGGTGTCCAGGAGCGAACCGGCGAGTACCGGTACGTGTGGTAGTGGACGCCGCCCTCCGAGCTCGGGTGCGCCCAGTCCTTGTGCTCCGGGAGCACGAGGTGCACGGTGTGCCCGAGGCCAGCGATGTGCTGCACGATCGACCCGATGAACGGAGCCGTCGGATCGCCCTCGAACCGGGGGTACGACGAGGTGAGCGACAGGACGTTCATCTCCGCGCCCCGCGGATCGGGATCAGCGGAGGACCTCTCCGACGAGCTGCTCGATTCGCTCCCTCTCGTCGAGCCGCTCCTCGTGCTGCGAGGTGACGAGCTCCGAGAGGAGGCCGAGCGAGACGAGCTGGATCCCGACCACCACGAGCAGGACGCCGAGCGTGAAGAGCGGGCGCCCGCCGATGCCCTGCCCCCAGAACCAGAGCACCGTGAGGTACAGGAGGATGACGAAGCCCACGGCGCTCATGAGCAGCCCGACCCCGCCGAAGAGATGGAGCGGCCGGTAGCGGTAGCGGCCCATGAACGTGACGCTCAGGAGGTCGAAGAAGCCTCGCAGGTACCGCTCCGGCCCGTAGCGTGAGCGTCCGTGCCGCCGCGCTCGGTGGTTGACGGGGAGCTCGGTGATCCGAAATCCACGGTAGGACGCCAGGATCGGGATGAAGCGGTGGAGCTCACCGTAGATGCGCATCCCGTGCAGCACCTCGGCGCGGTACGCCTTCAGCCCGCAGTTGACGTCGTGCAGCCGCACGCCCGAGACGACCGCGGTCGCCCGGTTGAACCAGCGCGAGAAGAGCCTGCGCAGGAAGGGGTCGTGGCGACGCTCCTTCCAGCCCGAGACGAGGTCGAACCCCTCGTCCAGCTTCGCGAGCAGGCGCGGGATCTCGGCCGGATCGTCCTGGAGGTCGGCGTCGATCGTGACCACGACGTCACCGCGTGCCTCGAGGAAGCCCGCCTGCAGCGCGGCTGCCTTGCCGAAGTTCCGGCGGAGGTGCACGACGACGACGTTCGTCGTCTCGGCGCTCAGCGTCGTCAGCACCTCCATGCTCCCGTCGGTCGAGCCGTCGTCCACGAACACGACCTCGAACGCCTCGTCGAGCGGCTCGAGCGCGGCGGCGATCTCACGGAAGAGCAAGTCGAGCGAGCGCTCCTCGTCGAGCAGGGGTACGACGACCGAGATCACGTCATCCGAGGGTATCGGCGCTCGAGGCCGGAGCCTTCAGCCGGGCACGGTGTCCGACGACGCAACGTGCGCGACGGCACGGCGCGAGTGCCCGCGGACGAGCCGGGCGCCGACGTACGAGCCACCCGCGATGGTCGTGGGCACGTACCAGCTCGCCTGCATGAGGATCGTGAACGCGAGCGCCTCGTTCACGGGCACGTCCAGCAGCCCGAGCGACGCGACGCCGAGCCACTGGTAGGTGCCGACGTAGCCCGGTGACGAGGGGATGGCGACGCCGAGGTTGAGCGCCGCGGTCACGAACGCCGCCTCCGAGGGTGAGAGCTCGATGCCGACCGAGCGGGCGACGAGGAGGACCGCGAGCGCTCCGAGCGTCCACGTGCAGAGGCTGAGCCCGATCCACGTGACCGCGCGCCGGCGGCCGATCGGCTCGGCGAGCATCTCGATGGTGTCGCGAGCCATCCGGCGCGCGCGGCTACGTCCGCGCCGGTCGCGACCGCGTCGCGCCGTGTACACCCTCGCGAAGAGCAGAGCCGCGGCGAGGACGGCGAGGGCGACGGCGACTCCGGCCGCGAGCTGCGTGAGCCAGGTCGTGCTCGCTACCGCTTGCGAGCCGGCCGCCAGCAGGATCGCGAGGGCGACGACGTCGCATGCCCGGTCGAGCGCGACCGTGCCGAGCGCCCGCCCGCCGGGCATCGGCGCATCCTGGCTCAGCCAGCGGGCCCGGAGGATCTCTCCGATCCTGATCGGGAGCACGTTGTTGGCGGCGAGACCGCCGAGCACCATCCCGTAGAACCCGGGTAGCCCGACCCTCGGAGCGTCGGCGATCCGCTTCCAGCGAGCGGCCTGGAACGCGTACCCGAGCCCGAGCGCGAGAACCGCGGACAGCACCAGCCCGAGATCGGCTTCCTCGAGCTCCGCCCGGACCGCCGAGACGTCGGCGTTCCGCACCGCGAGCCAGAGGAAGAGCGCGCTCGCGGCAAGACCCACGCCCGCGACGAGCCACTTCCCGAGCGGCCGAGTCGAGCGAGCCATCGTTTCGACGTTATCGGCCGGGACGGCCGAGTTCTTCAGCCGGAAGTCGGGTCAGACCTCGACTTCGAGGCCGTCATACGCAAGCTCGAGCTCGCCCGGAGTGGGCAGCTCGCAGGGGCGGTGCGTCACCAGGAGGCGCTTCGCGCCCGATGCCTCGTACGCCTCGAGCGCCTCGTCGAGCGAGAGGTGGCCGCGGGGCTCCCCGTCGAGCTCCCCGCGCAGGAGCGTCGCCTCGCAGACGAAGAGGTCGGCTCCACGGGCGCATTCGACCAGCTCCTCCGAGGGAGCCGAGTCCCCCGAATAGGCGAGCACGTGGCCGTTGCCCTGGACGCGGAACGCGTAGGTCTCGAGGCGGTAGTGGGGGACGCGACGAGCCGTGACCGCGAGCTCTCCTATCCGGAACGACTCGTTCGGCACGTACTCGCTCAGGTGGAACGTCCGCTCGAACATGTCCGGGAAGCCGAGCCGCTCGCCGAGCTGGGCGAGGAAGTCCGCGCCGGCGGGCGGCACCCAGAGGGCCGGCCGCGGCATCGGGCCGTCGGAGGCGAGGTAGAACGTGCCCCACACCCAGGGCACGAGATCGCCCCAGTGGTCGAGGTGGAAGTGCGTGATCGCGATCGCGTCCACCTCCGGCCAGACCGCATTCTCGCGCAGGCGCCCGAGCACACCGGGGCCGCAGTCGAGGAGGACGCGGCTCCCGTCCGCCTCGAGCAGGTAGCCCGAGTGGGCGCTGCGCGGGTTCGGCCAGGCGGGCGAGGAGCCGATGACGGTAAGGCGCACCGCGGTATTCTGCATACGTGCCGGAAACGATCCGCGTGGTGATCGCGAAGCCGGGCCTGGACGGTCATGATCGCGGTGCCAAGATCATCGCCAGAGCCCTGCGCGACGCCGGGATGGAGGTCGTCTACACCGGTCTTCACCAGACCCCGGAGCAGATCGTCGAGACGGCGGTCCAGGAGGACGCGGATGCCGTCGGCGTGTCGATCCTCTCGGGCGCGCACATGACGCTCGTGCCGCGGATCGTCGAGGGGCTGCGCGCGACCGGCGCGGACGACGTGCTCGTCGTGGTCGGGGGGACCATCCCGCGGGACGACGCGGACGAGCTCCGGGCGGCCGGCGTGGCGGAGGTCTTCGGCCCCGGCTCGACGACCGGCGAGATCGTCGACTTCCTGCGCGGCGCCGTCGCCGTCTGACCCTGCGCGTCGCAGGCGCTCCAGCCTGCCGCGTCGAGCTCGGCCCGAGGCTCATCGTTCGGCGCCGGCCGGACGATAGACACAGGCGATGCCCCAGGACGCAAGTCACTCTGGACAGGTGCCCCCGGCGGGAGCGGGGGTCGGCGCGCGCGGCCTTCTGGAGGCATGGCGGAGCGCGCGCGGGACGGTCGCTCTGGCGATACTGCTCGTCCTCGTCGGATACTGGTGGCTCACGATGGTCGCTCTGGGGGGGCCGGAGGACTGGGCCTTCGACTTTCGCCAGTTCTGGCAGGGCGGGCGGGACGTCTGGAACGGTGTGTCGCCGTATCCGAGCTCGCGGGAGCTCGACTCGGTGCGAGAGGAGTTCAACCCGTACTGGATCCAGGACGACTATCGCTTTCCGTACCCGGCGGGTGCGGCCGTCCTCCTGGCCCCGCTCGGCGCGCTCGGCTTCGGCGTCGCGGCGGCGATCTGGGGTGCGCTCCTCATCGCGTCCGTTCTCGGTGCGGTGTGGATCCTCGGCGTCCGCGACTGGCGCGTCCTCGCTGTCGTGGTCACCTCCCAGCCGGTCATCTCATCGGTTCGGCTCGGTACGTTCACACCCGTCCTCCTGCTGCTCGTCGCGCTGGCGTGGCGCTGGCGCGAGCGGCGGTGGGTCGTCGGCGGGGCGCTGGCCGCCGCCCTGTCGCTGAAGCTCTTCCTCTGGCCCCTCGCCGTCTGGCTGGCCGCGACGCGGCGCTTCGCGGCCGCGGGGCTCACGGTGTGCCTGGCGCTCCTCGGCACGCTCGCCTCGTGGGCAGCCATCGGGTTCGCGGGCCTCTCGACGTACCCCGAGCTGCTCAGGCGGCTCGAGGAGCTCGTCGACGACATCGGCCTGTCCCTCGTGGCGCTGGGCGTCCAGCTGGGCCTTCCGGACGCCGTATCGGAGGCGTTGCCCCTCGTCGCCGGTCTTCCTCTACTGGCGGCCGCCGTGGTCGTGGCGAGACGGGATGACGGCGACCGCCGGGCCTTCTCCCTCGCGCTGCTCGCCTCTTTCGCGCTGACGCCGATCGTCTGGCAGCACTACTTCGCGCTGCTCGTCGTGCCGCTCGCCCTTGCCCGGCCGAGGCTCGCGTGGCCCTGGGCGCTGCTGTGGGTGTTCTGGCTGGTTCCGGGTCAGGGGAACGAGGGCGCGCTCCTCAGTATCGTCCTCGCCGCGGCCGTCGCGGGCGCGGTCGTCGCCTACTGCGCCCTCACGACGGCCAGGGCATCCCAGGCGTGACCGCCCGCGTCAGTTCGATCCGCACCGGCGACGGCTCGTCGGACACCGCTCCTCGGGGCGGGGCGTCGACCGGAGGGCTCGCCCGCGCGGCGCCGCTCGCCGCCCGTGATCTCGCGTACGCCCTGCTCTTCCTCCTTGCGCTGGTGTCCGCGCTCCTCGCGGTCCGCGCGGGCATCCGCGACGACACGATCGGGTTCGACTTCCGCGGGACCCTGTGGGACGCGGCGCGCGCCATCCGCGACGGGCGGTCGCCCTACCCGCCCCCCGTCGAGTCGGAGGTCGAGATCGGAAACCCGGCGCTCTACCCACCGTTCCTGATGCTGCTCGTAGCACCGCTGACGGCACTGCCCTGGTGGCTCGGCATGACGCTCTGGACTGCGATCCAGGCCGCAGCGATCGCCGGCGCGCTCGTGGTCCTCGGGGTGCGGGACCCCAGGTGCTACGCGCTCGCGCTGCTGTCCATCCCCGTGATCGGCGGTCTCACCTGGGGAAACGCCGGTCTCCTGCTCGTACCGCTCGTCGCGCTCGCCTGGCGGTGGCGCGACCGCTGGCTCCGGGCCGGCGCGGTCGCGGGGCTGGCAGTCGCCTCCAAGCTGTTCGTCTGGCCGCTTGTCGTGTGGCTCGTGGGGACCCGGCGCTATCGCGCAGCGGGAGCCGCCGTCATCGCAACGGCCACGGTCGTCCTCGTCCCATGGGCTGCGATCGGGCTCGACGGCCTCACGGCGTACCCGGACCTGCTGCGAGTGGCCGAGCGCGTGTACTCGGCGCACAGCTTCTCGGTCGCGACGGTGCTCGCAGGTGCCGGCGTCGATGCCGGGCTCGCGAGTCGTCTTGCCCTCGCGACCGGCTGCCTCCTCGCGGGGATCGCTCTCTACGCAGGCCGGCGCGGCGCGGACGCGGCTTCGATGGCGATTGCCGTCCTGGCGGCGATCCTCGGCTCGCCGATCCTCTGGGAGTACTACTACGCCCTTCTGATCGTTCCGCTGGCAATCGCGCGGCCGCGTTTCTCGTGGCCCTGGATGGTCCTGCCCCTCTTCTACGTCACGCACCGCCTCCCGCGACCGCTCCTGCTCGAGACCGAGCTCGAGCCGGGCGGCTCGGCCTGCTGCCGGCCCGACGACGTGCCCTTCGCGTCCTGGGTCTGGAATCACTCGCCCCCCGGGTCGTGGCCGGCGCTCGGGCACGCCGTTCTCGCCGGCGGCCTCGTCGCGGCCGTGGTCTGGTCGTCGCGCGCCCTGCCGAGGGCGGGGTCGGCGGGTCGCTGACCCGGGCGGTCACTCACCGGTGCCGCGATCAGGTGATCCTGCACCGGAGCAGCGTGCGCAACACGCGGAGCCCGTCCGCGGTCGTGAGCTTCTTCCCGGCTTCGCGCGAACGCGCGCGGTAGTGAATCGGCACCTCGTGGATTCGCTCGCCCGCGCGGAGGACGCGCGCTGCGATCTCAGGCTCGATCGCGAACCCTCGCTCGCGGAGCGGTAGTGACCGCAAGAGGTCGGTCCGCATGGCCTTGTGGCAGGTCATGACGTCCGAGATCCAGCAGTTGAAGAGGACGTTCGTCGCGAACGTGACCGCCTTGTTCCCCATCACGTACCAGAAGCTGAACGAGGACTGGGACGTCCACGCCCGCGTCCCGAAGACGACGGCCGCCTCGCCCGAGACGAGCGGCTCGAGCACGTGGGCGAGGTCGGCTGCCCGGTACTCGAGGTCCGCGTCGAAGATCGCCGCGAGCTCTCCCGTCGCGTGCTCGAGCGCCGTGCGCACCGCGGCGCCCTTTCCTCGGTTCCGGTCGTGGTGCACGATCGCCACGTTCTCCGGCCACTCACGGGAGGCGAGGAGCTCGCGGGTGCCGTCGGTCGAGCCGTCGTCCACGATGACGAGCTGCCGGCTCTCCACGGGTAGCTCGGCGGTCAGGGCGTCGTCGATCGCCGCCTCGACGGTCGAGCGCTCGTCGAAGACGGGCATGAGGATGGAGAGGCTCGCGGCCATGTTCCGGTTCAGTTCGACCGGAGCCGCGATCGTCCTACCGAGTCAGCGCTCGCTGACGACTCGACCGAGCAGGAGCTCGCCCGGCGCGCCCGTGATCGCCTCGGGCGTCACGTTCGCCTTGAGCGTGAAGACCGTCGCCGCCAAGGGCTTGCGGATCGGCCTGACCTCCGTCGCCGCGACATCGAGCGAAGGCGGTACCGGCACGTCCAGCGGAACGCCGAGCTCGACCGTCTTCGGGTCGATCGCGAGCCACTTCCCGCCGGGGTATTGACGCACGTGCTCCACCTCGAGAGCGACCATGCCGGCCCCGGCAGCCGTGATGTCGCCGCGGAGGCCGAGGCTGAACACCGCCCCCCTCTTCGCGGCGAAGAGCGGCCGGACGGCCCGCTTCAGGTACGGGAGCGGGTTGACGTCCTCGCCGCCGTTCGGGTGGATCTCGAAGTGGAGCCCGGGGTTGCCGTCCTGGTCGCCCGAGTCGCCGGTCATGCCGACGTGCTCGCCGGCGCCGACGCGCGCCCCGTCGCGCACCGCGTACGCGGTGCCGCGCTTGCAGCCTCCGCGGTTGTCGTTGTGCGCGGTGACGTCGTTGTTCAGGTGGATGTAGAGGTACATCGTCCCGCTCCGGCCGTACAGGTAGAGCATGCAGCCGCCCAGTCCGGAGGTCGCATACTCGACGCGGCCCGGCTCGACTGCCACCAGCGGGGCCCGCCGCTCGGCGGCGATGTCGATCCCCTCGTGGCGGCCCTGTGCCCGCGGATCGCCCCAGTTGTCCCAGAGCTCGACCTTCGCGACGAGCGGGAAGACGAGCGGGGGCACGCGTCCCGAGCTCTCGCTCGCGGCAGAGGTCGCGAGCGAGACGGCCGTGAGGCCGGCGAGGAGGAGGGAGACGACCATCCCTCGGGCTGTCGTCCGGTGGCGTCTCATGCGAA
>CAZMUG010000133.1:0-7570 GCA_964569165.1 uncultured Gaiellales bacterium
CGAGCAGCGCGTCGGCTTTCATCTGCCGCCTGGCATCACCGCAGTGAACCTGACGAAGAAGATCCAGCAGACACCACAAGCGTTGGAGGAAGGGGAGAGCGCTGTTTTCCGCGAATGGCAGCGGATGGCAATCGGCTGGGACGATATCGCGTGGCTCGTATCGGCGACGAAGCTGCCCGTCGTGGTCAAGGGAATCGCCGCACCGCGAGACGCCTCCCTGGCCGTGACCGCGGGAGCGGCGGGCCTCATCGTCTCGAACCATGGCGGGCGTGTTCTCGACACCGTCGCCGCCAGCATCGACTTGCTGCCGGCCGTGGTCGAAGCCGTCGACGGCCGCGTTCCCGTGCTCGTCGACGGCGGCATCCGCCGGGGCACCGACGTCCTCAAGGCGCTCGCGCTCGGCGCCAGCGCCGTGCTCGTTGGCCGGCCGGCGGTCCACGGTCTAGCGGTTGCTGGGGCGTTCGGCGTCTCGCATGTGCTTCGGATGTTGCGCGACGAGTTCGAGATGGCAATGGCGCTGACAGGCTGTGCAACGTTGTCGGACATCGGGCCGGCCCGGCTCCAGCGCCCCTAGTTCGTGCCGGACGTCCAATTCTGTTCTGCCTCCGATAGCGTTCAGGCAATACGCCTCGACCGATGACTGCAATTGGCCCGGAAGACTCGACGCGCCAACGGTCGGTGACGATTCCATCACGTCGTCGTTCGCCGTTCGTGCCGAGACTGCCAGCACATGAGGGAGTCGCGCGATTGGCGGCGGCGCCAACGGAGCGGGGAGTTGACGCAGTGGTCGTTGTCGCATTCGGATGCGGACACCGCGTTCCGACTCCCAGCAACCTCACCAACGCGGTGGCTGACACGTAACCGAGCCTTTGGCCATCGATAGTGAGCGTTGTGGGCGGACTGGGGGCGAGGACGCAGCCGAGTAGGCCCTTCCCTTCGGGATAGGCTCCAGCTCCTCTGGCCTCCTCAGCGGCTTGATAGTCGAGCATGTTCGGCTACAGATCATGCTCACCCGGGGAATTCTTGACGAAAAGCGTCTCATCACCGGTCGCGTCGTTTCCGCGGGACAGGCGGCTTGGGGATGTTTTCCAGTGCTTCCTTGCGGCGGGCCTCAAGCATGGCGAGGTAGGCTTCGCTGGCGCTCAACTGGTCGGCGAGATTGTAAGCTTTGGATTGGTCCGAGCTTTGGTCGAGAAGCGAGGCTGTCATGCGAACGAGTTCGGGCGCCGCAATGGCGACTCCAGTTGCCACGATTTTGCGCGTCAGGTGTGGATTGATGCGGACGTCGAGTTCCTGCTTCGTGACCCTGCAGAACCACTTGTAGAAGCGCCTCGCCGACATATCGGTGCCGGAAGTCGTGATCCACATGGCGGTGCTGCTGCGTCCACTGAGGAGCACCGGCCGTACTTTGTCGAACCAGAGATCGAGGTAGGGCGTCAACTTTGCGGACAGCTTGGCGCTAATCCGGCGGTGCGCTTTAGTCTCAGATGGATCGAACTTCACCTCGTAGACGTCCAGGACGTTTCGCGTGATATTGCGGCCGATCATCATTCCCGCAAAGTTCTTCCGCCGGAGAGCCTTGCAGACCATGACCGCCATCATCAGGCCTCCCTCGAACTCGGCAGCAGGATCGACGTCAGTCTGGGCGTCAGGCAGGGCGCGGTCCATTCGCCGAATGCCGGCGTAAAACATGTCCGAAGGCGGTACCAGCAGATGACGCTGATCGCGGCAAGGCTTGGCGGTTCGCCTCAGAAGTCGGGCTAGGCGCTGCACGAGGCGATGGTCACCGGCGGGATCGATGATGGTGAGCGTCTCGGTTAGCCCCTTGACGTATATGCTTCGTGTCACTTGGCTAACGCGTCGCAGCTCTTTGCAATAAGCGCCTAGGCGAGGAGGTGTGACGCGGACACCCGGCTGAGCCTCGACTTCAAGTTCGCCGCGCGTGGCCAGAAACCGCAGCCAGTAGCTATAACACTCGACCATCTTGATAAGTGTGGCAGGACGCAAGTGCGCAGCGCGTCCATCGGGCTGTGCCTTGATAGCTTCGACATCGATGTCTGGGTCGAAGTCAGCTGGTACGAGCGCTCGCTTGAAGGCCTCCCTGTCGCCAGCGGGCCACGATTGGAGGTGCTTCTCAATGCGCTGATTGTCCATGTCAGCGTCCCCCTTTGCGCGTGCGCCGGTTGACAGACCGGACCGACGTGAGGCGCTGGCTCTCGAGAAGGTCTAGGTAGCGAGCCTGCGAGGCGCGGTGCACGCGCTGTCCATAGATTCCGCGCAGCATTTTTTCATCGGTCCAGCCGCCTGTCCGGCGCGCGACATCGAGCGCCCCAGGGTCCTGATCGAGAGCGATTTTGGGCGCGATCTTGCGCATCACGTGTGGGTGCCAGTGCTTGAGACTCGTGTTTTGGCGGACGAAGCGAGTCATCTGGTCGCGCAGGCCGGTTACACACTTGGCGCGCCCGTTGCGGCCGGGAAACAGGTGGGGCAAATCGAGAGGAGACTTGTTGGCCGCTAGAATCAACGGGCGATACTCTTCGACGTAGAGGCGCAATAGCTCCATCGTTGATTTATTCAGAAAGTGCTCCGGCGAGCGTTTGTTTGTCGCTTGTCGTTTCGGCGCCTGGAGGATCGCGCGGTCGACGGCGTCGAGCCGGATGGTGACGATCTGATCGAGCTCGATATTCACGAATTTGTTTATGCGCCACGGGGCACACAGCCAAAGCTCGAGGATCAGCGCACGCTGTATGGCGTAGGCGCACGCGACCGTCTTCCGATTGCGCTGCGCCAGTACCCGGTTCAGGGTCAACGTCGGCAGGGCCAGGAATGCCGCCATGACGGAGGGATCATCGAGTTGATCCAGTGTCTTCTGGTCGCGATCCTCGCATTCCTTCTTATACTCGGCATATTTTTTGACATAGCGCGCATGTACGGTGAGCACCAATTTGATCTCGGCTTTCGTCAGTATCCCAGGATGCCGTGCCAGTCGGAGCAGCACGTTAGCTCGGTTCATCGTCGTTCGGTTGACGCCGCCCACCTGATCGGCCAGCGCGCGCATCGCCTGCTGGTAGCGTCGAGGCGCACACAGGTCACGCAAAGTCTTTGGGTGCTCATCGCGCAGTGCCCACACGACCCGACGGAGATGCTCCAAGTGGCCTCGAATCGTCCTCGGTGCCAGCGGAAGCAGCAAATCATCGAGATCGAGATCGAGGTCGTCGTTGCCGTCGAGTTCCTCCCCCTCCTCCACCGGCACTCTGCACCCGCAGGCGAGGTAGTCGTCGATCGCCGTTCTGACCTCGGGATAGTCGGCCCAGTCGATGGTGGGCCGAGGCGGCCGGACGCGACGCGCAAGGACGAATTTCGGCCACTCCGGAATGGCAGCCGAGCACTTGTTCCACGCCCTCGTAAACTCGCGCATGTCGCGCTTCGCCCATTTCGGGCGCAGGGCAGTGAGTGCCTCTTCGAAATTGCTGGCTATGAAATCATCCATCCGCCACGGGCTCTGATGGACGTAGGACAGATACCTCATGCCTGACATTAGCGGGATCCGGTCCCACTTCGATTCGACGAGTGCCAGCAGTTGCCGACACTCGTCGGAAAGCGGTGTGCGCGAGAAGCCGTGGGTGAGTTGATAGTAGTTAGCGACGCGGTTGCAGGCGCTGCGGGCATTGTCGATCGTCTTCTGAGCGAGGCGCAGGTCCGTGGCGCGGACATTGTCGAACAACTCGCCGATTGTCTCTCTGTTGAACGGCAGGGAAGAGAAGCGCGAGTGTTTATTCACCGGCGAGCGGGCTGCATGCCACGTCGGAGCCGCGTCCCAAGCGAGCGCTTTACGCACACGCGACGCATCGTACGTACGGCGGTCGAACGGGTAGTCCGGGTCCGATTCTATGAGCTCTAGGATGGCGTTCCAAGTGAGAGGAACGCCGCCCCCGAAGCTGCTGATGTAACTCATTGTGGTGCTCCATTTTTTCTGGTGGGCAGTTTCGATTGGGATGCGACCCCGTGGAATTGGGCGCCGTTGGGAGGCATCGGGTGGCATCCAGGGAAAAATGGGAGAACGTGTTCGATCCATTACACGCGTATGGATCAGGCAAGTATTCCCAACCCTCGGATTGTCTGAGTAAAATCAGTGGTGTTCGTCCCACTCCTGCAGTGCCGAGAGAGGGATCCGGACAACACGTCCACGTCGCCAACACCGAAGGCCCGCGCATAGCCAGTTGCGGACGGTGCGGGGAGATACCTGGTAGAAGGTTGCGACCTCGGACACAGTGAAGTGGTTCTCCGGGGGATGCGCCTCGACGATGGAGGCCAACAATCGCGGCGCCTCCTTGCCACCGTCGACATCCCACGAGGCGACGCCACGCCCGCTAGCGGTAGTCGTGGTGTCGCGGGCGCCGCGGCGCCTGGGCGTCTGGCGACGATCAGACATGGCCGTTGCCCTCCACGATGCATCGTGAGCGGATCAGTAGGCGCACGACATCGTCGCAGACGCCGGGCTGGTCGGCCAACTGACCCATGGTCTTTGGGGGGCGTAGGGCGGAGGAGCGGCCAGTCATGATGCCGTGCCTCCATCGGTGCCGGTGGAGGTCTCGGTGCTTGCGTGCTCTCGGGCTGCCAGCCTAGCCAGCAGAGTGACCAGGGCTTCGAGCAGTGCTGGATCGGATGCGGATCCGGGCGGATTTTGAATGTCGGGTCGTGACGAGCGCGGCATGACTTTGTATCCCGGGCTGGATGGCGCACCCGGGATCGCAATTCGGCAGCCCCGAGGCTTCCGAATTGGTGGCACTCAAAAATTTGGCCTGCAATTTTCTTCTAAGATGAGATAAAATAGGAATTTAATACGGCGAGTTGGGCCGCGGCCCCCGTTTTCCTTTGAGGTCGGGATGCTTGCGTTTCGCCTCAGCGAGACGCTCCTTGGCTTGATAAACTCGTCCTCCGTGCTTTTCTTTCGACCAGGCATGCAACGCTATAATGTGATCCCGTGTATCGGCTTTCTTTTCATCGAGTTGTGGTTTGTTTTCGCGAAACCATTGTGCAATCTCGCTCTCGGGCAGGTCGATAAAGGTTTCGTTGTTGCGAACAAGAGTTGGGAACCCGTGCCTTTGGTCACAGCTACCGGCGTTTGGATTGCTACCGGGTTCTGGAGCCGGGCCAATCACGGCGCGGCGAGGTTCTTGCCCAGCTGCACTACGAATTGACAGCAACTTTTGGACATCCACACTTTCGACCTCGACGTCGTAATAGATCCGCACGCCGTCTCGACGCCGGCTCGGATACGCTGCCGACTGGTAAAGCGGTAGCCCCCCGCGTCGCCCGCGATTTGGTATGAGATGCCGACGATCGCCATCGATCGTCAGGTTGTTGTCGAAGTGGCTGCGCGGGATTGGCCCGACTTCCACGCCGAATGTCGATGTCAGGTCACCTTTTTGGAGCCGCCCCTGAAATCTAACGTCGCCGTGCCGTCCTGCTTCGAGGATCTCGGCAAGTCCGGCGGCATACTTCCTCTCATATTTTTCGTGCAGCCGAACGAGCAATGTGGCGGCTTTGTGGAGGCGCCGAATAGGCCGCGGCCATTCGATAGACGGGGGCCCCAGTATTTCTAGGAACTCGCAGGGAGGCCAGCAGGCTGGCGGCGTCCGAGGTTTACCGCCGTCACCGACGAGCTCATCGCGATAGAGGCTAGCAAGCCATACTTTGCCGCTCTTAGTCTTCGGAAGCTTGGCCCCGCATATTCTCGACTGGTCGCGCATCCAATTCTGCGCCCTGATGGAGCGTGCGACTTCGCGTTCTGGGACGCGGCGCGGCTCGCCTATCAGAAATGTAACTGCTTCGTTCAAGGAAATCAGTGGCATGACTGACCTCGATCAATTGCGGGTGTTGCTGCAACGTGAGCAACGGCTCGACGAGCTTCGCGACTTGCGCGTGTGGTTGCAATCACGGATCATCGCGCCCAGGGGCAGAGGCTCTATGCGCAGACATGCCTGATTTGCGCCGGGCCGAAAACCGCCTCGCATCGGCGTCATCTGCGCCAGTGCCGGCAAGATTGATTGGATCCTCAGCAGTCGAGCATCGAAATGTCGCCAGCTACCCAGCTTAGAGCCGTAGACTACCTGCGCTACAGCACCGATCTGCAGCGGGACACGAGTATCGAGGACCAGTCGCGCATTTGCCGGGAGCGCATGCGTCGGGAGGGCTGGCGTTACGTGCGCAGCTATCAGGACCGTGCAATGTCAAGTTCGACGCGGTGGCGGCCGGACTTTCAGCAGGTCATCGACGATGCGCGGCGCGGCCAGTTCGACATTGTTGTCGCCGAGGCGCTCGATCGTTTGAGCCGCGACCAAGAGGATCTCGCCCACTTCTATAAGCAACTCGCATTCGCCGATGTTCGGATTTTCACTCTGAGCGAGGGCTGGATTACAGAGCTGCACGTTGGCTTGAGCGGCACGATGGGTGCCATGTTTCTCAAACAGCTGGCCGAGAAGACTCGGCGTGGCTTGCGCGGTCGCGTCGAGGCCGGCCGATCAGGCGGCGGCAACTCGTACGGCTACGACGTGGTCCGGAAGCACCAATCCGATGGCGAGGCCGATCGCGGCCTCCGCGTGATCAACGCGGAGCAGGCCGCAATCATCGTCGAGATCATGACCGACTACTCCGCGAGTAAGTCACCTCGCGCGATCGCGAAATCGTTGAACGCGCGTGGGGTGATGGGACCTTCCGGCGGCACGTGGTGCCCCAGTGCGATCAACGGCAACGCCGAACGTGGCACCGGCATCTTGAACAACGAGATGTACGTTGGCCGCTTGGTCTGGAACCGGCTGCGCTACATGAAAAACCCCTCCACGGGTAAGCGTCAATCACGCATGAACCCGCGCGAGGACTGGATCATAAAAGACGTGCCTGAGTTGCGGATCGTGCGACAGGAACTGTGGGATCAGGTGAAGTCGCGTCAGTTGGCGACCTCCAAGAATACGCGGCCCGATAAGGCACGGGCTGGCGGCCAAGCGCGGCCGGCGTTCTGGGAGCAGCAGCGACCGCGCTATCTTTTGTCCGGCCTGATGAAGTGTGGCTGCTGCGGAGCCAATTTCACGAAGTACGGCTCCAACCGGTTCGCGTGCGCTGGATCGCGCGACCGCGGCACATGCACCAACAAGCTCACCATCCGCGGCGACGATCTCGAGGCAGCGATACTGGCCGGTCTTCAGACCCGTCTAATGGAGCCCGAGCGGTTTCAGAAGTTCGCAGCCGACTTCGTCGCCGAGATCAACCGGCAGAGGATGACGGCTTCGGCGGCCAAATCCAGCAAAGAGGCGGCGCTGGCCAAGGTCGAGCGCCAGATCAAGCGGCTCGTCGATGCAATCGCCGATGGCGCTGATGCGATGCCTCTGAACGCCAAACTGAAGGAGCTGGATGCCGAGCGTGTCCGGCTAGCTACCGAGCTGGTCGCTGCGCCCGAGGAGAAGCCGCTGCTCCACCCTGCCATGGCGATCACCTACCGCCAACGCGTCGCATCCCTGGCCGAGGCCCTCTATGACAAGGAGTTCGGACGCCAAGCGTTCGAGCGATTGCG
>CAZMUG010000134.1:0-3778 GCA_964569165.1 uncultured Gaiellales bacterium
GCGCAACGTCCTGGCGCGGCTCGACGAGCGCCGCGTCTGGGGGACGCTCCGCATCCTCGACTGGAGCGCCGAGGCGGCGCCGGAGACGCTCGAGCCGCCGGCAGCGCCTGCGAGACGCCCTCTCGCCGAAGCCTGGGACACCCTCCGGGCCGAGCTGCCGCCGGACTGGAGCGACGTCCTCTGCCAGCTCGACCTCGACTCGAGCGACCACATCCCGCGAGCATCCCTCCTCGGAGCGCCGCTGAACCCGACCCGCGTCCCCGGCAGGACCGCCGTCCGCTTCCGCGCGTCTGGCAGGCACGGCTACGGCACCTCGTCCGGCATGGTGCGGCGCTGCCTCGAGCGGATGGACGCCGAGGGCATCGCCGGGAAGCTCTCGCTGGTGCTCGGGCTCTCCGACTCGGATCACGCGGTGACCCAGGGCCCGGTCTGGCGCGTCGCCGGACGCTCCGTCTAGCGAAGCTACGCGCGCAGCTCGGCGCCGAAGCGCTCGCCGAGCGCGCGGACGATCGCGAGGCGCAGCTCGGTCGCCTCGTCCTCGGTGAGCGTCCGCTCGGGGGACTGGAAGGCCAGGTGGATCGCGACCGACTTGCGCCCGCTCCCCACCTGCTCGCCGCGGTAGACGTCGAAGACGCGGGCCTCGCGGAGGATCTCGCCGGCCGTCTCGTGCGCGACGTCGAGCAGCGCGCCGACCTCGACGTCCTCGTCCACGGCGACGGCGACGTCCTGGAGCGCGGCCGGGTACGTGAGCACGTCCTCGTACACGATCCGCTCGGGAACGGACGCGGTCAGCGTCGCGAGATCGAGCTCGAACGCTCCCCAGTGGCCGTCGAGCAGGGTCGGGTGGAGCTCGCCGAGCCGGCCGGCGCCGGTCTCGGCGGCCTTGCCCGGATGCAGGAGCGGGTGCGGTGACCGCGCGACGCGAAGCTCGACGTGGAGCGAGGCGTAGAGCGCCTCCACGACTCCCTTGGCCTCGGCGAAGCCGCCCCGGACGAGACCCGCGACCCGCCAGCGCTCCTCGGGCAGCGGCTCGCCAGAGGGCAGGTAGACCCGTGCGATCTCGAAGCGCCGCACGTCCTCGGCGCCGGCGTCGAGCGCCGTCCGCGCCGCCTCCACGAGGCCCGGCAGGAGCGTCGTCCTGAGAACGGCCTGGTCCGCGGTCATGGGGTCCGGAAGCCTGATCGCGTCCGGGTGCGGGTCGGTCGCGGCGAGGCTCCACGTGTACGCCTCGGACAGCCCCGCCCCGGTGAGGGCGTCCTCCACGAGGCGCCGTACGCGCTGCTCCTTCGTGAGAAGGCCGCGGACGTGGCGGCGCAGCGGCAGCGTGTGCGGCACGCGCTCGAGGACCGTGCGCGCGACCTCCTCGACCAGGTCCACCTCCCGCGTGACGTCCCGCGCGCGCCAGGTCGGGACGGTGACCTCCCAGCCGGGGGACACGTCGAACCCGAAGCCCTCGAGGATCGCGCGTTGCCCGTCCGCAGCCACGTCGAGACCGATGAGCCCGCTCGCGCGCTCCGGCCGGAACCGCACCACGGGACGCTCGGGCAGTCCCGAGTGAACGTCCACGTGACCCGTGAGGCGCGCGCCGGCGAGATCGACGATGAGCCGGCTCGCGAGCACCGCGGCGCTCTCGGCGAGGTGGGGATCGACGCCCTTCTCCCAGCGGTTGGAGCCCGCCGTCCGGAGCCCCAGCCGGTCCGACGAGCGGAGGATCCCGAGTGACTCGAAGTTCGCGGCCTCGAGGAGGACCTCCGTCGTCCCGTCCGTGACCTCGCTCTCCTCGCCTCCCATGATCGCCGCCAGGGCGACCGGACGATCGCCGTCCGTGATCAGGAGGTCGTCGGACGCCAGGCGCCGGAGCGTGCCGTCGAGGGTTCGGAGCTCCTCGCCGGGGCGCGCGCGCCTGACGACGATGCGCCCGCCCGCGAGCTTCTCGCGGTCGAACGCGTGCAGCGGGCTGCCGTAGACGTGCATCACGTAGTTCGTCACGTCCACGACGTTCGAGATCGAGCGCATCTCGGCGAGGAAGAGACGCGAGCGCAGCCACTGCGGCGAGGGGCCGACGGCGACGTCGCGGAAGACCCGGCCGATGTAGCGAGGGCAGCCCACGGGGTCGTCGACCGCGACCTCGACGGCCTCCGCGTCCACCACCGGCGGATCCTCGGGCGTCGGCGCTCGGAGCTCTCCGTCGAGGAGCGCCGCGACCTCGCGCGCGATCCCCACCATCGACAGCAGGTCGACCCGGTTGATGGTCGGCGTGACGTCGAGGACCTGGTCGCGGATCGGGAGCACGTCGAGGAGCGGCGTGCCGGGCTCGAGGCCGTCCGGGAGCAGCATGATCCCCGCGTGGTCGTCGCCGATCCCGACCTCGTCCTCGGCGAGGATCATCCCGCGCGACGCCTGGCCGCGAAGCTCGCGCTCGTCGAGCGGCGCGACGAGGATGGGCAGGACGGCGCCCGGCAGTCCCACTGCGACGGTCGCGCCCGCCTCGAAGTTCCACGCGCCGCAGACGATCTGGCGCGCGCCGCCCTCGCCCACGTCCACCTGGCAGACGCGCAGGCGGTCGGCGTTCGGATGGGCCGAGACCTCGAGCACGCGCCCGACCAGGAAGCGGCCGAGGTTGTCTCCGGCGTCCGCCACGCCGACGTCGATCACGCGGTCGACCTCGAGCGAGGACACTGCCAGTCGGCGCGCGATCTCCTCCGCCGTCGCGCCCACCGTCACGTACTCGCGCAGCCAGGAGACGGGCACGCGCATCAGAACTGCTCCAGGAGGCGGGGATCGTTGCGCCAGAGCTCGCGGAGATCGGGGATCCCGTGCCGGAGCACGGCGATCCGCTCGAGCCCCCAGCCGAAGGCGAACCCCGTGTAGCGCTCCGGGTCGTAGCCGACGAACTCGAACAGGTTGGGATCGACCATCCCCGAGCCCCCGACCTCGATCCAGCCCGAGTGCTTGCACACGGGGCACCCCGACCCGTCGCAGATGTGGCACGAGACGTACGACTCCACCGAGGGCTCGGTGAACGGGAAGTGGTGCGTGACGAAGCGGCTCTCGCGCTTCTCGCCGAAGAGCGCCTGGATGAGGTACTCGAGCGTCCCGAGAAGGTCTCCCAGCGTGATGCCCTCGTCCACGGCGAGCCCCTCGACCTGGTGGAAGGTCGGGGTATGCGTCGCGTCGGGCGTGTCGCGGCGGTAGACCCGGCCGGGGCAGACGACGTACAGCGGTGGCTCCTGGGCCTCCATGGCGCGGATCTGGGCCGGCGACGTCTCGGTGCGCAGCACCGTGTCCTCGTCCAGGAACAGCGTCTGCACCGGCGAGCGCGACGGGTGCCCGGGCGGGAAGTTGAGCCCGTCGAAGTTGTAGCGGGTGGTCTCGACCTCACGGCCCTCGATCACCGTGTACCCGAGGCCCAGGAAGATGTCCTCGAACTCCCGCCGGATCTGCGTGATCAGGTGGAGGTGGCCGCGCGGGACGGGCGTGCCCGGCATCGTCACGTCGATGCGCTCCTCCTGGAGCCGCCGGTCGAGCTCGGCGTCCCGGAGCTCCGCCTCCCGTGCGTCGATCGTCGCCTCGAGCAGCTCGCGGAGGGCGTTCAGCGCCATCCCCGTCTCGCGGTCGCGGACCTCGCGGAGCGCCAGCTTCAGCTCGCTCTTGCGGCCGAGGAACTCGACGCGGACGCGCTCCACGTCGTCGGGGGTGGACGCGGCGGCCGCGGCGGCGAGCGCCCGCTCTTCGAGTGCCTTCGCGTCCATCGGGACGGCGAGGTTACCAACGCCCC
>CAZMUG010000134.1:3878-7535 GCA_964569165.1 uncultured Gaiellales bacterium
CGAGCTCGCCGCCTAGTGGCGCTCTACGACCGGATCGCCGGCTTCTACGACCCGTGGAGCCGCTCCGTGACGGAGGACGTGGAGTTCTACGTCGACCACGCGCTCGCGTCGGGCGGGCCGGTCGTCGAGCTCGCCGTCGGCACCGGCCGCATCGCCGTGCCCGTCGCTCGAGCCGGGATCCGGGTCATCGGCGTGGACTCGTCGCCGGGGATGCTCGCCGTCGCGAGGGCGGCGGCCGACGAGGCGGGGGTCTCGGAGCTCGTCGACCTCCGCGTCGGCGACCTCCGCGAGCCACCCGTGCCCGAGCGCGTCCCGCTCGTCATCTGCCCCTTCCGCTCCCTGCTCCACATGGAGACGGAGGACGAGAAGCTCCGGGCGCTCCGGGCCGCGCGCGAGCTCCTGGAGCCGGACGGCCGGTTCGTGTTCGACGTCTTCTCGCCGAGCCGGGAGGACATCGAGGAGACGCACGGCCGCTGGCTGGAGCGCGAGCCTGGGATCTGGGAACGGGCCGACTGGGACGAGGGCTCGCGCACGCTGACGCTCTCGGTGCGCTCCGACGGCGACACGACCAGCTTCGGCCTGCACTGGCTCTCCGCGCCGGAGTGGCTGCAGCTGCTCGGCGCCGCGGGGCTGGAGACGGAGGCGCTGTACGGCTGGTTCGACCTCCGCCCTCACGAGGACGAGGAGGACCTGATCTTCGTCACGCGCCGCCGCGGCAGCTGAGGCCGGCGGCAGCCGCTCGGCTCAGACGAGCTCGATCGCGTCGCCGAGCCCGATCTCGCCGCCCTCGACCACGTGGGCGAGCATCCCCCTCCGGTCGTGGATCTCCGCCCGGAGGCCGTCGCGGAGCTCGTCCATGCGGTGACACGGGTCGCAGGTCATCGTGACCTCGAACAGCGCGTCGCCGATCCGCACGCGCTGGCCGACGGGCCAGGCCTGGACGTCCGCTCCCCCGACCGTGACGTTCTCGCGGATCGCTCCGGGCTCGAGGCCGAGCGCGTCCAGGTGCTCCCTCGACACGAACAGCACCTCCCGGCGAGGGGGCCTGGCGTGGGCACAGCCATCGAAGCCGTGACCCTCGATCGCGAGCGCTCGCTCGAGCGCCTCGGAACGACCGCTTCCGCGCCCGGGCGAGACGAAGAGACCGACCACGGTTGCCATCCGGGCAGCGTAGCCGTAGAGTCGGAGCCGGCATGGTCTGGCTGATCGTCCTCGTGGTCGTCGTTCTCCTCCTCCTGGTCGGGCTCGTCGTCCTCTACAACCGGTTCGTCCGGCTGCGGAACCGGGTGGACAACGCGTGGGCGCAGGTCGAGGTGCAGCTCAAGCGGCGCTGGGACCTGATCCCGAACCTGGTCGAGACGGTGAAGGGCTACGCGGCGCACGAGCGCGAGACCTTCGAGGCGGTCACCAACGCGCGTGCCGCCGCCCAGAAGGCGCAGGGCCCGGCCGAGACCGCCGCGGCCGAGGGCATCCTGGGCCAGGCGCTCGGCCGGCTCTTCGCGGTCGCGGAGGCGTACCCGGAGCTCCAGGCCGACGAGAACTTCCGCCAGCTCCAGACCGAGGTCGCCGAGACCGAGAACCGGGTTGCCGTCAGCCGGCAGGTCTACAACGACACCGTGCTGACCTTCAACAACGCGATCCAGACGTTCCCCGGCGTCGTCCTCGCCGGCCCCTTCGGCTTCGCTGCCCGCGAGTTCTTCGAGGTCGGGGAGGAGGCGCAACGGGAGGCGCCCGAAGTCCGGTTTTGAGGGCGAGCGACCGGACGTCCGCTCGCGCGGGACATCCGGCCGCGCCGAGACCTCCGACGGCGGCCGCTCGGCGGCGGCGCTCGTACCTGCGACTCGGCGCCGTGCTCGTCGGCGCGCTCGTCGTCGCGCTGGCGGTCCCTGCCGCCGCCCGGGCAGACGGCTTCTCGCTCCTCTCCGCTGACGTCGGCGTCGACGTCCACCCCGACGGCTCGCTCGGCGTCAGCGAGCGGATCGAGGTCAGCTTCTCGGGCGACTTCCACTACGGCTACCGCGACATCCCCCTCCGCGAGGGCGAGTCGCTCGTCAACCCGTCGGTCGCGGAGAACGGCGTCGCCTACGCCCAGGGCTCGCGAACCGACCTCTCGCCCGGGCCGCTGCGGACCTTCGGGGTCACGCGCCACGGCGACGGGATGCGCATCGTCTGGTACTTCGACGCGAGCTTCCAGACGCGCGCGTTCACGATCTCCTACACGCTCACGGGCCTCGCCGTCGCCTACGACGACGTCGTGGACGTCAACCTCAAGGTCTGGGGCGACCAGTGGGCGGCCCCCCTGTCGCGACTCCTCGCCGTGGAGCGCGCGCCGGGGAAGATCGAGCGCGCCTGGGGGAAGCCGGTGTGGGTCCGCGGAGACGTGGAGCTCTCCGGGAAGCAGGCGACGCTGCGCGCGGTCAACGTTCCCGCGCACCAGTACGTCGAGCTGCGGACGCTCATCCCGCGGTCCGCGTTCTCCTCCACGACCGGCATGCAGGTCCACCGTGGGAACGGGCTCGCCGCGATCCTCGAGGAGGAGCGCGCGGACGCGGAGCGCTACGAGCGGGACAGCGAGCGGATCGACGCGCTCCAGGACCATCCGCTCCGGACCGGGCTCCTCGCCCTCGGCCTGGCGACGATCCCCGCGCTCGCCGTCCTTCTCCTCGTGTTCTGGTTCCTCGGGCGCGAGCGGCACACCGCCTACGACCGCGAGTACGAGCAGGAGCCGCCGACGGACACGCCCCCGGCGCTCGTGCCGACGCTGCTCCGTCAGGGCGGCGAGGCCGGCTCGTACGAGTTCACCGCGACGCTCTTCGACCTGATCCGGAGGGGCGTCTACGCCTCGGAGCCGACCACGACCGAGCGGTCGATCTGGGGCGGCCTGCGGCACGAGACCGTCGCCGACCTCGCGCTCTCCGCCGGCAAGGAGCAGTCGCTCTCGCCGTGGGAGGCGCAGGTTGCCGCGGTCGTGGACGACGTGCTCGGGGGCGGGACCGAGCACCTCTCCCGCTTCCGCGAGCGAATCGAGGACGAGCGGGAGACGATGCACACGAGGTTCGAGGCCTTCAAGGAGACGATCGGGCAGGAGGCGGCGGGGCGCGGCTGGTTCAGGTCGCGGGGCGCCATCCCGCTCGTCCTCGCGATCGTGCTCTTCGCGGCCGCCGGCGGCCTCGCGATCTTCGTCGCGGTGGACGGCTGGCGCCCGGTCTTCCCGCGCTACTCGGACGTCCTGCTCCTCATCGTCGGCGCCTGCCTGATCGCGAACGCCGCCATCGTCCTCGGCGCCCTCGTCTTCACCCGCAAGCTCTGGCGGCGGCGCTCGAGGGCCGCCCAGGAGGAAGCGGAGCGCTGGGACGCCTTCAGGCGCTACCTCACGGACTTCCCCCGGCTGCAGGAGGCGCCCCCCGCGACGCTCGAGCTGTGGGAGCGCTACCTCGTGTACGGGATCGCGTTCGGGATCGCGGAGCGCGTGCTGCAGGGAGCGCAGCTGCACATGCCCGAGGCCCTGCACGAGGCGAGCACGATCTACTGGATCTCGCCGTCGGGTGACCTCGGCTCGGGGGCGTCGAGCCTCTCGAGCCCGCGGCTCCACAGCCTGCCGTGCGCGAGCAGGACCACGATCGTCGTGCGCCTCGCCCCCAGCAGCGCGCCGGTCAG
>CAZMUG010000135.1:0-7531 GCA_964569165.1 uncultured Gaiellales bacterium
CCGCTGGGGTACGGAGCGCTTCGGACTCCGTGCGATCGCGCCGAGAATGGAGCACGACGAGCAGTTCACGCGCTGGTACACGCAGGCGTGTCGCTTCGCCGGCACGCCGGGCTCGGCGCGCGCCTGGTTCGAGGCGCAGATGCAGATCGACATCCGCAACGTCCTGCCGGCCATCCGCGTGCCCACTCTGATCGTGCACCGGGTCGACGACCAGGTCATCCCGGTCGAGGCGAGCAGATACCTGGCTGCACACATTCCGGGAGCGAGGCTCGTCGAGCTTCCCGGCGCCGATCACTTCCCGTTCCTCGGTGACGCCGACGACCTGCTGGACGAGGTCGAGGAGTTCGTCACCGGTGCGCGTCCGCTGCGCGAGCGCGACCGGGTGCTCGCGACAGTCCTCTTCACGGACATCGTCGGCTCGACACGGCTCGCCTCCGAGGTCGGCGACCGCCGCTGGGCGGATCTGCTGTCGGAGCACCACCGACGCGTCACGGCCGAGGCTGGAGCGACACCGCGGACGGGTCGCCCGCGTCGAGGGCGACGGGACGCTCTCGACCTTCGACGGCCCCGCTCGCGCCGTCGGCTGCGCGACCGCGATCCGAGACGCGGTGTCGCCGCTCGGGCTCGAGATACGGGCGGGTGTCCACACGGGCGAGGTGGAGCTCACCGAGACGGGGCCCGAGGGGATCGCCGTGCACATCGGCGCGCGTATCGCCGCTCTGGCCGGCGCGGGCGAGGTGCTGGTCTCGAGCACGGTGAAGGACCTCGTCGTCGGCGCCGGGCTCGACTTCGCCGACCGCGGCGCGCACGAGCTCAGGGGCGTGCCCGGCGAGTGGCGGCTCTTCGGCGTCGTCGGCTGAGACTCAGCGCATCAGCGCGGACGCCTCGGTGAGCACCTCGCCGAGGATCCCGGTGATCTGGTCGAACTCCGCCTGGCCGGCGACGAGCGGCGGCGAGATCTGGATGACGGGGTCACCCCGGTCGTCGGAGCGGCAGATGAGCCCCGCCTCGTAGACGGCGTTCGACAGGAAGCCGCGCAGGAGCTTCTCGCACTCCTCGTCCGAGAACGTCTCGCGCGTGTCCTTGTCCTTCACGAGCTCGAGCGCGTAGAAGAACCCCGTCCCGCGCAGGTCGCCCACGATCGGCAGGTCGAGGAGCTGGGCGAGCGTCGAGTGGAACGCGTCCTCGGTCTCGCGCACGTGCTCGACGATCCGCTCGCGCTTCATGATCTCGAGGTTCTTGAGCGCGATCGCGCACTGGACCGGGTGCCCGCCGAACGTGATCCCGTGCGAGAACATCGACGTCTCGCCGAGGAACGGCTCCATCACGCGGTCGGTGGCGACCACCGCCCCGATCGCCCCGTAGGAGGACGAGAGGCCCTTGGCGCACGTGACGAGGTCGGGCCTGATGTCGTAGCGCTCGGAGCCGAACCAGTGACCGAGCCGCCCGAAGGCGGTGATCACCTCGTCCGCCGAGAGCAGGATGTCGTAGCGGTCGCAGATCTCCCGCACGCCCTGCCAGTACCCCTCGGGCGGCGTGAAGCAGCCGCCGGCGTTCTGCACGGGCTCCATGTGCACGAGACAGACCGTCTCGGGGCCCATCGCCTCGATGGTGTACTCCAGCTCGTCCAGCAGGAACTGCGTGAACTCCGCCTCCGTCTCCTCCGACGGGCGGTGGTAGCGGTTCGTGTTCGAGACGTGCCTCACCTCGGGCACGAGCGGCTCGAACGGCGCGCGGATGGCGGGGATCCCGTTGATGGAGAGCGCGCCGAGCGTCGTCCCGTGGTACGCGATGTAGCGCGCGATCGCCTTGTACCTCCGCGGAGGCGTGGCGAGAGCGGCGACGAGCTCGTCGTGCCGCGTCGCGGGCCCCGCGAGGACCTCCTCCAGCTCCCTCCTACCCCGCACGCGGTAGTACTGGCGCGCGAGCTTCCAGGCAGACTCGACCGCCTCGGAGCCGCCGGAGCAGAAGAAGACGCGATTGAGGTCGCCGGGCGCGAGCGAGGCAACCTCGGCTGCGAGCTCGATCGCGCGCGGGTGCGCGTACGACCAGTTCGTGTAGAAGGGCAGCTCGCGCATCTGCTCGAGCGCCGCCTGGCCGATCTCCTCGCCGAACGAGTAGCCGATGTTGACCGAGAACAGGCCTGCGAGCGCGTCCAGGTAGCGCTTGCCGTTCGCGTCCTCGAGGTAGCACCCGTCCCCGCGGACGATGATGGGGACGTCCGCCGTCTCGTACCCGCCCATGCGGGTGAAGTGCATCCAGAGGTGCTCCTTCGCCGCGCGCTGCAGAGAGGTGGCGTCGAGGGCCGTGGTCGCCATACGCTCGTACGCTACACCCGGGCATCGGGCGCCGCAGGTGGGTCCGGGCGATCCGCCTGCGCCAGCTTGGCGCGGACCGATCTCCCGCATCGCTCGCGTGCGAGCCGTCTCCTCGCTCGCCAGGTGAGAGTACGCTCGCGCATCCGAGTGTGCGTGTGGGCGCATGCTCCCCTAGCCGAACCACCGTCCACCCGCCGCCCTCCAGGTCCGTGGTGCCGCCCAACTGCAGTGCGTCACCTGTTATGCGCCGAACGTGATCCCGAGCTTGACTTCTTCTATCAGACGTCCCGCCCTGTCGAAGGCGCGGATCGTCTGCGGCACGTCGACCGGAGTGATGTGGCTCTTCTCGACTACGTAGATGAACCCGTCATCCGCGGAGAGCGGAACGGCGGTGTACTTGCCATCGCTCGTCGCAACCTCGATTCGAGCCACCGAGTCATCGACGACTCCGCTCAGGATCAGCCGCTGCGGAACGGTGTTTTCCGACCCCGAGTTCCAGATGACGTGGGATCCCATAAACGGGTTGGAGGCCGGGTTACATCCCCCATTGCCGGAGCCGGCGTCGCTCGGAGTCTGCAGGAGGGCACAGGTCAGAACACCGGCCTGCTTTCCGATGTAGAGGTTCCGAGTCGTGCCGCCGATCGTGGCTGTCGCGATCAGCCGGGCGACACTTCCAAGTAGATCGGTCTCCTGGAGTGGCGTGTCGGTCGCTTGCTCTGGCCGCGAGAAAGCCTGCGGCTGCGGGCCGTTCCCAGCACTGCGAAGCGTGGGTTCCAAGAGCTTCCACGCCTGATCCGAGATACCACTCGGCTTCGTCAGGGAGACATTGGCTGCGACACTTGAGTCCGTCGAGAGTGCCTTGCCCTCTGTCGAAGACCGATCGACCAGCCAGAAAGGACCCACCGCGACGGCGGCGGCGCAGGCTGCGATCGCCGCGACTGCAACGAGGCGGTTACGAGTGGTCGTCATGTGAGCCTCCTTGAACACCAGGACATCACACGCACCAGACCTGGTCGTTGTAGAAGACGGCTCCATAGCCGTTGTACGTTGACGTTGAGGTGTTCCTGACCGAGCCTTTCTTCGTTCCCGACCCGGCGCCCGAAACAACCGTGATCGTGTTGGCGCTCTCGTTCGTCGCGATCCATCCTCCACTTGGGTTGATGAAGATCGCCTTCCCCGTTATTGCGCCGCTCTTGTAGAACCGGTTCTCTGCCCAAGCGCGATCGCCGTTGATCGGGCAGTCATAGATGCCGCCGTGTTGTGTTCCTGGTGTGTACGTGGCTGCGCCGTACAGGTCTCCTTGTTCAAGCGTGGCGAATGCCGACGGCGCAACTGCGAGCAGGGTCAGCGCAAGGAACGCGCTTAACAGTACGGTGAGACGAGTCATGATGCGACCCCCTTCAGAGAGGAGTGGGGCATGGACGGCTTGTCGCGAACTCATCGGGTTGCGTCTCTACTGCGGTGGCGGAGCGCCGTATGGACGCGAGAACACCTCGTTGCCCGCTGCGTCCAGCGCGATCAGCCGCGAAACGCCGCTCGACCTGGGAACGCTCAGCGAGTAGACGTTCTTCTCAGTTGGCGAACGCGCAATGACGGTATCCTGACGATTCGCGAGTGCCACCGCAGCCACGTTGTCGGGAGCGATGCCTTCGACCCGAATGAGCTGCAGTTCACCGGGGCTCGCCGCCTCCACTCCTCCTATCGAGAAGTCCATCAGTGGCACGACAGCTGAGAAGCACTGAATGACGTCCACTTCTCCCAGTGCGGTTGCGTCTCCCACCCCGAAGCAGTTCGAACCGGGCGCTCCTAGGCGATAGAACGCTCGCCCGGCGCGTGTCGCCAGGAGATATAGCTCACGACCAGTAGGCGCATCCGTCAGGCGCTTTGCGGTCGTCGCCGTGGCGGTCACTCGAACTCCCTGCGTGCCCACCGTCCATCCCGGCCCGGAAGGGAATCGCGGGTCGGGCCCTATCCCGAGTGCGCCGGTCGCGACCGACGCCCCCACCGCGGCCGCGACAGCCAAGCCTGCAAGGAAGATCACTGATGCCCGATTGGGGATCCTTCTACTGCGATACATGCTCAAGAGTCCTTCCAGATCGACACATGATTAGGAGTTCGCCCACGCGAGGACGCTCACGCCGTTACCCGACCACCATGTCATGTGAGCCTTGAGATTGCCGTCCATGGAGACGCTGTTCGGAGACATGTCCACGTACGAGACGTAGTCGTAGACCCAGAGGCCCCGAATCCGGGCGTTGTTCTCGAAGCCGAGCAGATATGTGAAGCAGCACGTTGACGTCACGTCCTGGTACTGAAGTCGGTACCAGTAGCTCCAACCACTGCAGGACGCCTGGCCGTAGTACCAGATGCAGTCGGAATCGTTGTATCCGTTTCCGAGCCAGCCGGGGCCATGCTGCCAGTACGCGGCGCTCGCGGGCGCCGCCACCGCAAGAGCCGCCACGACAGAAGCCAACAACACGACGACTCGACGAGGCTTACGCATTTCTTGCCTCCTCACTGACGGCAGTCCGAACATATCGCACTTCCGAAGCGGATCCGACTGCGACGATCTCATCAGCCGCCTCCTGACTGACCGCCGATGAGGACAGATCGAGGCAGACAGGCGGGTCCTTCTGCAGCGTCGCAAGTGCGTTCACGGAGAGGGCACCCTGGTCGACTCCTCGTCTGGACCTCCTTCGACTTGAGATGTGAGTGCACCTCCAGTCCATTCATGTCCGGTACCGCGCCTTCCTTTCCCCCCGACCTGATCTCCCTCGGCGCGTGCGCAGGGCGAACACCTGATCTGCGCGCAGGGGGCGAACGGCGGGGCAGGTTCGAGAACTCGCGGCGACCGCCGGCGCGGGTGCCGCCGCCGCAACTGCGGCCGGAGTGCAGAGAGCGTCTGGCGCGACCTTGCCCGAGCGGTGAGCTTCGCGCTCCGGTTCGTGGCCTTCGCGCTGGCCGTTGTCATCGACCTGCGCTCGTGGCGCTATCGCCGAAAGGTTAGGGACGAGCCGGAAATAGAGGAACGAGTGGCGCTTCCGACGCCCACTCGACTGGACCCAACCCGCCCCCCCAGGGCGCCACGAGAGGAGGGTGAACGTGCACAGTCGCAGACTCATCGCTATCGGCCTCGCTGCCGTGTTCATTGTCGTCGCCACCAGTTCCGTCCTCGCAAGCAACAGTTCGGCTAGCGAGTCCCGCCAGGGACTCGCGTTGTTCGAGGGGAAGGTCATCGACCTCTCCCGAGGCTGGGGCCAGGCGCGGGCGTGTGTCGTCTTCGACACCGATCGTCTCGCGGAGTGCTTCCGCGACGTCGCTAGCCTGCAAGCGCGTGAGTCAGAGTTCGCAGCGGACGTTTCGATCCTGGCGTCCTGCTCGACGCCGCTCAGGCTCTTCGAGAACACGGGCTACGGCGGTCGCGAGCTCGACATCTACACGCGCGGCGTGTGGCAGAACCTCTCCGCGTGGAGCTTCGACAACCAGCTCTCCTCCTACAAGGTCGGCGCCTGCGGCTCCTACTTCGCCGAGAACGCCAACGGCGGCGGGAGCTGGTACCCAGGCAACACGAGCGCAGGAGCCCAGGCGTCGTCGATGCTCTCGGGCTGGGACAACCGCGTCTCCTCCGTCTACCTCCAGTAGTTGGGGAGCACACTCCACCGATGACCGGCCGGTCGCGAGCGGCCCCGCGCGCTCGAGCGTGGTCCGCTCGCATCGGCCCGCATGACGGATCTGGGGGCGGCGAAACGCGCATCGCGTCGATCAGCAATGGCCGAGGATCGGCGCGACGCTGAGGCGCGCTTCCGTCGCGCCTACCTCGAGCACTACCGGGCGATCCTCGCCTACGCCCTCCGGCGCGGAGTCGAGTACGGGGCCGCCGAGGAGATTGTGGCCGAGACCTTCACCGTCCTCTGGCGGCGAATTGGTGACGCGCCCGACCTGGACGCTCTACTACCGTGGCTGTACGGTGTCGCAGCGCGGACTCTCGCCAATCAGCGCCGTGGTGCCGCTCGACGCGAAAGACTCTCCGCTCGCCTGCAGGCTCTTGCGACGCGCGGCATCGAGGGTGAATCGCATGCGCTCGACCGACTCGAGTTGCGAGCCGTAATCGACGGACTTCAGCAGCTGTCCGCCGGCGATCAAGAGGTGCTCATGCTCGCGGCATGGGAAGGACTGTCACACCGTGAGCTCGCGTCTGCGCTCGGCTGCTCTGAGAACGCCGCGGCGATCCGGCTCCACCGTGCTCGTAGGCGGCTCACCGAGATCTGCCGAAAGAAAAGCGGTCGAAGTTGCCATAGACAGGAGGAAGGCACTTCTGACCACTACGGCGACTCTGGGGGAACTCGATGAGGAACTCAGGCGATCCCTTCGACGTTCTGCGTCGGATCAATCCCGTTGATCCGAAGACACTGCCGGACCCTGCTCGCTCGAGAGAGGCGCTCGAGGCCATGGAGAGCATCCTGCGGGAGGACGTCGACTCGCGTGCGGGGCGACGCCCCCCGCGGCTGCAGAGGCTTCGTCGTATCCCCCGTCGACGCATCGATCTCGTCCCCCTCGTGGCAGCCGTCGTGCTCGGCGCTGCGACTCTGGCGTGGGCGCTCACTCGAGGGCCGACCCAGCACCTCAGCGTCGGCTGCTATGCGAGTCTCGACCTCGAGGCGAGAACGGTCGTGGTACCTGCAACTGATCCTTCTCCGGTCGAGACCTGCGAGAAGGTCTGGCTCGACGGCGCGTTCGGAAGACCGCCCCCACCGCTCCAGGCCTGTGTACTGCCATCCGGAGCCGTCGCGGTCTTCCCCAGCCCACGAGGCGACGGCTGCGCGCGACTGAGCCTTGTGCCCGCCCCCGGTGACGAAGGCTCAGCCGTGGTGGAGCTCCAGAACGGGCTCGTCGACACGTTTCTCGAGCGGTGCATCGCCGAGCCCGAGGCCCGCAAGATCGTTCAGACCGAGCTCACCCGCCTTCGGCTCGACGATTGGCGCGTTCGTACCTCGAGGCGGTTCGAGTCCGCCCGGCCGTGTGCGAGCCTGGCGTTCGACGAGGAGGGGCGCGAAGTCCTTCTCGTGCCGATCCCGCGGTAGTCCGCTGATCAGGTGCGAGGCGGCGGGTGCGGCTCCGATGCTGTTTGTCACGCTGCTCTGGTGGAAGTGTCGGCCCGAGAGCGTGATCCGGGTTGGCCCCGGCGAGGTGGTTGGCCTCGTCCGGGGCCAACG
>CAZMUG010000136.1:0-7507 GCA_964569165.1 uncultured Gaiellales bacterium
CGCCGGCGAGATCGCCGACGGCTGCCTCACCGCCTCGATCACGACCCCTGCGTTCGTCCGCTACGCGCGGGAGCAGATCTCGGCCGACATCGACATCGGATGCACCGTCGTCGCGTCCATCCACGAGTCGGACCGCGACGCCGGCCGCGACGGCGCGCGCGAGATCGCCGGCATGTACCTGGCGAACAAGTTCCAGAACATCAAGGGCTCCGCGGACACGCTGCTCGACCTGGCGGGGATCGGAATGGACGAGCTCCAGCCGGTTGCCGAGGCCATGGAGCGGGGCGGGCGGCTAGCGGCCAAGGCGCAGGTGACCGACTCGCTCCTCGACCGCTGCCGGCCTATCGCCGGGACCCCCGCGGACTGCATCGCCGCGATCGAGGAGTACCGCGACGCGGGGTGCACCCACGTCATGCTCGAGCTCTGGGGCGAGCGCCGCCACGACCAGATCCGGCTCTTCGGCGAGCAGGTCCTCCCGCACGTCCGTGGCTGACGTCGCCATCGACCGCGACCGGCTCGTCGACTGGGCGTCGCAGGCGATCAACACGCGCAGCTTCACGGGCTCCGAGGAGGCCATGGCCGAGCTGATGCGCGAGACGTTCCTCGCGCTCGGGCTCCACGTGCAGTGGCAGCAGGTCGAGGAGGGCCGCGCGAACGTGCTCGGGATCCGCGCCGGGGCCGGCGGCGGGCCGAGCCTCATGTTCAACGGGCACATGGACACGTCGTACTCGGGGGGCGAGCCCTGGCTGCGCCACGTGCCGGGCTTCCAGCCGAGCGCGTTCGTCGAGGACGGGCGGCTGTACGGGCTCGGGATCTCGAACATGAAGGGAGCGCTCGCCTGCTACGTCGAGGCGCTGCGCGCGCTCGGCGATGCGGGCATCCGGCTGCGCGGCGACGTCCTGATCGCGGCGGTCGCCGGCGAGATCGAGAAGACGCAGTACGGGGACGCGGTGGGTGCCGAGTACCGCGGCTACGCCGCCGGCTCGCGCTACCTCGTCTCGCACGGCGGTGTCGCGGACATGTGCATCCTCGGCGAGCCGACCGAGTCGAAGGTCGTCCTCGGCCACTTCGGCTCGCTGTGGCTCCGGATCTCGACGCAGGGCCCCTTCATCCACACGGCGTTCAGCGAGGGGAAGCGCGACCAGAACTCGATCCTGCGGATGCGGGACGTGCTCGAGGCCGTCCTCGAGTGGATCCCGACCTGGGAGGACGACCCGGCGAACGCCTACCGCGGCGCGAAGGCCATCGTCAACGTGAGCGCCGTCCAGGGCGGCTTCGGCTGGCGGGTCTCGCGCACGCCGCACCGCACCGACCTCTTCCTCGACGTCCGCGTGCCGCCGACGAAGGAGATGGCCGTCGCGCGCGCGCAGGTGCTCGGGATGGTGCGGGGGCTGGCGGAGCGCTTCCCCGCGCACGGGATCGAGGGCGAGGTGTACGTGACGGCCCCCGGCGCGGAGATCGCGGAGGACCACCCGCTGATCGGCGCGCTCGACGCGGCGCACGCGGACGTGTTCGGCTCGCCGCCGGAGCGTGACGTCACGCGCTGGTTCTCCGACGCCTCCGTGCTCACCCGCTACGGGATCGCGACGGTGAACTACGGCACCTCCACCGGCCTGCTCGACACGGTGAAGGGCGAGAACCTCGAGATCGACGGCCTCGTGAAGACGGCGGAGGTCTACGCCCGCGCGGCGCTGAACGTGTGCGGGGTCGCGTGAGCATCTACACGCTTCCCGCCGACCTGCCCGTTCCCGTGGACGACGGAGCCGCCGACCACCTCGCCGGGCTCGAGGCTCCGCCCCTCGCGCTCGACTCGTCGCATGGGCCGTTCGACCTCGGTGTGTTCGCGTCGAGGCTGGGAGTGCTCTACGTCTATCCCGCGACCGGGGCGCCAGGGCGTCCCAGCCCCGACGGGTGGGACGCGATCCCGGGGGCGCGTGGGTGCACGCCGCAGTCGTGTGCCTTTCGCGACCACGCGGCCGAGCTCGCGGAGCTGGACGCGCGCGTTGCCGGCCTCTCGGCGCAGTCGCTCGCCGAGCAGGTCGAGTTCGCGGAGCGTGAGCACATGCCGTTTCCGATCGTGTCCGACCCCTCGTTGCTGCTCGCGAAGGCCCTTCGCCTGCCCACCTTCGAGTTCGCCGGGCGGCGGCTCTACAAGCGAATGACGCTGGTTGTCGAGCGCGGGACGATCGTGAAGGCCTTCTACCCCGTGTTCCCGCCGGACAGGAACGCCGCCGACGTCGTGGCCTGGCTCGGAGAGAGGGCGAGCGAGTGAAGCTCGTCACCTTCGGCGAGGGGGAGGGCCGCGTCGGGATCCTCGACGGCGACGAGATCGCCGTCCTCGGCGTCCCCACGCTCCGCGAGTACTTCGAGCGCGGCGGCGCGGACGAGACCGGCGAGCGCGTCGCCCTCGCGGAGACCAGGCTGCGCGCCCCGATCGTCCCCAAGAAGTTCTTCCACACCGCGGGGAACTTCCGCGAGCACGAGGAGGAGTCGAAGCAGGTCGGCTGGGACCACGAGATCGCGCCCTGGATCGTCTTCTTCCAGAACGTGGACGCGATCGTCGGCCCCGACGACCCCGTCGTGTATCCCGAGCACCTGACCGAGGAGCTCGACTACGAGCTCGAGCTGGCGGTCGTCATCGGCAAGGACGGCAGGTGGTTCTCGCCCGACGAGGCGATGGAGTACGTCGCCGGGTACGTGATCTTCAACGACATCACCGCCCGCGACATCCAGCGCCGCGAGATGCGCTCGGGCGTGTTCTCGTTCTGCAAGGCGATCGACACGTTCTGCCCGCTCGGGCCGTGGATCGTCACCGCCGACGAGATACCCGATCCCCACGACCTGGCGATGGAGCTGCGCGTGAACGGCGAGTCGCGGCAGGTCTCGCACTCCGGCCGCATGAGCGTGACGATCCCGGAGATCCTGAGCCACTACTCGCCCCTCGGCTACTCGGCCGGCGACGTGCTCTCGACCGGCACGGTCTCGGGCGTCGCGGGATTCTCGCCCGACGCGGCCTCGCTCTACCTGCGGCCGGGGGACGTCATGGAGGCCGAGATCGAGCGGATCGGCGTGCTCCGCAACCCGGTGGTTTCCTGGGAGGAGGCGCACGGCGCGCCCGCTCCCCCGCGGGTGCGGTGGTAGCGTCGGACGGCATGGAGGACGAGTACCGGGTCGAGGTCGAGCTGGACGACGCCGAGCACGGGTTCTCGCTGGGGGAGAGGCTGCGCGCGCTCGATCTCGACGACGACGCCCGCGAGCGCCTCGGCAGCGGCGTCATGGTCACGCGGGACGGGTCGCGGCTCTTCGCGTACGCGGCGACGGAGGAGGCCGCGCGCGAGGCGGAGCGAGCGATTCGCGAGCTCGTCGAGTCGGACGAGCTGACGGCCGAGGTCGCCGTCACGCGCTGGCACGAGGTCGAGGAGGCCTGGAAGGACGCGTCGCTCCCGCTGCCCGAGACGCCGGCGGAGCGGGAGGCGGCACGCGAGGCGCTCGAGGCGACCGAGCGGCAGGAGGCCCGGGCGGAGGGCAGGTACGACTGGGAGGTCGTCGTCCACCTGGACAGCCGGCAGGAGGCGATCGCCCTCGGGCGGCGCCTCGCGACGGAGGGCGTGCCGGTCCGCCGCCGCTGGCGCTACCTCACGGCCGGGGCCGCCACGGAGGAGCAGGCCCGGGAGCTCGCGGACCGGCTCCGCTCCGAGCTCCCGGCGCACGCCGACGTGCGGATCGACGTCGACCTGTCCGACGTCGCGCGCTCCCCGCTCCAGTTCCTCCCGTTCTGAGCGGCGTGGTCGTCGGCTCGATCGAGCTCCACTCGCTGCCCGACGCGGTGGGCCTTCTGGCCCCGTACGCGAAGGTGTACCCGGAGGTGCCGGAGGACGCCTGGGATCCCTACCGCGCCCTCTATCCCGAGCTCTTCGCCGGGCCGGACTGGCGCCTCCCGTGCACGTGCTTCCTCGTCCGCTCGGGCGGGGACACCGTCCTCGTGGACACGGGCGTCGGCCCGCCCGGGCTCTGGGACTGGCGCGCCCTCGAGGAGGGACACCTGCCGACGACCCTCGCCGGGCTCGGCGTGGGCCGGGACGACGTCGACGTCGTCTTCCTCACGCACCTGCACATCGACCATCTCGGCTGGAACACCGACGCCGAGGGCGTCCCGTTCTTCCCGCGGGCGCGGTACGTCGTCCATCGGGACGCGCTCGCCTTCGCGAGGCAGGCGGCGGACGCGCCGCACGTCGGTCGCTGCGTCGAGCCGCTCGCCGACCGGTTCGAGACCGTGACGGGCCCGGTGGAGCTCGCCCCGGGCGTGACCGCCTTCGAGTCGGCGGGTCACTACCCGGGGCACCTGGCGCTGCGGCTCGAGTCCGGGGGCGCGGCCGCGGTGCTCCTCGCCGACACCGCGGTGCATCCGGCGCTCCTGCAGGAGCCCGACTGGGTGTACGTGGCAGACGGCGACCCGGCCGTCTGCGCGGAGAGCCGGCGCCGCGTCCTTCCGGAGCTCGTCGACCGCGACGTCGTCGTCGCGTGCGGTCACTATCCCGGGCGCGGGATCGGCCGGGTCGTCACGCGCGACGGCCGCGTCGTCTGGGAGGAGGCCGAATGAGCTGGCCGCGCGACGACGCGAAGCTCGACCGCGTGCGTGCGCTCATGGCCGAGCACGAGCTCGACGCGCTCGTCGTGCGCGCGCCCGACAACGTTCTCTACCTGACGAACTTCTGGGGCATGAAGGGCTACGACGCGTGCGTCTTCCCGCGCGAGGGCGAGCCGGTGCTCGTGTGCCTGGAGGCGAGCGAGGAGGACGCCGCGCGGACCGCCTGGACGGGCGAGGCGCGCTTCTTCAAGGGGTACGACCCGGGTGACCCGCGGCCGCCCACCGCGCGCGTCCTGGAGCTCGCGCGAGAGGCGGCTGCGCCCTTCGGACGTGTGGGCCTCGAGCTCTCGCTGGGGACGCAGGCGGCCGATCGCATGGTCGGCGAGCCGACGACGTACACGCGCGACTGGTTCGACGCGTTCGGCGACGCAGTGGACGCGACGCCGCTGCTCGCGGAGGCGCGCGCGCTCAAGACCGGGCAGGAGCTCGAGCGGATGCGCCTCGCGAACGAGATCGCGGCGGCCGCGATGGAGCACTGCCGGCTCGTGCTCGAGCCGGGGATGAGCGAGGCCCAGATCGCCGCCGAGTGGCTCGGCTTCGTCCACGGCGAGGGGACGGGGTGGAAGGGAAAGGTCGAGCTCGCGCTCGGGTTCTCCCTCGTCTGGTCCGGGCCGGGGATCAAGACGTTCACCGCGACGACCTCGCGTCCGGTCGTGGAGGGCGAGCCGACGCTCTTCGAGATCTGGGTGTGCGCGGACGGCTACTGGTGCGACCACACGAAGAACCTCGTCGTCGGCGAGCTCACGCCCGCGTATCGCGAGCTCGAGCAGGGCCTGCTGGGCGTGTACGGGGATGCGATCGAGCTCGCGCGGCCGGGCGCGAGCCTCGCCGAGCTCGACCGGCGCGTGCGGGACGGCATCGGCGCGCTCGGCTTCCCGGGCCAACCCTCGCATCCGATCTGCCACGGGGTCGGAGCCCGCGCCCACGAGCCGCCCTACGCGCATCAGGCGGGCGGCGGCGAGATCCGGCCCGGGATGGTCCTTGCAATCGAGCCAGGATGCTATATCGAAGGAGGTGGCGGCTTGCGCGTGGAGGACAACTTCCTGATCTCCGACGCGGGCGCGGAGAAGCTCTCGCCGTTCCCGGACGGGATCGTCCGCGCATGACCCTCGACCGCTCGCAGGTGTGGACCGGCGACCTGAACGCGAAGGCGCTCGAGCCGCAGCCTCGCGTCACGGTGGGCCTGTACGACACGACCCTGCGCGACGGGGAGCAGACCGTCGGCGTCGTGCTCGACCCCGAGCAAAAAGTGGAGATTGCAAAGGCGCTGTCCGCGGCCGGCGTCGATCGCATCGAGGCCGGGTTCCCGCGCGTCTCCGAGGACGACGCGCGGGCGATCTCGCTGATCCTCGAGGAGGGGCTGGAGGCGGAGGTCTGGGGGTTCTCACGTGCCGTGCAGGCGGACGTGGAGGCGCTCGTCGAGCTCGGGCTCGAGGCCTCCGTGATCGAGAGCCCGATCTCGGACGGGAAGCTCGCCGCGCTCGGCGTGTCGCGCGAGAAGATGCTCGAGCGCATCCGCTCCGCGGTCTCGTTCGCCGCCGCGCAGGGCATCCGCGTCGCGTTCTTCGGCGTGGATTCGACGCGCGCGGACCTCGAGTTCGTCCGCCGTGTCTACGAGCAGGCGGTCGAGGCGGGGGCGCAGGAGGTGGTCGTCGTGGACACCCTGGGCATCGCGACGCCCGAGGCCGCGGCCTTCCTCGTCGGCGAGGTCGTCGAGCGCCTCGACCACGCGGTGCCGGTGCACTGGCACGGGCACGACGACTTCGGCCTCGCGACCGCGGCGGCCGTAGCCGCCGTGCAGGCAGGCGCCACCTGGGTGCAAGGGACGGTCAACGGCATGGGGGAGCGGGCGGGGAACGCGGACCTCCTCGAGATCGCGCTCGCGCTGGAGGCGCTGTACGGCATCCCGACCCGCCTGCGGCTGGAGCGGGCCCGCGAGCTCGCCGCGCTCGTCCAGGGGCTCTCGGGCACTCCCCTGGCACCGTGGAAGCCCGTGACGGGCGACAACCTCTTCACGCGCGAGTCGGGCGCCGTCGCCTCACAGTTCCACGACCCGCCCGCGATCGAGCCGTACGCGTCCGGGCTCGTCGGGGCGACGCGCGGCATCGTGCTCGGGAAGAAGAGCGGCCTCGACTCGATCCGCATCAAGGTCGAGGAGCTCGGGCTCGAGGTGCCGGAAGACGCGTATCCGGCGCTCCTGGAAGCCGTCAAGAGGGCAGGGGTGAAGACGCGCGGGCTCGTCACCGACGCCGAGCTCAGGCGCCTTGCCCGGAGAGGAGGAGGCAGTGCATCACCGTGAGCTTCTGAGCCCGCCGGAGCTGCACCCGGCTCCCGGCTTCAGCCACGTCGCGATCGCGTCCGGCACGAAGGTCGTGCACTTCGCGGGGCAGGTTGCGCTCGCGCCCGACTTCGCGCTCGTCGGCGGCGACGACCTGTACGAGCAGACGCGCGCGGCCATGCGGAACCTGAAGGTCGCGATGGACGCGGCCGGGGTCGCGTGGGACGACGTCGTCCGCCGGACGATCTACACGCTGCACCCGACCGAGTACGAGACGATCACCCGCGCGATCGACTCCGTCACCGGGGGTGCCGACCACCCGGCGCAGACGATCGTCGGAGTGACCGGGCTGGCGGTGCCCGGGCTCCTGATCGAGATCGAGTGCACGGCGGTGGCGGCGGGCTGAGAGGAGCCGGTGCACCGCTGAAGCACCGCACCGGCGGAAGGCGGTGTCTGACACCGCGCCGCTTGTTCAAGCCGATCGTGGCGCCCTGGTGTCAGACACCGCGTGCAGGGTAGGAAGGGCGGGGTGCGTCGCTGAAGCAACGCACCCCGTTCTGGTGCACCGCTGAAGCGGCGCA